>NZ_CP129104.1:3015011-3052586 GCF_030406605.1 Curtobacterium sp. 458 | reverse complement strand
CGTCAACGCGGCGCGCTCCGGCGCCCGGGCGACCGCCTGGAGGCGCGGCGTGCGCCCGGCGGACCGGCACCGGTCCTCCAGGCTGACGCTGGAGCACGAAACGCGCGCGTTCCGACGTCCCACCCGTCGAACGACGCGCGTTTCGTCGTGTTCACCGTGCGTGGTGTCGGAACGCGCGCGTTTCGTCAACGCGGCGCGCTCCGGCGCCCGGGCGACCGCCTGGAGGCGCGGCGTGCGCCCGGCGGACCGGCACCGGTCCTCCAGACTGACGCTGGAGCACGAAACGCGCGCGTTCCGACGTCCCACCCGTCGAACGACGCGTGCTGTGTCGAAACGCGCGCGTTTCGTCAGCCGATCTCCTTGTCGAATCGATTCGAGGCGGCGTAGCGTGGGCCGGGTGACGACGGAGCGCGGCGCGGAACTAACGACCACCCAGCGGGGAGCCCTGCCGCCGATCGTGCCGCTCGCCCTCATCGTCGGGGTGTCGCCGTTCGCCACGGACATGTACATCCCCGCGCTCCCGGCGATCGCCCGTGACCTCGCGACGACCCCCGGAGCCGTACAGCTCTCGTTGACGGCGTTCCTCGTCGCGTTCGCCGTCGGGCAGCTGCTCGCGGGCCCGGTGAGCGACGGGATCGGACGTCGGCCGCTGATGCTCGTCGGCACCGCGGTGTTCGCCCTCGCGTCGGTCGGCTGCGCACTCGCCCCGGACGCCGTGACACTCGTCATCGCGCGCGTGCTCCAGGGACTCGCGGGGGCAGCCGGTGCGGTTGCAGGACGGGCGATGGTGTCCGACGTGACGGACGGACCGCGGATGGCGAAGGTGTTCGGCACCCTCGCGGCCATCAACGCGATCGGCCCCGTGGTCGCGCCGCTGGCCGGGGGAGCCGTGCTGACGGTCGCGAGCTGGCGGCTCATGTTCGTGGTGCTCGCGGCGCTCGGAGTGGTGTTCTTCGTGTTCGTCGTCCTGCGGTTCCACGAGACCCTGCCGGGACAGCGTCGCGGCGGCGTCGGGTTCGCCGCGAACCGGGACCGGATCCGGCAGCTCCTGGCGATCGGACGGTTCCGCGCCTACGTGCTCACCGGGGTGCTGTCGACGATCGGGTTCTTCGCGTACATCGCCACCAGCTCGTTCGTGTTCCAGACCCAGTACGGGTTCAGCGAGGGCCTGTACACGCTCGTCTTCGCCACGAACGCCTCGATGATGATCGTGACGACGCTGGTGTTCCGGCGAGTCGTCGGGCGGTGGTCCGAGGACGGGTTGCTCTCCTTCGGTCTGGCGGTCGGGACACTCGGCGCGCTGGGGGTCCTCACGTCGGCGCTGCTCGGTCTCGGGCCGGTCCCGGTGTGGTGTTCGCTCGCCGTGGTGACCGGGGCGTGGGGCTTCGTGCTCCCCGCCGCAATCACACGGACGCAGCACGTCGGGGCGGCACACCCGGGGACCGCAGCGGCGCTCCAGGGTGGCTTGACCTTCGGCCTCGGCGGGCTCGGGACACCGCTCGCCGGTGCGCTCGGGGGCACCGCGCTGGCGATGGGGTCGGTCATGGCGGTCCTCATGGCCGCGGCGGTCGTCGTGCAGCTGGTCGCCACGCGCCGGGCCCGGGTCGACGCGTGACCGGTGGTCGGCACGCTCGTGCGCCGGGCGAGCATGCCCACGCGCCGTGCCGGTGGCGACGCACGACCCGGGTTGCCCGGTAGGTTCGACGCGGTAGGTTGCGAGCACGAACCGAAGGGGAGCGCACCGGATGGACATCGTCGTACACGAGGCATCAGCGAACACAGCCGTCCTGGAGTGCAGCGGCCGACTCAACATGGTCTCCGCTCCGACCTTCCGCGAGCGGGTGGCCGAGGTCGTCGGAGGCGGGCGCGCGAACCTCGCGGTCGAGCTGTCCGGGGTCGACTTCATGGACTCGTCGGGCCTCGGCGCCCTGGTCGGGTCGCTCAAGACCGCACGCCAGGCCGGGGGAGACCTCCGCATCGCCGCACCGTCGGAGCAGGTGCAGATGGTCCTCAAGCTGAGCAACATCGACAAGATCCTGCGGACGTACCCCAACGGGGACGCCGCGGTGTCCGACTGGCTGTGACCACCGCGACCGGCGCGCACCGCGTCGAGTTGGACTGCCCGCCGGACGACGTCACCGCGGTGCACGAGTTCCTGGCGCGCGTGTGGCAGGCTGAGCCGTCGGTGTCCGCGGAGGACCGGATGGCGCTCGAACTCGCGCTCGTCGAGCTGACGTCGAACGTGATCGAGCACGCGGGCCGCGGGCGGCAGCTCGCGTGCCGGGTGGACCTCTCGTGCTCGTCCGACGGGTACGCCGCCGTGGTGAGCGACGACGGGGCCCCGGCAGGCGTCGACCCGGGGGCGGCCGAGCTGCCGGACGACCTCGCCGAGAGCGGGCGTGGGCTCGCGCTGGTGAAGATGGTCGTCGACGACCTCCGCTACGACCGGGTGGACGAACGGAACCGCTGGTCGCTCCAGCGCGCCCGGCACGACTGAGGCTCGCTCGACTGATCCACGGACCGCACTCGTCGGGCCGTTTCCCGCACGGAGCGGACACCGATTGCCCGATGCGCGACCCGTCGTGCGACGCTTCGGACGATGAGCACCGCCGCCGCCGCAGACGCACGGGCCGACCGCGATCCCCGGTCGACCTTCGACGTGTCCGGCACCGATCCGGACGAGGCCGTCCGGATGTACCAGGACGCCTACGAGGGCGCGGGGTTCGCTGCCGACCGGACCGACCGGGTGTTCGGGTACCGCTTCAAGGTCGTCGGTGACGACACGATGACCTTCCGGTCCACCCGCTTCGACGGGCGGATGCGCGGCGAGGTCGAAGTCCGGGACGAGTACGTCGTGATGTGGACCGCGGAGGGCGGCGGCCGCGTCGACATCGATCGCGACGAGGTGGCCTTCGGACCGCGGACGCCGATGATGTTCCCGTCCGGGCGGCCCTTCGTGTTCGACCTCGCCGACCTCCGTCAGAGCCTCGTGCAGTTCGACCGCGCGTACCTCGAGGGCGTCGCCGCCGAGGTGCACGGGGTCCAGCCGGGGCCGCTCGTGTTCGACCACGCACGGACCCCGGACCCCGCGGACCTCCGGGCCTGGAACGCGCACGTGCAGCGCGCCGCCCGCATCGTCCTCGGGCCGGCACCGCTCTCGGGCCTCGCCCTGGCGGAGACCACTCGCGAGACCGCGCACGTCCTCCTCCGCACCTTCCCGCACACGGTCCTCGCTCCAGAGGTGCTCCTGCCCCAGGGCGCGACCGGACGGGTGCGCACCGCCATCGAGTACATGCACGCGTCGGCGCACACCCCGATCACCACGACGGACGTCGCCGAGCGGGTGGGTCTCAGCGTGCGCGGGCTCCAGCAGGCGTTCCAACGCCAGGTCGGCACGGCGCCGAACGCGATGCTGCGCGGCATCCGACTCGACCGGATCCACGACGAACTGGAGCGCGGCCGCCCCGGCGAGACGACCGTGGCGTCCGTCGCCGTGCGCTGGGGCTTCGCGCACCTCGGTCGGTTCAGCGCCGCCTACGCCCGGCGTTTCGGCGAGTACCCGCGCGACACCCTGCAGCGCTGACACGGGAGCGCCTGCGCGACACCCTGCAGCGCTGACGCGCGACACCCTCCAGCGCTGACGCAGACGGCCTCCAGTGCTGACGCAGACGGCCGTCCCCGGCCGGACCGGCTGGACGACGCCAGTGTCGACCCGACGCGGCCGACCGGCCCATCTGCCCCGTGCCGAGCCGACCGCTACGCTGCTCCCGTGCAGCGACCGCGACCGTGGGTGATCGTGCCCGGCATCTGGAACTCCGACCCCGAACACTGGCAGTCCCGGTGGCAGGCGGACCGCGAGGCCGCGGACGGACGGGTGGTCCGGATCGCCCCGGCGTCGTGGTCCCACCCGGACCCCGAGGACTGGCAGGCGGCGATCACGTCCGCGGTCGCGTCACTCGACCCGGCGGACGGGCCGCCGGTCCTCGTCGCGCACAGTCTCGGCGTCCTCGCCGCCGCACGGTGGCTCTCCGATCCCGCGCGCCGCGACCGCGAGCGACGCACCGGCGGTGCCGCCCCCGTCGCGGGAGCGCTCCTCGTCGCACCGCCGGACCCGGAGGCACCCGGCTTCCCCCCGGAGGCAAGCGGGTTCACGGCACCGGCGCACCGCTCCGCGTTCGGCAACGTGCACCTCGTCGTCAGCGACGACGACCCGTACTGCGCAGCCGACCGGGCACTCGCGTTCGCCTCGACGCTCGGCGCGACGGTCCACCGGATCGGCGCGGCGCAGCACGTCAACGTCGCCGCCGGCGTCGGTGAATGGGAGGCCGGACGGGCCCTGCTCGGGACGATCGACCGGCCGGACTGAGGCCGCACCGGGCCGTCCGGCGCGACACGCCGCTCACGTCCGGGTGACATGGCAGCGGATCTCGCGACACTCCGCGGATCTCCCACGGTTCTCCGCCTCCGATATTTACGGTTCGGGCATGGAGACGCAGTCCGGTGCACGCACCCCCCTCGTCGACCCCTTCGGTCGCGAGCTCGAGGAGTGGCTCCGTGACGCCCCGGCCACGCGCGCACCGTACCTGGCGGACCTCGTCGTCCCGCCGGTCACCGGTCCCGTGCAGCGACCGGACGCCGCGACGCTGACCACCCCGACCGCCGAGCCGGCGATCGACCACAGCGACGAGCGCACCGACGCTGACGACACCGCCGTCGCGGCCCCCGACACCGCCGCCGAGGCCTTCCGCCGCCCGCGCGACCGCGCCCGCCACGCTGCGTGCGCCCCGTCGTTCCCGGAGCCCCCGGCGCGCCTCGCCCTCCGCATCGAGGACCTCGCGATCGAGGTCGGCCCCGCCACCGGACGGCCCACGATCGAACGCATCGTCCTGCTCGAGGACGAGGTCCGCCGCCGTGACGAGGACCTCGCGCGCCTCGCCGCGTGGGAGGCCACCGTCGCCGACCTCGACGACCCCGAGGTGCGCGCCGCCCGTACATTCGCCCGCACGGTCTTCGCCGACCTCCTCTCCGATGCCGCCGTCGAGGCGGACCGCCGCGAGCGCGCCGCAGCCCGCCGCGCGGCGACCGCCCCGGTCCGCACCGTCGCAGGACCCGTACCGGCGGCCGCGACCACGGTCGCGACCGTCGCAGCGCCGACCGCGACCCCGGCACTGGTCGAGCCCGAGCGTGCACCGGAACCCGTCGCCGACCGCGACGAACCCGTCCGACCCGCACCGGGCCTCCTGGCCGTCACGCCGGTGTCCGCGAACACGCGACCGACGCCGCTCGTCCAGCCCGCCACCGGACCCACCGTCATCGACCGCCAGGCGTTCGCCGCCGCGCTCACCGCGCACGTCGGCGCCACCGCGAGCACGCCGGTCGTGCTCCCCGAGGCGGCTCGCCCGGTCGACGCGGAGCCGACGGCGGAAGCCGCTCCGCAGGAGCGCGAGCAGGAACAGCACACCGGCTGGTGGCAGCGGCTCGTCGCCCGCATCCTGCGGGCGCTCGGACGCGCCTGAAGTGCGGCCTGGAGGCACGGATCGCCCGGGCCGCACGGCCGACGTGGTGCGTGTGGTCGGCTCGGTAGACTGACGGGATGCCGAAGCTCCGCGAGATCCAGGACGTCGTCGAGCAGCTGTGGCCGTCCGCCGGGGCGGAGTCGTGGGACGCGGTCGGCCTCGTCGCCGGCGATCCGGATGCCGACGTGCAGCACGTGCACCTCGCCGTCGACGCCGTCCCCGCGATCGCCGCGGAGACCGTGGCGCTCGGGGCGGACCTGCTCTTGACGCACCACCCGCTGCTGCTCCGCGGTGTCACGACCATCGCCGAGTCGACGTACAAGGGTGCCGTCCTCGCGACCCTCGTCCGCGGTGGCGCCGGACTCCTGGCCGCCCACACCAACGCCGACGTCGTGACCACCGGCACGTCCGCCGTGCTCGCCGACCGCCTCGGTCTGACCGACCAACGACCGATCGACCCCGGAGCCGACCCCGCGACGGGGATCGGTCGCGTCGGCACGCTCGCTGAGCCCACCACGCTCGGCGCCCTCGCCCGGACCCTCGTCGACTTCTTGCCGGGGACCGCCACGGGCGTCCGCGTGTCCGGCGGGTACGACGACCCGGTCCGGACCGTCGCGCTCTGCGCCGGCGCGGGCGATTCGCTGCTCGGGCACCCCGCCGTCCTCGGCGCCGACGTCTACGTCACGAGCGACCTCCGTCACCACCCGGCGTCCGAGTTCCGCGAGCAGGCACAGCTCGCCCTGGGCCCCGCGCTCATCGACACGTCCCACTGGGCCACCGAGTGGCTCTGGCTCGACGTCGCCGCGTCGGAGCTCGCCGCCGCCGCGGGGGTCCGGGTGACCGTGAGCGACCTCCGGACCGACCCGTGGGACTTCGCCGTCCTGCCGGCTGCCGGGCCCGACGGGGCCGCGGCCGGACCCACCACCGAAGCAGAAGGAGCCTGACCGTGAAGGCAGCACCCGAGGACCAGGCCATCCTCCTCGACGTCCAGCGACTCGACAACGACGTGACCCGCATCGAGCACCGCATCACCGCGCTCCGCAAGGGCGACCAGCTCACCGAGCTCAGCACGAAGGCGGCGAAGCTCCGTGGCGAACTCGCCGCGGCGACCGGCCTCGTCGAGGACGCCGAGCGTGAACTCGCACGCCTCGAGTCGGACACGGCGATCGCGCAGGCACGGGTCGAGCGCGACACCACGCTCCTGCAGAACGTCGCGAACGCGAAGGACGCCGCCGGCCTGCAGAGCGAACTCGACTCGCTGCAGCGGCGCATCGGCGACCTCGAGACGAGCGAACTCGAGGTCATGGAGCAGCTCGACGGCCTCCGCGCCCGCGTCGGGGACATCGAGGCGCAACTCGCCGACGCCGACGCCGCGCGCGCCGGACTCGTCGCCGAGCGGGACACCGAGATCGCTCGGCTCGAAGCCGACCGGACCTCCGCCGTGCAGTCCCGCGCCGACGTCGCCGCGAAGGTGCCGGCGGAGCTCCTGGCGCTGTACGACCGGCAGCGCGCCCGGTACGGCTTCGGCGCGTCGCTCCTGCAGGGTGGCGTGTCGACGGCCTCCGGCGTGACCCTGACGAACTCCGACCTGCAGACGATCCGTGCGGCGGCGCCGGACGACGTCGTGCTCTGCCCGGACAGCGACGCGATCCTCGTGCGCACGCCCGAGTCGGGGCTGTAGACCCGGCCACCCGGACGACGGGAGGCCCGGTGCCAGCTGGCACCGGGCCTCCCGTCTGTGCGAACGGGCCGGCCGTACGCCGGGTTCTGTCCCGCTCTCGCGGTGACGGCCATCTCTCTCGGACCGACGTTGCCGTCGGCCTCCAGCGGTCTACCCGAGGACTCGGCGAGCAGCCTCGACGTCCTCTGTCTGACCTTGCTCCGGGCGAGGTTTACCGAGCGGATCCGGTCACCCGGACCCCTGGTGGTCTCTTACACCACCGTTTCACCCTTACCGACGTCGCCGCCGGCGGTCTGCTTTCTGTGGCACTGTCTCGCGGATTGCTCCGGGTGGGTGTTACCCACCGCCCTGCTCTGTGGAGCCCGGACGTTCCTCGGCACTCCCGGGGGAGTGACGCGACCGTCTCACCGACCCGTTCGCACCAGCAGTCTACCGGGCGACGCGCCCGTACGGGGTCCAGCGGTGCGCTCGCCCTCCGAACCGCGAAGGCGACATCGAACCAGACCGCGCGGGTGGTTCGATGTCGCTTTCGCGGTTCGGCTGGCGTGTCTGCTGCCGCCGCTACTGCTGCGGCTGCGACCGGGCAGCGAGCGTCGCCGCGCCGATGATCCCCGCGTTGTTGCGGAGCGTCGCGGGGATGATGCCCGCCTGCAGGTCGAGCAGCGGCAGGAACTCCTCGTGGTGCTTCGACACGCCGCCGCCCACGACGAAGAGCTCGGGGGAGAGCAGCGCCTCGAGCGTCGAGTAGTACTTCTGCAGGCGCTTCGCCCAGTGCTTCCAGGACAGGTCGTCCCGCTCCTTCGCGGCGAACGAGGCCTTCGTCTCGGCGTCGTGCCCGTCGATCTCGAGGTGCCCCAGCTCGGAGTTCACGATGAGCACGCCGTCGTTGATGAGCGCCGTGCCGATCCCGGTGCCCAGGGTCGTGACGACGACGAGGCCGTCCTTGCCCTTCGCCGCGCCGAACTGCTGCTCCGCGAACCCGGCGGCGTCGGCGTCGTTGACGAAGTGGATCGACCGCCCGAGCTCCTTCTCGAAGAGCGCCTCGGCCTCGAAGCCGATCCACTTCTTCGACACGTTCGCCGCCGACATGGTCTTGCCGTCGCGGACGATCGCCGGGAAGCACACGCCCACCGGGACGTCCGCTGCCGGCGCGAGCTCGTCGAGGATCGACTTCGCCACCGCGACGATGTCGTGCGGCTTGCCGCCCTCGGGCGTGGCCTTCTTGATCCGGTCGGTCTGGAGTTCGCCGGTGGCGACGTCGACGATCGCGCCCTTGATGCCCGTACCGCCGATGTCGACGCCGACTGCGAGGGTGGTCATGAGGAGCCTTTCGGTAGGGAGGTCAGGGGCTGTCAGGAGACGGTGAGGAGCTCGGCGCCGCGCTCGGTGACGACGAGGGTGTGCTCGAACTGCGCGGTCCACGACTTGTCGCGCGTGGAGACGGTCCAGTCGTCCGACCAGATGTCCGCCTCGATCCCGCCGAGGGTGAGCATCGGCTCGATCGTGAACACCATGCCCTCCTCGATGACGGTGTCGTAGTGGGGCGCGTCGTAGTGGGGGATGATCAGCCCGGAGTGGAACGCCCGTCCGACCCCGTGCCCGGTGTAGTCGCGGACGACGCCGTAGCCGAAGCGCTTCGCGTACGCCTCGATCGCGCGGCCGATGACGTTGACCTGCCGCCCGGGAGCGACGGCCTTGATTCCGCGGCGGAGGGCTTCCTCGGTGCGGGTGACGAGGTCCTGCACCTCCGGGGCGGCCTCGCCGACGAGGAACGTCCGGTTCGTGTCGCCGTGCATCCCGTCCTTGTAGGCGGTGATGTCGATGTTGACGAGGTCGCCCTCCTGCAGCACGGTGTCGTCCGGGATCCCGTGGCAGATGACCTCGTTGAGGCTCGAGCACAGCGACTTCGGGTACCCGCGGTAGCCGAGCGTCGAGGGGTAGGCGCCGTGCGACACGACGAACTCGTGGGCGATCCGGTCGAGCTCGTCGGTGGTGACGCCCGGACGGATCGCTGCGCCGACGGCGTCGATCGCCTGCGAGGCGATGCGTCCTGCGGTCCGGATCCGCTCGACCTCCTCGGCGGTGTACGTGTCACCGTGGCCGTGCTCGTCGGGCTCGGCGCGGCCGACGTACTCGGGCCGCTCGATGTCCTTGGGGACGGGTCGCTGCGGGGAGATCCGGCCGGCGGTCAGGTGTCCGTGTGCGTCCCGGGGCATGCCGACCACTCTATCCGGGCGCGCGGGCGAGGACGCGCGGGTGCCGACGCGGTGCGCGGGCGAGGACGCGCGGGTGCCGACGCGGTGCGCGGTGACCGCCTGGAGGCCCGCAGGCCGCCCGGCGGACCGGCACCGGGCCTCCAGGCGGTCGCGTCGGGCGCGGGGCGCACCGCGGGGGCGACAGATCCCGCCGCAACCGCGCGGAGGACTGTCGCTGTCGCGAAGGCGACAGATCTCGCCGCGACCGCGCGGAGGACTGTCGCTTTCGCGGAAGCGACAGCCCGCGCGCCACGCAACGCCCCACCCCGGCCCCCGCCGCCCGCCCGTGGGTACGGTGGCGGCATGAGCGACGAACGCATCGAGTCCCAGTGGTGGTTCAACGAGAAGACGCACGAGGTGGAGCAGGGCCCGCAGTCCCCGCAGCGCGACCGCATCGGCCCGTTCGACACGCGTGAGGAGGCGCAGCACGCCCTCGACCGCATCAAGGCGAACAACGAGCGGTGGGACGACGAAGACTGACCCGGGAACCAATAGGCTGAGCATCCCAGCTGCTCCACGGAAAGGGCGTCAATGGACAAGCAGACGGACTTCGTGCTCCGCACCATCGAGGAGCGCGGCATCAAGTTCATCCGACTCTGGTTCACCGACGTCATCGGGACGCTCAAGTCGGTCGCGATCGCGCCGGCCGAGGTCGAGGGTGCCTTCGCCGAGGGCATCGGCTTCGACGGCTCCGCGATCGAGGGCCTGACCCGCAGCTACGAGGCCGACGTGCTCGCGCACCCGGACCCCTCGACGTTCCAGATCCTCCCGTGGCGCGGCGAGATCGACCCGACCGCGCGGATGTTCTGCGACATCACGACGCCGGACGGGCAGCCCGCGGTCGCCGATCCGCGCAACGTCCTCAAGCGGACGCTGGCGAAGGCGAGCGAGCGCGGGTTCACGTTCTACACGCACCCGGAGATCGAGTTCTACCTCCTGAAGAGCCGCGACTGGAAGGACGGCGGCCCGCAGCCCGTCGACCAGGCCGGCTACTTCGACAACGTCCCCGGTGGCAGTGCGCACGACTTCCGCCGCCGCTCGGTCCGCATGCTCGAAGACCTCGGCATCTCGGTGGAGTTCTCCCACCACGAGGCCGGCCCCGGCCAGAACGAGATCGACCTCCGCTACGCCGACGCACTGACGATGGCGGACAACATCATGACCTTCCGCACGGTCGTGAAGGAGGTCGCGATCGAGCAGGGCGTCTACGCCACGTTCATGCCGAAGCCGATCTCCGGCCAGCCCGGGTCGGGCATGCACACGCACGTGTCGCTCTTCGAGGGTGACCAGAACGCCTTCTACGAGGCCGGCGGCCAGTACCAGCTCTCCGAGACCGCGAAGCACTTCATCGCGGGCGTCCTCCGCCACGCGCCTGAGATCACCGCGGTCACGAACCAGTTCGTGAACTCGTACAAGCGCCTCTGGGGCGGTGACGAGGCCCCGTCGTTCGTGACGTGGGGGCACAACAACCGCTCCGCCCTCGTCCGCGTCCCGCTGTACAAGCCGAACAAGGGCCAGTCCGCGCGCATCGAGTACCGCGGCATCGACTCGGCGGCGAACCCGTACCTGGCGTACTCGCTGCTCCTCGCGGCGGGGCTCAAGGGCATCGACGAGGGCTACGAGCTCCCCGCCGAGGCCGAGGACAACGTCTGGAGCCTCTCGGACTCGGAGCGTCGCGCGCTCGGCTACAAGCAGCTCCCGGCGAGCCTCGACCACGCGCTCGGTCTCATGGAGGACTCCGAGCTCGTGGCGGAGACCCTCGGCGAGCAGGTCTTCAACTTCGTGCTGCTCAACAAGCGGCAGGAGTGGAAGGCCTACCGCGACCAGGTGACGCCGTTCGAGCTCGACACGAACCTCGGCGCCCTGTAGTCCAGCGCACATGACCGGTCGGACGAAGACGTCACGGTCCGAGCTCGCCAGGCTCGGCTTCGCCGAGCTCTCGGAGAGCCTCGAACGGATCGCCGCCCTCGAGCGGACCACCGGCCTGGAGGCACGGTTCGGCCCGGTCCTGCCCCAGGCGGGGAACGGGTCTGCCGCGGTCGGCGGCGGGGCCGCTCCTGCGGGCCCGGCCGGGTTCGACCCGGCCGCCGTGTGGGGTGCGACCGCAGACCCGGACGGCGCCCTCCGGCTGCTCGAACGCCTGTCGGAGCGCGCGCCCGAGGAACTCGGTGCCGTCCTCGCCGACGGTGCCGCGGCCGAGCGCCTGGTCCGGCTGCTCGGGGCATCGGTCGGGCTCGGTGAGTTCCTCCACCGTCGTCCCGCCGAGCTCGCGTTGCTGTTCGACCCCGTGACGCCCCCGTGGACGCAGGAGGCCTACACCGCCTCGCTGCTCGACGCCGTCGACGGAGCCACCGGTGAGGACGCCCGGCTCCGGCTCCGCGTGCGCTACCGGCGGCACCTCGCGCACATCGCCCTCTTCGATGTTCTGCACGAGGCCCCGACCGAGGCGTTCCCCGCCGTGGCTGCCGGGCTCGCCGACCTCGCGGGGGCGGCGCTCGAGGCCGCGGTCGACATCGCCCGGCGCGAGGTGCCGTTCCCGGCCGCGGACGTCGAGGCGACCCCGCTCGCGGTCATCGCGATGGGCAAGGCCGGCGCACGCGAGCTCAACTACGTCAGCGACGTCGACGTGATCTTCGTGACCGAACCGACGCGCGACGACGAGGCCGACACCGGCGTCGGCACCGATCGTGCGGTGCTCATCGCCACCCGTCTCGCCGTGGCCGCGACCCACGCGATCACCGACCTCGCCGCCGAGCCCGCGCTGTGGGAGGTCGACGCGAACCTCCGACCGGAGGGCAAGGACGGCGCGCTCGTCCGGACGCTCGACTCGCACGTTGCCTACTACCAGCGCTGGGCGAAGGAGTGGGAGTTCCAGGCGCTCCTCAAGGCGCGGCCGATCGCCGGCTCCGCGGACCTCGGGCAGCGCTACGCCGACGCCGTCGCCCCCTTCGTGTGGAACTCCGCCACCCGTCCAGGGTTCGTCGAGTCCGTGCAGCGGATGCGGGAGCGCGTCACCGAGCACATCCCCGACGCCGAGGTGGACCGTCAGCTCAAGCTCGGGCCCGGCGGGCTGCGGGACGTCGAGTTCACGGTCCAGCTGCTGCAGCTCGTGCACGGCCGCGACGACGAGAGCGTCCGCGAACGCTCGACCCTCGACGCGATGGAGGCCCTCACCGCCGCCGGGTACGTCGGCCGGCCCGAGGCCGCACGCTTCGGCCCGGACTACGCCCTGCTCCGCGTGCTCGAGCACCGCATCCAGCTCCGACGGCTGCAGCGCACGCACCTGATGCCCTCCGACGAAGAGGAGCTGCGCGTCCTCGCGAGGGCGAGCGGCTTCGCGACCTCGGCGGCCGCGCTGGAGACACGCTGGCGGTCGGTCAAGCTCGAGGTCCGTGGCCTCCACGAGCGGCTGTTCTACCGTCCGCTGCTGTCGGCGGTCGCTGCGACCGACGGCGACATCGTCCTGACCAGCGACCAGGCGGCCGACCGCCTCGGCGCGATCGGCTTCGCGGACGCGGCGGGAGCGCTAGGCCACATCCGTGCCCTCACGCAGGGCACGAGTCGACGCGCGACGATCCAGCGGAACCTGCTCCCGGTGCTCCTGCGGTGGATGGCCGAGGGGCCGGCGCCGGACCGGGCGCTGCTGGCGTTCCGGCGGCTCAGCGACACCCTGGGGGAGTCGAGCTGGTTCCTCCGGATGCTCCGCGACTCCTCGGGGGCGGCGCACTCGCTCACCACGGTGCTGTCCGAGTCGGCGTTCCTGTCCGGTCTGCTCGAACGCTTCCCCGAGGCCGTCGCGTGGCTCGACGAGCCCGAGTCCCTCCTGCGGCCGAGGCCGATCGAGTCGCTGCTCGCCGAGATGACCGCGACCACGGCCCGGCACGGGGACGACGTCGACGGCTCGGCTGCCCTCGTGCGGTCGGCTCGACGTCGGGAGACCCTGCGGCTCGGCATGGCTGCGGTGCTCGGGTGGCTCGACGTCGACGCCCTCGGACCTGCGTTGACCGACGTCACCGAGGCCACCCTCGCCGGCGCACTCACGCTCGCCCGGCGGAACGCGCCGGAGGGGCTCGAGTTCGGCATCGTCGCGATGGGCCGGTACGGCGGTCGGGAGCTCGGCTTCGGCTCCGACGCGGACGTCCTCTACGTGTACCGCGTGGCGGAGGGAACTGAGTCCGAGGTCGCCTCCCGTGCGGCGCAGGCGATCGTGCGCGAGCTCGGCCGGCTGACCGAGGACGCAATCCACCCGTTCGAACTCGACGTGGACCTGCGGCCCGAGGGGAAGAACGGACCGCTCGTCCGCACGCTCGACTCCTACGCCGCCTACTACGCCCGCTGGTCCCTGACGTGGGAGGCGCAGGCGCTGCTCCGTGCCCGTGGTGCCGTGGGCGACGCGGGGCTGCTCCGTGACTTCGAGCACCTGGCCGACCGCACCCGTTACCCGGAGCGCATCGACGACCACGCCGTCCGCGAGGTCCGCCGCATCAAGGCCCGTGTCGAGTCCGAACGGCTGCCGCGTGGCGCGGACCCCGCTCGGCACCTCAAGCTCGGCCGTGGCTCGCTGAGCGACGTGGAGTGGTTCGTGCAGCTCCTGCAGCTCCAGCACGCGCTCACGGTTCCGGGCCTCCGGACGACCTCGACGCTCGAGGCCCTGGCGGCCGCGACCGAGGCCGGACTCGTCGCGGCGGACGACGCCGAGCGGCTCGGTGCCGCGTGGCGGTTCGCCTCCCGGGCCCGCAGCGCCCTGGTGCTGTGGTCCGGGAAGACTACGGACGTGCTGCCCGTCGACCGCATCCAGCTCGAGGGGATGGCGCGGCTCATGGAGTACCCGCCGGGCTCGGCGACGCGGCTCGAGGAGGACTACCTCGGGGTCACGCGGCGCGCCCGTCAGGTGTTCGAGCGGGCGTTCTACGGCGCCTGACCCCGGTCGCAGCGCCGGCGCACAACCGAAGACGCCGCGAACCACGGTTCCCCGCGGTGCGAGCCGCCTGTGGTTGTGCGGACGCAGCTCGCGCCGCGTGAGCGCCGGCGTGCGCCAGGGCGGACGGGAGGCCCGTGGCGGGGCCGCCCCGCGCCTCCCGTCCGTCGCCCGGTCACGTCCACCGCGCCGCCGCACAACCGAAGACGCCGCGAACCGGGATTCCCCGCGGCGCGAGCCGCCTTTGGTTGTGCGAATGCAACTCGCGCGCGCTGCGCGCCGCGCACCCCGGCGCCCGCCGCGCTCCGCCGCCGCCCAGCGCGCCTCGACACGCCCGGGGTGACGCGTCCGGTCCGGAGATGACGCGTCGTCGAAAGTGAATTCCACGTGTCCGGAACCGTCCCCCACTGTCGCCGCGCCTGTACCCCGCAGATGGGACCGCTCCCACACGACGAGCCGCCGGCTGTGGTCGTGTCTATGACCATCAGGGTGACGGTCGACGGTGCGGCAGGTCGCCACACAACCCCCTGCTGATCGGGGATTGTCGCCTGAGTCGGCACGCGCCTCCCGGCCGGCTGTCGGCCCTGCGAGCACGCGACGGTCACGCGGAGCGGTCCACCGCATTGCTGTCAGCACTGGTGGGGACAACGCTCGTCCGCCCCGAGGCGGACCACCGTGTACCCCGTAACGCGCCCGTAACACCCCCGGACGGGGGCCGTGTTGCGAGGGGTGTCACGTTTCTGCATCAATGGCTCCACCCGAACCGACCACTGGTTCCTCGATGAAGCGGAATCCCCACCTCGAACGTTGAAGCAGGGATCGATGTTCACCTTCATTCTGCAGATCCGGCAGATGGTCGAAGGGCACCCCGAGTTCTACCTGTTCGCCGTGTACTCCGCGGTGATCTGGTTGCTCTGGCTGCTCAAGGTCGTCCTGTCCGCCCGCTACCGCCCCTTCACCGGCACCTACACCGGTACCACCAGCGTCGTCGTCCCCGTCGTGGACGAGCCGCTCGACCTCTTCCGGGACGTCATCGGCCGCATGGTCGAACAGCAGCCCGGCGAGATCATCGTCGTCATCAACGGCGCCCGGAACGAAGCGCTCGAGGGGGTGTGCGACGAGTTCGCCCCGCTCGTCCGCTGGACCCACACGCCGATCCCGGGCAAGCGCAACGCCGTCAAGGTCGGCACCGAGATGTCGACCGGCGACATCACGATCCTCGTCGACTCCGACACCGTGTGGACCCCCGGCACGCTGTCCGAGCTCCTCAAGCCGTTCGCGGACGAGTCCGTCGGCGGCGTGACCACCCGGCAGCGCATCCTCGAGCCGACCCGCAGCTGGATCACCCGCTGGGCGGACTGGCTGGAGAACTCGCGCGCGCTCTACTCGATGCCCGCGCAGAGCGTCCTCGGGCAGATCGGCTGCCTCCCCGGCCGGACGATCGCGTTCCGCCGGAACATCCTCGTGCGCGTCATGGACAAGTTCATGCACGAGAAGTTCATGGGCGTCTTCCTCGAGGTCTCCGACGACCGCACGTTGACGAACCTCACGCTCAAGGAGGGGTACCGGACCGTCTACCAGTACACGTCGCTGGTCTACACGGACGCCCCGCTCCAGGTGAAGAAGCTCTTCAAGCAGCAGCTCCGCTGGGCCCGCGGCTCGCAGTACAACACGCTGCGGATGCTCCCGTGGATGATCGGGCACGCGCCGGTCCTCGCGCTGTTCTTCGTGACCGACATCATCCTGCCGTTCATGCTGTTCGGCGTCATCGCCGGCTGGATCTACCGCGCGGTGACCGGTCAGGGCGAGAACCTCTACCAGGGCATCCTGCAGCAGTACGGCTTCTCGACCGGGTTCGTGTACGTGGCGGCCCTCATGGTCGTGTCGAGCGTGCTGAGCATGGCGATCCGGCAGATCCGGCACCTCTCCGAGAAGCCGAGCGACTTCTTCCGCCTGCCGATGTTCATCATCGTGTCGACGTTCTTCCTCATGCCAATCCGCCTCATCGGCTTCTTCCGCCTCGCGCACGCGTCCGGCTGGGGGACCCGTGCCGGTGCCTACGCCGGCGGGCCGATGGAGGAGGACCCCGCGCAACCGCAGCAGCTCGCGGCGCAGACCCCGGTCAGCCCGGTCGACGCGCTCCGGTACCCCGACGACCAGGCCGCGGCCGACCGGGCGTTCGACGAGATCTTCGGCGCCGGCGCCAGCACCCGCCGGACTGACTTCGACGACGGCGCGGACGCGACCACCAACTCGACCGCGACCGTGCTCGCGACCCGACGCTCGCCCGAGCACGCGCTCACAGCGGTCCCGACCAGCTCGGCGACGCCGACCCGCGCGGCTGCGAAGCCGGCCAAGGTCCGCCGCTACAACCCGTACGCCGCGATCCCGTACCTGATCGGCATCGCGATCTTCGCCCTGGAGGCGTTCCTCATTGTCTGACCTCATCCGCTCCTCCGGTGCCTGGTGGGCCCAGTCCAGCAAGCACGCCCGACTCACCGCTGTCGGCACGACCGCCATCCTGGTCGTCCTCGGCCTCATCACCTGGACGGTCTGGGTGTCCCCGGCCGGCCCGGTGTCCACCGCCGTCCACCAGGCCCTCGGCGTCACCCCGCCGAAGAAGCAGGTCTCCGCCGCCGAGCTGCAGACGAAGCTCACCGCGGCCCAGGAGAAGATCTGGGCCCTCGAGGGCAAGCTCGACTCCTCGACCGCCAAGGCCGGGTCGCGTGGCGACCAGATCGCCGACCTCAAGGCACAGCTCGCCTCGCTGCAGTCGCAGCTCGGCGCCGCGAAGGGTCGGTCGGGAGGCTCGGCGAACGCGAGCGGGTCGGGTTCCGGCTCCGACGGGGCCGGTTCGTCCGGCGGGTCCGGGTCGGGCACGTCGGCCGGCGGGTCCGGTCCGTCGGGCGGCGGCGCCTCCGCCGGCGGCTCCGGCGCGTCCGCCGGCGGGTCCGGCTCGGGCGGCAACGCGTCGAACCCGAACACCGGGCCCTCCACCGACCCGGGCGCTGAGCCCGTCAGCGCGCCGAGCAAGGCACAGGTCCTCGGGCAGCAGTCCCGGTGGTACGGCCTCTACACCGCGCAGTCGCCGTTCAACTGGTCCGAGTACGACCAGGTCTCCCAGGAGGTCGGCAAGGCCACGAACATGGTCGGCTTCTTCCAGGGCTTCGACCAGGACTTCAACGCGAACGCCGTCCAGCGCTCGTGGGCGAACGGCCGTCTGCCGATGATGACGTGGGAGTCCGTGCCCGCCAGGACCGGCAACGACGAGCCGTACGTGCCGGGCTACACGAACGAGGACATCCTCTCCGGGAAGTTCGACGCCTACCTCACGAAGTACGCGAAGGACGTCGCCGCGAACGGGATGCCCCTCGTGATCCGCTTCGACCACGAGATGAACGGCCAGTGGTACAACTGGTCCGAGTCGACGAAGCAGCAGAACGCGGCCGGCTCCTACGTTGCGATGTGGAAGCACGTCTGGAAGGTGTTCCAGGACAACGGCGCGAACCAGTACGCCATCTGGGACTGGTCCCCGTCGCGCATCGACAAGCTCGGCAACCCGAAGTACCAGACCGTCGACTACATGCGGAACTACTACCCGGGCTCGGAGTACGTGGACTGGGTCGGCATGAGCGGCTACTACCGCGACGCCACCGAGCAGCCGACGTTCGAGAACACCTTCGGTGCCACGCTCGCCCAACTCCGCGAGATCGCCCCGGGCAAGGGCATCGTCCTCAACGAGATCGGTGCCACCGAGACCGGCGGCAGCGTCTCCGACTCGCAGAAGTCCCGCTGGATCTCGTCGCTCTTCGACGCTCTCGCGGACCCCGCGAACGCCGACGTCATCGGTTTCAACTACTTCAGCCTGACCGCCACCACGATCGTCGACGGTGCCCGCACCACCAACGACTGGCGACTCAACTCCCGCGCCGACAGCCTCGAGACCTTCCGAGAGGGCATCGCGCGGACCGACATCGACTACGACCTGCAGGAGGTCGAGCAGTGACCGCTCAGAAGAAGACCCCGTCCGCATCCGCGACGTCCTCGTCGGACGTCCGCCCCGCACCCGTCATCAGCGTCATCGGCACCGGTTACCTCGGTGCCACCCACGCGGCCGCCATGGCCGAGATGGGCTTCGAGACCATCGGCGTGGACGTCGACCCCGCGAAGCTCGCCGCCCTCACCGCCGGCGAGGTCCCGTTCTTCGAGCCCGGGCTGCCCGAGCTCATCACGAAGCACGTGGCGAGCGGCAAGCTCCGGTTCACGGCGTCGCTCCCCGAGGCCGTCGCCGCGGCCGACGTGCACTTCGTCTGCGTCGGCACCCCGCAGAAGGCCGGCTCGCACGCCGCGAACCTCGCGTACGTCGAGGCAGCCACCCGCGGCGTCGCCGAGCACCTCACGCACCCCGGCCTCATCGTCGGCAAGTCGACCGTCCCCGTCGGCACCGCAGCCCGCCTCCGCGAGCTCGTCCGGGAGTTCACGCCCACCGGCATCGACGCGGAACTCATCTGGAACCCCGAGTTCCTCCGCGAGGGCAAGGCCGTCGAGGACACCCTGCACCCGGACCGGCTCGTCTGGGGCGGCGCCTCGCCCGAGGCCGACGCCGTCATCCGCGAGGTCTACGCCGCACCGATCGCCGAGGGGTGCCCGGTCATCACCACGGACCTCGCCACGGCGGAACTCGTCAAGGTCAGCGCGAACGCGTTCCTCGCGACCAAGATCTCGTTCATCAACGCGATCTCGGAGATGTGCGCCATCACCGGTGCCGACGTGTCGACGCTCGCGGACGCCCTCGGGCACGACGCCCGCATCGGCCGGAAGTTCCTGAACGCCGGCCTCGGCTTCGGCGGAGGCTGCCTGCCGAAGGACATCCGCGCGCTCATGCACCGCGCGAACGAACTCGGCGCCGGCCGGGTCGTCGGCTTCATGCAGCAGGTCGACGAGATCAACATGGGGCAGCGCGAGCGGGTCATCGACATGGCGATCGAGGCCGTCGGCGGATCGGTGCTCAACCGCCGCGTCGCCGTCATCGGGGCCGCGTTCAAGCCGCTGACCGACGACGTCCGCGACTCCCCGGCGCTCAACGTCGCCGCGGCGCTGCACCTCCGCGGCGCCCAGGTCTCGCTGTGGGACCCGGAGGCGAACGAGACCGCCCGCCGTTCGTTCCCGACGCTGACCTACGCCGCCACGAAGGAAGCCGCCATCGAGGGCGCCGACGTGGTCCTGGTCCTCACCGAGTGGGACGAGATCATCGAGGCGTCGCCCGTGTCGCTCGGCGAGGTCGTCGGGCGCCGCGTCGTGATCGACGCGCGCAACTGCCTCCCGGTCGAGGACTGGGTCGAAGCGGGTTGGACCGTCCGTTCCCTGGGACGGCCCACCCCGGTCACGGGTGCACCCGTGAGCGTCGCCGCGGGGGCGAACGACGTGCTGGCGACGGCGCGCTAGTCCTGCCACCGCAACGAGCGGGGTCCGTGCCGGGGGCGGCGCGGGCCCCGCTTCGTCGTGTGCCCCGCGCGGCCGCGGTACGGCGGCGCGATCTGTCGCTTTCGCGAAAGCGACAGATCGCGCCGGAACGTTCGCGCGGGACTGTCGCTTTCGCGGGATCTCCGTGGCGGGCTGACGCGCATCTGTCGCTTCCGCAGTGGACGCAACCGACTGGAGGCGCGGTGCCGGTCCGCCGGACCGGCACCGCGCCTCCAGACCGGGTCGCCACACATGCGGAAGGCCCCCGCACCTGACGGTGCGGGGGCCTTCGTCGTCGTGCGTCAGACCCCGAAGTACAGTTCGTACTCGAACGGGTGCGGGCGCTGCGCGAGCGGGAGGATCTCGTTCTCACGCTTGTAGTCGATCCAGGTCTGGATGAGGTCCTCGGTGAAGACGTTGCCCTTCGTGAGGAACTCGTGGTCCGCCTCGAGCGCCTCGAGCGCCTCGTCGAGGGAGCCCGGCACCTGCGGGATGCCCTTGGCCTCCTCCGGCGGGAGCTCGTAGAGGTCCTTGTCGACCGGCTCGTGCGGCTCGATGCGGTTCTGGATGCCGTCGAGGCCCGCCATGAGCTGCGCGGCGAACGCGAGGTACGGGTTGCCCGAGGCGTCCGGCGCGCGGAACTCGATGCGCTTGGCCTTGGGGTTCGTGCCCGTGATCGGGATGCGGATCGCAGCGGAGCGGTTGCCGGCCGAGTAGACCAGGTTGACCGGCGCCTCGAAGCCCTTGACCAGACGGTGGTACGAGTTGATCGACGGGTTCGTGAACGCGAGCAGCGCCGGAGCGTGCTTCAGGATGCCGCCGATGTACCAGCGCGCGACGTCCGAGAGGCCGCCGTAGCCGTTCTCGTCGTAGAACAGCGGCTTGCCGTCGTTCCACAGCGACTGGTGGGTGTGCATGCCCGAGCCGTTGTCCCCGAAGAGCGGCTTCGGCATGAACGTGGCGACCTTGCCCCACTGGTCCGCCGTGTTCTTGACGATGTACTTGAACTTCAGGATGTCGTCCGCGGCGTGGACCATCGTGTCGAACTTGTAGTTGATCTCCTGCTGGCCGCCGGTGCCCACCTCGTGGTGCGAGCGCTCGAGCTCGAAGCCCGCCTCGATCAGCTTGAGGGTGATGTCGTCGCGGAGGTCAGCCGTCTTGTCGACGGGGGAGACGGGGAAGTAGCCGCCCTTGTACGGGGTCTTGTTGGCGAGATTGCCGCCCTCTTCCTCGCGGCCGGTGTTCCACGCGCCCTCCTCCGAGTCGACGCTGTAGAACGACTTGTTCTGCGTGACCGAGTAGCGGACGTCGTCGAAGATGTAGAACTCGGCCTCGGGGGCGAAGAACGCGGTGTCCGCGATGCCCGTCGACGCGAGGTACTTCTCCGCCTTCTTGGCGACCTGACGCGGGTCGCGGCCGTAGATCTCGCCGTTCCGCGGGTTGTAGATGTCGAAGATCATGATCAGCGTGCGCTCGGCGCGGAACTGGTCGATGTAGGCCGTCGTCACGTCGGGGATGAGCTGCATGTCCGACTCGTGGATCGACGCGAAGCCGCGGATCGACGAACCGTCGAAGAGCTGTCCGACCGAGAAGAAGTCCTCGTCGACCGTCGACGCCGGGATGTTGAAGTGCTGCTGGACACCGGGGAGGTCCGTGAAGCGGATGTCGAGGAACTTGACGTCCGTGTCCTTGATGAAGGCGAGCACCTCGGAGGAATCGCTGAACATGTGTGTCGATCTCCTGTGGGGTTGGGTGATGTCGGCAGGGACCTTTCGGCACCCTCCGACGAGGCTATTGACACCGAGTTTCCCGGACGTGACTGCATTGTTTCGTGCGTGTTACGCGGCGGCGCTCGCCTACGCTTGGAGCATGCCCCGCAGCACCTCCCCGTCGTCGTCCGCCGCCCCGCACCCCGACGGTTGGCCCGGCAAGGACCTCGGGCTCCCGGAGGACGGGCCCCGCAGCGTCGGGCGGATCGGCCGGCGCGTCGTCGCACTGCTCATCGACGGGGCCCTCGCCGACCTCGTGGCCTACGTCACCGGCGTCTGGTCGCCGGTGAACGGATCCGGCGACATCGCGCACTCGTGGATCCAGATCGCCATCTTCGCCGCGCTGCAGGTCCTGTTCATCTGCCTGCTGTCGGGCTCGTTCGGGCACATCTGCGTCGGCCTCCGTGTCGTGCCGCTCCGAGGTGGCTACGTCGGGGTGTGGCGTCCGGTGGTCCGGACGGTGCTCCTCTGCCTCGTCGTGCCGGCGCTCATCATCGACCGCGACAGCCGAGGTGCACACGACCGCATCGCCGGGACCGTGCTCGTCCGGCGCTGACCCGCCGCGCGCCCCGCACGCAGAACGCCCCCGACCGAGGTGGTCGGGGGCGTTGCGTGTGTACCGGGTCCGCGGATCAGCGCGGGCGGCCGGCGCGTGCCCGCATCGGGTCCATGCCCTTCGGGATGGCGGCGGCCGGGCTCTGCGTCAGCGAGTCGAGCCGGTTGGCGACCGCGAGGACCTCGCTGCGGTTGAGCGCCTTCTTGAACTTGTTCATCGCGCGGGGGAGCTTGTGCAGCGTGACGGCGTCATCGCCGCCACCGACGTGCACGACGTGCACCGGGACGTTCGGGACGATGCGCTGCACCTTGCGACGCTCCTCGTCCACCTGACGGGTGAGGTTGCCGAGCTGGCCCTCGGTGATGAGGACGACGCCGGGGGTGCCGACGGCGCGGTACACGGCGGCCTGCGAACGACCGTGCACGGCCACCGGCATCTCGCTCGAGCGCCACTGGCGACGGAGCGAGTTCGAGAGGACGGCGCCGACGGCGCCGGGCTGGCCCTCGATCTGCGAGTACGCGGCGCGCTCGGCGAGGCGGCCGAGGACGATGAGGAAGAGCAGGACGCCGAGCAGGACACCCGCGACGATCCAGAGGAGGACCGCGAGCCAGTTCTGACCCGGCAGCAGCAGTGCCAGGAGGACGCCGAGGACGACGGGGACCAGGAACGCGAGGGCGAACCACCAGACGGACGTCGGGTCGGCCCGACGGGTCATCTGGAAGACCTGGTACATCTGCTTGAGACGACCCGGCTCCTTCGCCTTCGTGTCGGAAGAACTGCTGCGTGCCATGCACACAGGATACGGCCTGAGCAGGCACTCCGAGACCGGCTCGGAGGAGGCTGTGGGCGAACGGCGTCGCTCCACAGTCGTCCGTGCGGAGACCCACGCCCGTGCAGCCGGTACGAGCATCGACGCGTGGACACGGACGAGGAGCGCAGGACCTGGTGGGCGGCCACGTCCGAGGAGTCCTTCCTCGCCTGGGTCGCTGCCCGTTCAGCGGCGACGGAGCGGCACCTCGGACCAGTGCTCGCGGTCGGTCGCAGCGGCGCGGGCGTCCTGGTCGCCGAGACGTTGCAACCCGCCGGCCCGTCGATCGCGGCGGCGCTCGACCGTCTCGGGACACCCAGCGTCGGCGTCGCGGTCACCCTGACCACGCCGCTGCTCGACCTGGCCGTCGCCGCGTCGCGCGGGGCGGTCCTGCTCGGACGTGCGCGCCCCGACGACGTCGTGGTGGACGACTCCGGAGCCGTGGTGTTCTGCGACCGGCCGACGGGTGCCGCAGCGTTCGTCGCCGGGGCGAGCGCCGACACGGGTCTCGTCGAGGGCGTCACCGCGCTGCTGCTCGCCGTCCGGGTCGTGTGGGAGCGGGTCGACCCACGGGAGTCCTGCCGTCCGGGCGTCGACGCCGCTCTCGTCGCGGCGCGGTCCGGCGACCCGGGCGCGCTCCACGTCCTCCTGGAGATCGTGCGGGCTGCCGGGGCTCCGCGGCCGGTGCGCTGGGATCCGCCGGCGGGACTCTTCACCTTCGAGGAGGCGGTGCCGTCCGCCCCCGGGACGCTGTCGGACCAGTCCGTCGTCGACGCGGCGATCGGCCGGGTGCGGGACCTCGTCGAGCGCGGCGTACCGGTCGGCCGACGACGGTTGCCGGTGCGACAGGTCGTCGTCGGTGTCGTGGTCGCGGCCGGACTGGCGGCCGCCGCGGTGACGGCACTCGGCGGGTGACGTGCGGGCGCGGCGCGGTCCGTCCTGTCGGGGACGCGGAACGGCCCCGCTCCCTGGGGAGCGGGGCCGTTCCGTCGAGCCGGGCCGGAGCGCCGGGTCTCAGCGCCCGAGGGCTGTGGTGCAGTGCCCGAGGGCAGTGCCTCAGTAGCCCAGGTTCGGGGCGAAGTTGCCCTCCTCGAGGCGGTTCTTGACCGCGACGAGGTAGCGGGACGCGTCCGCACCGTCGATGATGCGGTGGTCGTACGACAGCGCGAGGTAGACGAACGAACGGATCGCGATCGCCTCCTGTCCGTCGACCTTCACGACTGCCGGACGCTTCGTCACGATGCCCGTGCCGAGGATCGCCGACTGCGGGAGGAACACCACGGGGGTGTCGAACAGCGCGCCGCGCGAACCGGTGTTCGTCAGCGTGAAGGTGCCGCCCGCGAGCTCGTCCGGCTTGAGCTGGTTGTTGCGCGTGCGCTCGGCCAGGTCGGCGATCGACTGCGAGAACTGCGCCAGGTTCAACGACGCAGCGTCCTTGATCACCGGGGTGAGCAGACCGCGCTCGGTGTCGACCGCGATCGAGACGTTCTCGGTCTCCGGGTACACGATCTCGTCGCCGTCGACCGTCGAGTTGATCTTCGGGTGCGCCTTGAGCGCCTCCGACGCCGCGAGGGCGAAGAACGGCATGAAGGAGAGCTTCGAGCCGGTCTTCTCGAGGAACTCGGCCTTGTGCGCGTCGCGGAACTGCGCCACCTTCGTGACGTCGACCTCGACGACGCTCGTGAGCTGCGCGGTCGAGGTCATCGACTGCACGGCACGCTCGGCCACGACCTTGCGGAGCCGGGTCATCTTCTCGCGGGTGCCACGGAGCGGCGACACCTCGGCGACGAAGGGACCGGACGGAGCCGCTGCGGCCTGACCGCCACCGGCGGCGGGCTTCGCGGCTGCGGCGGCGAGGACGTCCTCCTTGCGGATGCGTCCGCCGACACCGGAGCCGGTCACGGTCGACAGGTCGACGCCCTGCTCGTTCGCGAGCTTGCGCACGAGCGGGGTGACGTAGCCGGAGGCCGAGCCGTCCTGCGTCGGGTTCGGCACGGACGCCGACTGGCCGGAGGCGGCCGGAGCGGCGGCAGGGGCCGGCGCGGCTGCAGGAGCCGGGACGGCTGCCGGGGGAGCGGCGGCGGGCGGCGGGACCGGAGCGGCCTGCGGCACCGGAGCGGCGGCCGGCGGAGCGGACGGCGCCTGCGGGGCGGCGGGCTGCGTCTGACCGCCCGGGGCGGGCTCGGCCTTCTGCGGCTCGGGAGCCTTCTGCTCCTCCTGCTGCTCGGTGCTCGGGGCTGGCTCGGGCTCGGTGGCGTCGGCCTGGGCCTCGTCGGAACCCTGCGCGGAAGCGTCCTGCTCGGGTGCGCCCTGGTCGGCGCCGCCCTCGTCCGAGCCGCCGTCGGAGGAGCCGGAGCCGTCGCCGATCTTCACCAGCGCGGTGCCGACCTCGACGGTCTCGTCCTCCTGCACGAGGATCTCCTCCACGACGCCCGCGACGGGCGAGGGGATCTCGGTGTCGACCTTGTCGGTCGAGACCTCGAGCAGCGGCTCGTCGACCTCGACCCGGTCACCGACGTTCTTCAGCCATCGGGTCACCGTGCCCTCGGTGACGCTCTCGCCGAGCGCCGGGAGGTTGACGGATTCGCTCATCGGGTGGACTCCTCTTCGCAGGGGTGGATCGTGGTGGTGGTCATGGTGTTCACAGGGCGTGCAGCGGCTTGCCCGCGAGGTGCAGGAACGCCTCGCCCAGCGCCTCGTTCTGCGTGGGGTGTCCGTGGACCAGGGGAGCGATGTCCTCCGGGTAGGCCTCCCAGTTGACGGCGAGCTGTGCCTCGCCGATGAGCTCGCCGACGCGGGCGCCGATCATGCTGACGCCGACGACGGGGCCGTCGACCACGCGGACGACCTTGACCGAGCCGGACGTGCCGATGATGTGGCTCTTGCCGTTGCCGGCGAGGTTGTACTCGTAGGAGTCCACCTTGTCGGCGCCGAACTGCTCCTCGGCCTTCGCCTGGGAGAGCCCGACGGACGCGACCTCGGGGTCGGAGTACGTGATCTTCGGGATGTTCGTGTCGGAGATGACGACCGGGTTCAGACCGGCGATCTCCTCGGCGACGAAGATGCCCTGCTGGAAGCCGCGGTGCGCGAGCTGCAGGCCCGGGACGATGTCGCCGACGGCGTACACGTTCGGGACGTTCGTGGCGAGGCGCTCGTTCGTCGTGACGAACCCGCGGTCCATCGTGACGCCGACCTCCTCGAAGCCCATGTTCTGGGTGAGGGGGCCGCGACCGACGGCGACGAGCATGACGTCGCCCTCGAAGGTCTTGCCGTCCTCGAGCGTGACGACCACGCCGTTCTCGTGCTGCTCGACGCCCTGGAAGCGGACACCGAGCGAGAACTCGATGCCGCGCTTGCGGAACGCGCGCTCGAGCTGCTTCGACATGGACTCGTCCTCGGCCGGGACGAGGTGGGGCAGCGCCTCCACGATCGTGACCTCGGCGCCGAAGGACTTCCAGACGCTCGCGAACTCGACGCCGATGACGCCGCCACCGAGGATGACGACCTTGTTCGGGACGTAGTCCATCTTGAGCGCGGTCTCGGAGGTGATGACCCGGCCGCCGATCTCCAGCCCGGGGAGGGACCGCGAGTAGGAACCCGTGGCGAGCACGACGTTCTTGCCGGTGACGGTCTGGTCGCCGACCTGCACGGTGTTCGGGGCGGTCAGGCGACCCCAGCCCTCGACCACGGTGATCTTCCGCGCCTTGATGAGGCCCTGGAGGCCCTTGTACTTGGACGAGATGACGCCCTGCTGGTACTCGATGACCTTGGGCACCTCGACGCCGGCGAACTCGGCGATGACGCCGTACTTCTCGGCGTCACGGGTGCCGTCGGCGATCTCCGCTGCGTGCAGGAGCGCCTTCGTCGGGATGCACCCGCGGTGCAGACACGTCCCCCCGAGCTTGTCTCCCTCGATGAGCGCGACGCTCATCCCGAGCTCGGCGGCCCGGAGCGCTGCGGCGTACCCACCGCTGCCGCCACCGAGGACCACGACGTCGTAAGTCTGTTCCGTCACCTGGTGCAACTCCCTCGTGCGTGTTCGGGACCGGTCAGGCCCCGTGGACACCGCGGCGAGCGGCGTCCCACGGTCGGACCGTGTGGTTCCGGTCCCGTCCCGTGTGGGTCCGGCGGGGTGCGCGCACACGCGGCCGCCCCGCCGGACTCAAACCTACTACTTGGACTGGAGCTCTTCTGCGAGGCTGATGAGTGTCCGGACCATGACGCCCGTGGCGCCCTTGCCGAGCCACCCGTAGCCGCCGCCCTTGTGCTCCGAGGGACCCGCGATGTCGAGGTGCGCCCACGGGATGCCCTCGCCCACGAACCGCTCGAGGAACTTGCCCGCGAGGAGCATGCCGCCCGCCGGGTTGCCGACGGTCGCGTTGACCATGTCGGCCACGTCGCTCGCGAGTCGGGCGTCGAGCTCCTCGGGCAGCGGCATCGGCCAGATCGGCTCGGCCACGGCGTCCGCGATCGCGCGGACCTGTGCCACGAGGTCGTCGCTGCCCATCAGGCCGGTGGTGCGGTCGCCGAGCGCCACGACCTGCGCGCCGGTGAGCGTCGCGACGTCGACGATCGCGTCCGGGCGCTCGAGGGACGCCGCGGCCATGCCGTCACCGAGGACGAGACGGCCCTCGGCGTCGGTGTTCGTGACCTCGACGGTCTTGCCGTTCTTGAGCGTCAGGACGTCGCCGGGGCGGGTGGCCGAGCCGGACGGCATGTTCTCGGCGAGGCACAGCCACGCGGTGACCTTCGTGTCGAGGCCCAGCTTCGCGGCGGCGACCGTGGCGGCGAGGACCGTCGCGGCGCCGGTCATGTCGGTCTTCATGCCGAGCATCGAGGCGGCCGGCTTGAGCGAGAGGCCGCCCGAGTCGAACGTGATGCCCTTCCCGACGAGCGCGAGGTGCTTCGACGCGGACTCCGGGGCGTACCGGACGACGACGAGACGCGGCGGACGGACCGAACCGCGGCCGACCCCGGCGATGCCGCCGAAGCCCTGTGCCTCCAGCTCGTGCTCGTCGAGCACCTCGACGGTGAGCGGCAGGTCCGCGGCGAGCCCCTGCGCGACGTCCGCGACGTCGGACGGGCCGAGGTCGCCGGCGGCGGTGTTCACGAGGTCACGGACGGTCGACGCGGCCTCCGCCACGACGGACGCGCGGGTCGTGTCGACCTCGACGCCGGCGGGCGCCACGACCGCGATGCGCTGGTCTCCGCGGGCGGGCCCGGTGGTGCCGGTGCCCTTGTGGGCGGTGAAGGCGTAGGAGCCGAGGGCGGCCCCCTCGAGCGCCGCCTCGACGAGCTCGGCGGAGTCGGTCGGCAGGGCGATCGCGATGGACCCGACGAGCGGGAGCTGCCGGACCGCGCTGCCGGCGGCGCTCCGCACGGCGGCAGCGTCGGTGGCGGAGCCGAGACCGACGAGGGCGACCGAGGACGCGGCGACGCCCGTCCCCGGGAGGCGGACGAGCTGGTCCTTCGCGCCGGTGACGCCGATAGCGGCGAGGTCGAGGTCGCCGAGGAAGTCGGCGCCGACGGTGGTCGCGGGACCGCCGTCGACCCCCGGCCGGACACCGACGACGAGGACGTCGGCCTCCGTTCCTGCTGCGGCGGACGAGACGGTGGAGAGGATCGGTCGGACCATGCCCCAACCCTATCCACGCACTGTTCGCTGTCGGCGTGGCCGCGCATCCCGGGCCGCGGTGCACGCCCGCCTAGCATGGGGACGGTGAACCACCCCGAGGACCTCTACTCGTTCGTCGACGGCGCCCCCGAGGTGCCGGCGGGCCTCCACCTCGTCGCTGCGCTGACCGGCTTCGCCGACGCGGGAGCCGCGGTGGCGCAGGTCACGACGGCGATCGAGGGCACCCTCGAGGCGACGACCATCGTCGAGTTCGACCCCGACGTCCTGCTCGACTGGCGCGCCCGTCGGCCGGTGATCACGTTCGAGCACGACCACATCGAGTCCGTCACGGTCCCGCGGCTCACGCTGTCCCTCGTGCGCGACGAGATCGGCCAGCCGTTCCTCTTCCTCTCCGGGTACGAGCCCGACTTCCGGTGGAACGCCTTCGTCGCCGCGGTCACCGACCTCGCCGAGCGGCTGCAGGTCGTCGACACGACCTGGGTCCAGTCGATCCCGATGCCCGTGCCGCACACCCGTCCGATCCGCATGACCGTGTCCGGCACGCGCGCCGACCTCGTCGAGCAGATGAGCGTGTGGAAGCCGGAGACCCAGGCACCGGCGAACGTGCTGCACCTCGTCGAGCACCGGCTCGCGCAGTCCGGACACGACGTCACCGGGCTGGTCCTGCTCGTGCCGCACTACCTCTCGGACACCGAGTTCCCCGACGCCGCGGTGGCTGCCCTCGCGGGGGTCTCCGCCGCGACCGGCCTCATCTTCCCGTCCGACGCCCTCCGCGAGGAAGGGCGCGAGTTCCTCGCCCGCGTCGACGAGCAGGTCGGCGGGAACGGCGAACTGCAGCGGCTCGTCTCGGTGCTCGAGGAGCGGCACGACGAGTACATGGCCGGCAACCCGATCGGCTCGCCGCTCACCGGCGTCGACGGCGAGGTACCCTCCGCCGACGCGATCGCGGCGGAGCTCGAGCGGTTCTTGGCGGACCGGCGCGGGCAGGCGGACGGCACCGCCGACTGACGGGGTGACCGGCCGGCGGACGCGGGTGCTGCGGTCGACGCGTGACGGGCCTCCCGGCCGGTCTCTGCCTGGAGGCACGGTGCACGTCCGCCCCGCCCGTCGCGTTCTCCACAGGTCGCCCCCGGCGGCCGTGGTGGCGCGGCGGCGCCGGTAGCCTGGCCGGGTGAACTCGCGCCGTGCCTTCCTCGTCTGGGGCATCGCGGTGCTGGCCTACGTCCTCGCCGTGGTGCAGCGGTCCACGCTGGGCGTCTCCGGCGTGGACGCGCAGGAGCGCTTCGCGGTGTCCGCCGCCGTGCTGTCGACGCTCGCGGTGGTGCAGATCGCCGTGTACGCGGCGCTGCAAATCCCCGTCGGCATCGCGCTCGACCGGTTCGGGCCACGGCGGCTCGTGCTGCTCGGCGCGGTGCTCCTCGTCGTCGGGCAGGCGGTCGTCGCGGTGTCGCCGACGATCGGACCGGCCGTGGTCGGGCGCGTCCTCGTCGGCGCCGGTGACGCGATGACCTTCATCTCGGTGATCCGGCTCCTGCCGATGTGGTTCAGCGGGCGGATCCTGCCCCAGATCTCGCAGTGGACCGGCAACCTGGGGCAGGTCGGGCAGGTGCTCTCGGCGTTCCCGTTCGCGCTCCTGCTGCACACCACGGGCTGGGGCACGGCGTACGGGGTGGCCGCCGGTGCCGGGGCCGTCGGCCTGGTGCTCGCGTTCGCCGTCGTCCGCAACGGTCCGGTGCCGGTGCGCACCGGTGCGATCCCGCTGCCGCACTCGTGGGGCGGGGCGCTCCGGACCTTCGCGCACGCGGTCCGGCGCCCCGGGACGCAACTCGGGTTCTGGTCGCACTACGTGACGCAGTCCTCCGGCACGGTCTTCTCGCTGCTGTGGGGCGTGCCGATGCTCCGCGGGCTCGGCTACACCCCGACCGAGGCGGCCGGCTTCCTCACCGTGATCGTCGTGACGGGGTTCGTCGCCGGGCCGTTGCTCGGTGTCCTCTGCGCCCGGTACCCGCTCCGCCGGTCGAACCTCGTGCTGGGGTGCGTGGCGCTCCTCGCCGTGGTGTGGACGGCGGTGCTGACCTGGCCGGGGCAGCCGCCGACCTGGTTGCTCGTGCTGCTCGTCGTCGCGATGGGCATCGGCGGACCGGGATCGCTCATCGGGTTCGACTTCGCCAGGTCCTTCAACCCGGTCGGCGCGCTCGGCTCGGCGAACGGGCTCGTGAACGTCGGGGGCTTCCTCGCCGCGTTCGTGATGATGTACCTCGTCGGCACGATCCTCGACGCAGCATCCCAGGCCACGGGGCAGACCGTCTTCGCCTGGGCGAACTTCCGGATCGCCCTCACCGTGCAGTACGTCGTCGTCGGCTTCGGGGTCGCGATGCTGCTGCACGCACGCCACCGGACCCGCCGTGTGCTGCACGAACAGGAGGGAATACGCGTCGGCCCGCTCTGGGTTGCACTGGTTGCACGTCTGCGGAAGCGCGGCGTGCAATAATGACTACCGGACCCATCGGGCCCCTCGTGACCAACCACTCCTCGGAGCGCGCGGAAACCCGGGGACTTGACATGGGTCCTAGTGCTGCCCGGATTGGTAGGACCGGCTGACGCGGGGGACTGCGGCGACGGCCCTGGGCGGCGAGGGAGGCCACGACCCCACGAACGTGGCACGACGAGAGAGGTGATCGCATGGCTGCCCGGAGCACGACGATCGATCCCACGAAGGACACCGAACCCGAGGGCACGGCGGCTGAGTCCGCCGAGGCCGAGGGCACGGCCGCGCCGAAGAAGCGCGCCACCAAGGCGCCGGCGAAGAAGGCCGCGCCGAAGAAGACCACCGCCAAGGGCGGGAAGAAGGCCAAGGCCGACGACGACGAGCTCGACGACGAGCCGGTCGAGCCCGTGGACGAGGCGGCGGACGACGCCACCGACGACGCCGACGCCGACGAAGAGGCCCCGAAGGACACCAAGGCCGAGGCCGCCGCGGTCGCCGCCGGCGCGCTCGTCATCTCGCAGTCCGACGACGACGAGGCCCCGGTCTACTCGACGACCATCACGGGGGCGACCGCCGACCCGGTCAAGGACTACCTGAAGCAGATCGGCAAGGTCGCGCTCCTCAACGCCGAGCAGGAGGTCGAGCTCGCGATGCGCATCGAGGCCGGCCTGTTCGCCGAGGACAAGCTGCAGCACTCGACGGGCCTCTCCAAGCCCGAGGAGCGCGAGCTCCGCTGGGTCGCCCGCGACGGTCAGCGCGCGAAGTCGCACCTGCTCGGCGCGAACCTCCGCCTCGTCGTGTCGCTCGCCAAGCGCTACACGGGCCGCGGCATGCAGTTCCTGGACCTCATCCAGGAGGGCAACCTGGGCCTCATCCGTGCCGTCGAGAAGTTCGACTACACGAAGGGCTTCAAGTTCTCGACCTACGCGACGTGGTGGATCCGCCAGGCGATCACCCGCGCGATGGCCGACCAGGCCCGCACCATCCGCATCCCGGTGCACATGGTCGAGGTCATCAACAAGCTCGCGCGCGTCCAGCGTCAGATGCTCCAGGACCTCGGTCGCGAGCCCACTCCGGAAGAGCTCGCCCGCGAGCTCGACATGACCCCGGAGAAGGTCGTCGAGGTCCAGAAGTACGGTCGCGAGCCGATCTCGCTGCACACGCCCCTGGGCGAGGACGGCGACTCGGAGTTCGGTGACCTCATCGAGGACACCGAGGCCGTCGTGCCGGCCGACGCGGTGGGCTTCACGATGCTGCAGAAGCAGCTCGAGAGCCTGCTCGACTCCCTGTCCCAGCGCGAGGCGGGCGTCATCCGCATGCGCTTCGGCCTCGGTGACGGTCAGCCGAAGACCCTCGACCAGATCGGTGACACGTTCGGCGTGACGCGCGAGCGCATCCGCCAGATCGAGTCGAAGACGATGGCGAAGCTCCGCCACCCGTCGCGGTCGCAGTCGCTGCGCGACTACCTCGAGTAGGCCGATGCGCTTCCTCATCCCGATCCTGGTCGGGCGGATCCTCCGCGCCCTCGCTCGTGCGCGGGGCGGGGGGTCCGCCTACCCCGGCTACATCGTCCTCAAGCTCGTGCCGGACTTCCTGCAGCACGTGACGAAGCAGTTCCCGAACGGCGTCGTCTTCGTGCTCGGGTCGAACGGCAAGTCCACGACGACCCACATGATCTCCGACATCGTGCGGGCGCACGGCCTCCGGGTCTTCACGAACCCGTCCGGTGCGAACCTGCCGCAGGGCATCGCGTCGGCGCTCCTCTCCGAGGTGTCGCTGACCGGCAAGCTCAAGGCCGACATCGGCATCCTCGAGGTCGACGAGGCGTTCGCGGTCGAGCTCGCCGGCATCCTGTCGCCGTCCACGGTGACGATGCTGAACGTCCAGGTCGACCAGCTCTACCGGTTCTTCGAGACCGAGCGCGTCGCCACGATGATGCTCGACACCGCGGCCCTGTCGGCGCGGAACGTCATCACCAACCGCGACGACCAGTTCCTCGACGCGTACTCGGGCACGGCCGGGCAGCAGGTGCTCCGCTTCGGTGCCAGTGCCGAGGTCGTGGCCGCGGCCCCGAACGGCCTGCAGAACGCCGACGACTTCGACCGGCAGGACGCCGTGCCGAACGTCGCCGACGCCGAGGTCGTCGTGAACACCGGCGACGGTGCGACCATCCGGTTCGGCGGTGCGGACATCCCCGTGCGGCTCCCGGCCCGTGGCCTGCACTACGCCGTGGACGCCGCGGCCGCCACCGCCACCGCGAGCGCGGCCCTGGGCGACCAGTTCCGTGCGGACGCGGTCACGAAGGCGTTCGGCACGATGAAGCCGGCGTACGGCCGTGGCGAACGGCTCCCGATCGCCGGCGAGGCCGCCGAGTTCACGATGTTCAAGAACGCCGCGAGCCTCCAGCTGAACCTCGACGCGCTCCCGGACCGCCCCGAGCAGGTCCTCATGGCGATCGACGAGGGAACGCCGGACATCTCGTGGATCTACGACATCGACTTCTCGGCGCTCGACCACGTGGACGTCGTCTCCGGCGACAAGGCGTGGCAGATCGCGATCGCCCTCGAGCACGCCGGCGTTCGCATCGGCAAGGTCGAACCGGACGTCGAGGCTGCCATCCGGCACATGGAGCAGCTCGGCGCGACGTCGAGCGGGACGAAGAACTTCATCGTCAACTACGAGATCATGATGATCGCCCGCAAGGCCCTCGGCCACCCGGACATGGAGAAGACGGCATGACCGCCGACCGGTTGACCATCCTGCACGTGTACCCGCGGCAGATGGGCGTCTCGGGGGACCGCGGCAACGTCGCTGCCCTCGTCCGCCGTGCCGAGACCGCGGACATCGCCACCGAGGTCGTCGAGTACGCGCCGGGTGACACCCTGCCCACCGCTGCCGACGTCGTCGTGATCGGCAACGGGCCGCTCAGCGCCATGCGGTCCCTCGGGGGCGACGTCACCCGGGTCGGTGTGGCACTGCGCGACTTCGCGACCGCGGGCGTCCCGGTGGTGGCGGTCGGCGGCGGGTTCGACCTCGCCACGAACGCCGTCGTCGCGACCGACGGTGCCGACGTCCCGGGCTTCGGGGTGTTCGACGCCCGAGCCGTGCGCGGCGCCGAGCGTCGGGTGAACTACTTCGTGCTCGAGACCCGCTACCCGCTGCTCGGCGACGCCCCGACCCGCCTCGCGGGCTTCGAGGACCACGCGACGCGCATCGAGCTCGGCGACGGCGTGACGCCCTTCGCCGACGTCGTGTCCGGCGGCGGCAACCAGGCGGGCAGTCCGGTCGAGGGTGCGATCACCGGCAACTCGTTCGGCACCCACACCCAGGGCCCCATCCTGCCGCTCAACCCGCAGCTGACCGACGGCGTGCTCGCCGCCGCCACCGCGCGGCTCGGTCGCGAGTACACGCCGGACGCGCAGCGGACGGCGTCGATCGACCGGTACGCGCGCGAAGCGCGTGCGACCATCGACCGCTACGTCGACAAGGCGTTCAAGCGGATCGCCTGACGCGACGCGGGGTCACGCACCCCACGACAGACGGGAGGCGCGGTGCCAGCTGGCACCGCGCCTCCCGTCTGTCACATGCGGACGCTGTCGCGTCCGGACGCTACTTCGACTCGTAGAGTCGGCTGCTCTCGTCGTGCCACTCGATGGCGGTGGCTGCGAGCTTGTCCTTGAACTCGGCGCCGTGGTGGGCGCAGAAGAGGAGCTCGCCGCTCGCCATGGTCGCTCGGATGTAGGCCTGCGCTCCGCAGCTGTCGCAGCGGTCAGCAGCGGTGAGCTGGTTGCTGCCGAATTCGTCGATGGAGAGGTCCTGCACGGTCTGGGTCATTGCTGTGCTCCTCACGGATCGCAGGGCGGGTGCCGGGTTTCCACCCAACGGGTGCCGGTTGCTGACCATTTGAACACGTGGTGCCTGGATGTACGGCATCATCGGGGCACGTTTCGCTCAGCGCGGACCCACTGGCCCCAGACCGAGTGTCAGGGCGCTGGGCGTCGGTGGTGCTCAGTACGATCGGACGGTGAGCTCCGACTACTCTGCGCGCCATCTCTCCGTCCTCGAGGGGCTCGAGGCGGTCCGCAAGCGGCCGGGCATGTACATCGGCTCGACCGACTCCCGCGGCCTCATGCACTGCCTGTGGGAGATCATCGACAACTCCGTCGACGAAGCCCTCGCCGGGCACGGTGACGAGATCGGCGTGGTGCTGCACCCGGACGGCTCGGTCGAGGTCCGCGACACTGCTCGTGGCATCCCCGTCGACGTCGAGCCGAAGACCGGCCTGACCGGGGTCGAGGTCGTGTTCACGAAGCTCCACGCGGGCGGTAAGTTCGGCTCGGGCTCGTACGCGGCGTCCGGTGGTCTGCACGGTGTCGGGGCGTCGGTCGTCAACGCGCTGTCGGAGCGGCTCGACGTCGAGGTCGACCGCGGCGGCAAGACCCACGCGATGTCGTTCCACCGTGGTGAGCCGGGGACGTTCGCCGGTGACGGTCCCGATGCGCCCTTCACACCGTTCACGTCCGGCAGCGAGCTCCGGGTCGTCGGCAAGGTCAAGAAGGGCGTCACCGGGTCGCGCATCCGCTACTGGGCCGACCGGCAGATCTTCACGCCCGATGCCCGCTTCAGCACGCAGGACCTCGTCAACCGTGCGCGCCAGACGGCGTTCCTGGTCCCCGGGCTCGGGATCACCATCACGGACGCCCGACCGTCGTCGATCGAGGCGGCCGCGTCGCGTGCCGCCGCCACGGGCGCGCCGCTCGAGGACGGTCCGGTCATCGAGCGCTTCCGGTACGAGGGGGGCATCAGCGAGTTCGTCGAGCACCTCGCCGTCGACGGCGCCGTGACCGACGTCTGGCGCGTCCAGGGCACGGGCACCTTCACCGAGACCGTGCCGATGCTCGACGACAAGGGGCACATGGTGTCGACGTCGGTGTCGCGCGAGTGCGAGGTCGACCTGGCGCTGCGGTGGGGCAGCGGCTACGAGACGGTGTTCCGCAGCTTCGTGAACATCATCGCGACGCCGAAGGGCGGGACGCACCAGGCAGGCTTCGAGTCTGGTGTCGTCAAGGCGGTCCGCGCCCAGGTCGAGGCGAACGCCCGCAAGCTGAAGGTCGGGCAGGACAAGCTCGAGAAGGACGACGTGCTCGCCGGACTCACCGCGGTGCTCACCGTGCGCCTGCCCGAGCCGCAGTTCGAGGGCCAGACGAAGGAGGTCCTCGGCACGCCGGCGGTCCGGAAGATCGTCGACCAGGTGGTGTCGAAACGGCTCACCGAGATCCTCACCTCGACGCAGCGCACCGAGAAGGCCCAGGCCGCGACGTTGCTCGAGAAGGTCGTCGCGGAGATGAAGACCCGCATCTCGGCCCGGGCGCACAAGGAGACCCAGCGGCGGAAGAACGCGCTCGAGAACTCCTCGCTGCCGACCAAGCTCGCCGACTGCCGCAAGCAGGATGCCGAGGGCACGGAGCTCTTCATCGTCGAGGGCGACTCCGCGCTCGGCACCGCGAAGCTCGCGCGGAACAGCGAGTACCAGGCGCTGCTGCCGATCCGGGGCAAGATCCTCAACGTGCAGAAGGCCTCGGTTTCGGACATGCTGTCGAACGCCGAGTGCGCGTCGATCATCCAGGTCATCGGCGCCGGCTCGGGTCGGACGTTCGAGATCGACCAGGCGCGCTACGGCAAGATCATCATCATGTCCGACGCCGACGTCGACGGCGCCCACATCCGCACGCTCCTGCTCACGCTCTTCTTCCGGTACATGCGCCCGATGATCGAGCAGGGCCGGGTCTTCGCTGCCGTGCCGCCGCTGCACCGGGTCGTCGTGGTGAACCGCGGCAAGGCGAACGACACGCTGTACACGTACTCCGAGGCCGAGCTCCAAGCGGTGCTGAAGAAGCTCGAGAAGCAGGGCAAGAAGTACCAGGAGCCGATCCAGCGGTACAAGGGCCTCGGGGAGATGGACGCCGACCAGCTCGCCGAGACCACGATGGACCGCACACACCGGACCCTCCGACGGGTGAACGTGCCCGATGCCGAGAACGCTGCGAAGGTGTTCGAGCTGCTGATGGGGAACGACGTCGCGCCGCGCAAGGAGTTCATCCTCGCCGGCGAGGGGCTCGACCGTGACCGTATCGACGCGTAGCGCGCTGCGACGCGCATCGTGCCGCGTCGTCGTCCGTGCCGCTAAAGCGACAGAGTCCCGCGTGTGTACGGCCACACTTTGTCGCTTCGGCGGCTTGATCCGGGTCCGTGCACCGCGCGGAGTGCGACCTGCGAATGCGACAGCGTGCTGGGTACAGTCGCCGGGCGTGCTGCGAAAGCGACAGATCGCCGAGCTTCGTTGCCGTCCGTGCCGCGAAAGCGACAGATCGCGGGAGAACTCGGCGGTGAACTGTCGCTTTCGCGAGATGAAGCGGGAGCGCGGCGCGCGGCGCCGCCCGCGGCGCGCCTACGGCGCGCCTACGGCGCGGCGCGGCGCGGCGCGCG
>NZ_CP129104.1:2939996-3015001 GCF_030406605.1 Curtobacterium sp. 458 | reverse complement strand
GGCAGCGCGGCGCCGCCTGCCGCGCGCCTACGCCTCGCCCGCGGTCCCGTCGAGCGCGGCCGCGCTCCCACCGATCGTGCCGATGACGGCGTCGAGCGGACTGCCCGAGCCGTCGCGCTTCGACAGCCAGTCGGGCAGGGTCCGTGCTGCGCCGTCCGTGCCCACCGCGTGCGGCGGGGCGATGCCCGCCCACGCCACGGTCAGACCGTCCTCGCCCTTCAGGAACGCGTGCGCCCGGACGCCCTGGGTCGCGCGGCCCTTCGCCGGGAACTCGGACAGCGCCGACACCTTGGCGCGCCCGTTGTCCGTCCCGGGCAGCGCGGCCGACGACGTCGACACGGTTGCCACCACGGCGTCGTCGGAGCGGGGGACCGACCCGAACCAGATGACCGATGCACCGGCAGCGAGCGCGACCCCGGCGACGCCACCGGCGGGCAGCCCCTGCGGCCGGACGCCGGACGCCGGGAACCGCAGGAGCTGGGCGTTCGAGGTGATGAACACGAGGTCGTCGTCCTCGGGCGCCTGGACTGCGCCGACGACCGAGTCACCCGGCTTGAGGCCGATCGCGACGACCTCGGGCTTGTCCGGCCACGCACCGGCGACGACGCGCTTCACGACGCCCTGGGCGGTGCCGATCGCGACGGAGTCCTCACCGGTGAGCGCGAGGAGCGCCACGACCGTCTCGGTCCGGGGCACGCCGAGGTACTCCGACACACGCACGCCGGCGTCGAGCCGGACGGACGCCGGCGGCACCGCGGGGACGTCGACGGGGGAGAACCGCACGACCCGGCCGGTCGACGTCAGCGCGCCGAGCTGACCACGGACGGTGGAGACGACGGACGACCGGACGGCATCGTGCTTCGAGCGCTTCGGCACCCGCACGATCCCCAGGTCGGTGTCCGGGATGTCGACGCGGACGAGCCGCCCGGTGGTGGAGAGGATCACCCGGCACGGCGAGTCCGCGATCTGCAGTGATTCGGGGTCGACCGCGGCCTTGCGACCACCGCGGACCGGGGCGTCGGCCTCGGTCAGGAGGGTCCGGCGTGGCGTCGCGAACCGGTCGGACACCTCGGTGAGCTCGAGCGACACCTGCGCGCGGAGCCGCTCGTCGGACCCGAGGAGCTCCTCGAGCGCGGCGATGTCGGCGAGGAGCTGGTCGCGCTCGCCCTCGAGCTCGAGGCGGGAGAACTTCGTCAGGCGGCGGAGCCGGAGTTCGAGGATGTACTCGGCCTGCACCTCGGACAGGTCGAACACGGTCTGCAGCCGGGAGCGCGCGGCCTCGGAGTCGTCGGAGGACCGGATGACCTCGATGACCTCGTCGATGTCGAGGATCGCGATGAGCAGGCCCTCGACGAGGTGCAGCCGTTCACGACGCCGTGCCAGCCGGTACTCCGACCGTCGCGTGACCACGGACAGACGGTGCCGCACGTAGACGTCGAGCAGGTCCCGGAGGCCGAGCGTCCGCGGCGAGCCGTCGACGAGTGCGACGTTGTTGATGCCGAAGCCGTCCTCGAGGGGGGTGTGCTTGTAGAGCTGCTCGAGCACGGCGGTCGGGTTGAAGCCGGACTTGATCTCGATCACGAGCCGCAGCCCGTGGTTGCGGTCGGTGAGGTCCTTCACGTCGGAGATGCCGACGAGCTTCTTCGACTGGACGCCGTCCTTGATCTTCTCGATCACGCGCTCGGGGCCGACGAGGTAGGGGAGCTCGGTGACGATGAGCCCGGCCTTGCGCGGCGTGAGGTTCTCGACGCTGACCTTCGCCCGGGTGCGGAACGAGCCGCGGCCGGTGGCGTAGGCGTCACGGACCCCGGAGAGCCCGACGATCGTGCCGCCACCCGGCAGGTCCGGCCCCGGTACGAACTCCATCAGCTCCTCGAGGGAGGCCTGCGGGTTCATGAGGAGGTGCTTCGCCGCCTCGACGACCTCGCCCAGGTTGTGCGGCGCCATGTTCGTGGCCATGCCGACCGCGATGCCGGACGCGCCGTTGACGAGGAGGTTCGGGAACGCCGCCGGCAGGACACCGGGCTGCATGATCTGGTTGTCGTAGTTCGGGACGAAGTCGACGACGTCCTCACCCAGGCCCTCGGTCATCGCCATCGAGGGTTCGGCGAGCCGTGCCTCGGTGTAGCGGGCCGCGGCGGGGCCGTCGTCGAGGGAGCCGAAGTTGCCGTGGCCATCGACGAGCGGCACCCGCATCGTGAACGGCTGCGCCATGCGGACGAGGGCGTCGTAGATGGCGCTGTCGCCGTGCGGGTGCAGCTTGCCCATCACCTCGCCGGTGACGCGCGCGCTCTTGACGTGCCCGCGGTCGGGTCGGAGGCCCATCTCGGCCATCTGGTAGAGGATGCGGCGCTGCACGGGCTTGAGGCCGTCGCGTGCGTCGGGGAGCGCCCGGGAGTAGATGACGGAGTACGCGTACTCGAGGAAGGAGCCCTGCATCTCCTCGGAGACGTCGACGTCCTCGATGCGTTCACCGTCGGGCAGGCCGACTGCTTCCGTGCGTGCCATGGCACCCTTCTGCGAGACTGGGGGGAATGGGAACCAGCGTACCGACGGCCCCCGACGCCGCCGCGAACCTCGCCGACGTCTTCCCGAGTTGCCTCGTGGCGCTCGGCGCTGCGGACGACGCGTGGTTGCGATCACTCGGCCTGGAGGCACGGATCGCCCTCCGCCCCGCCCGCTCGGCGGTCGTCGTGCTGGTCGACGGGCTCGGCTCTGCCGCGCTCTCGGCGCGCGCCGGGCACGCGCGGTGGCTGGTCGCCCCGCCCGCGAGCGGCTCCGCGAAGAAGCTGCGGAGCGGGTTCCCCACGACGACGGCCGCGGCGCTGAGCACCCTCACGACCGGTCGACCGCCCGGTTCGCACGGGGTCGTCGGCTACAGCGGGTGGAACCCGGACACCGAGCGCGTGATGAACCTGCTCAGTGGGTGGGACGACGAGGTGCCGGCGGACTGGCTGCTCGGCCCGACGCTCTTCACCGAGGCCGCGGCGCTCGGCGTCGACCCGGTCGTCGTCGGCCCCGGGCGGTACCGGTCGTCGGGCATGACGGCGAGCGTCCTCGGCGGCGCGCGGTACGTGTCCGCCGACTCGATCGCGCAGCGCGTCGACGCCGCCCTCGCCGAGACCGCGACGGGCCGCTCCCTCGTCTACCTCTACGTGCCCGAGCTCGACTCGGTCGGGCACAAGCACGGGTGGCAGTCCGACCGGTGGACCGCGGCGCTCGAGCTGCTCGACGGCGAGCTCGCCCGCTTCGACCGTGCGCTCCGCCCGGACGTGGGGGTCGTCGTGACGGCCGACCACGGCGTGCTCGACGTCCCGGAGCACGCGAACCTGCCGATGGACCCGGCGCTGCTGACGGACGTCGTCGGGGTCGCCGGAGACCCGCGCTGCCGGCAGCTCGCCGTCGCGCCGGGCACCGACGTGCGGGACCTCGTCGGCCGCTTCCGGGCCCGCTACGGGAAGAAGGCGTACGTCGCGACCCGTGCCGAGGCGATCGAGGCCGGGTGGTTCGGTGTCGTGGCACCCGAGGTCGTCGACCGCATCGGCGACGTCGTGCTCGTGGCCCGCGGCTCGTGGGCGTTCAACGACGACCGGGCACTCCGTCCCGGGGAGGTCCCGAAGCGCATGCTCGGGCAGCACGGCGCGATGACCGACGAGGAGACCTTCGTCCCGCTCCGCCTCGCCGGCGCCTTCGCCGGCTGACGACGCGACCGAACGCGGCCGCCCGCGGATGCCCTGGACGGGACCGGCCCCGTCACGCGCGGTGCGTGACGGGGCCGGGCCGTGCCTCCAGGGCGGGGATCAGGCGGGGTCCTCCGGGCGCGTGCCGAAGACGATCTCGTCCCAGCTCGGCATCGAACGGCGGCTCCGCTTCTTCCGGTCGCGCGCCTCGGGTTCCGGGGCCGACGACGGACGTGCATCGGGCTGCGGGGCGGTGTCCGACGAGTCCTCGAAGCCGTGCAGCGGCACGTCGACGACGCTGATCGAGGTCCGGCGGGGCTCCTCCTGGTGCTCCGTGAACGACGCGGCCTCACGCTCACCCCGGCGGCGACGGAGGGCCTCGAGCAGGTCGGCGGTCTCGTTGCCGGGAGCGCGCTCCTCGGGAGCGGCCGCGCCGATGCGCGGGAGCGGGGCGCGGAGCGGGGCACGCTCGGCGACCTCGGGGTTCGTGAGCTCCTCGTCGGCGGACTCGACCCGGAAGGCGCCGGAGTCGAAGCGGGTGCCGTCGGCGTCCTCGTGCTCGAACTCGACCGCGCGGAGGCGGGGCGCGATGCCCTCGTCGTCGGTGTGCGAGAGCCTGTGCGCGTCGCCGTTGTCGGGCACGAGCGTCGAGGTCTTCGGGTCGAAGCGCCACTGTGCGTCGTGCTCGACCTCGTCGACGGCGTAGCGGACGCGGACCTGCCAGCCGGTGTCGACGTGCTTCCACGACGCCCACTGCACGCTCGACGCCTCGCCGGCCTCGAGCTTGGCGGTGATCGCCTCACCGAAGGTGTCGGGCGCCTCGTCGTCGACCGGGGTCACGGACACGCGGCGGGCGGCGTCGAGGATGAACGCGCGCTCGGCGAGCACCGGGCCCTCGAAGCGGCGGACGTAGTCGACGTCGACGTCGAGCGCGGCCGCGACGTCGGCGGCGTCGGCACCACCGCGGATGCGCGCCTGCACGTCCTTCGGTGACACGCGCTTCTGCGGTCCGCCCTCGGGGTTCGCCTGCCGGACCTGGCCCGGGAGGGACGAGGTGACGGGCAGCCGGTACTCCGTGCCGCCGTCCGTCGCGAGCAGGAGTGCGCCCGACTCCACTCCGATGACTCTCAGGTCCTGCATGGTTCCGCCTTCCGATGCGTGCGTACGGTCGTGCGTCGTACCCCGTGAGTATGCAGCGCGCGGACCCCGATCCCGGGGAGGCGCACGGCGTGCCGCGAGGTGCGGTCCACGGCTCCGGACAGTGCGGGAATGGCGGGGGTCGACGGCGGGTTGCAGCGCCAGAACGAACCGCCGGGACGTTCGGTTTGCACTCCGGCGGGTCGTGGTGCAAACTGTCGCCGCCGATCACCGGCGACGACCTCTCGATACGAGAAATGGATGGGCATGGCCACCGATTACGACGCCCCCCGGAAGACCGACGACTCCTCGGACTCGGAGTCGATCGAGGCTCTGAAGGAGCGCGTCCCCGACAAGATGTCGGGCGTCGTCGACGATGATTCCGACAACCCGGGCTCGTTCGAGCTCGCCGGTCAGGACCTCTCCGACGTCGACCTCGACGTCGTCGTCCTCCCGCCCCAGGTCGACGAGTTCACCTGCGTCGAGTGCTTCCTCGTGAAGCACCGCTCGCAGCTCGACCACGAGTCGAAGCTCGGCCCGGTGTGCGCGGAGTGCGCCGCACTGTAAGCACGCGATCCTCGAGACCCCGTCACCCTCCGGTGGCGGGGTCTCCTGCGTGTCCGGCCTCGCGGCGCGGCTGCCGAGTCTCGTGGCGCCGATGCCGAGTCTCGTGCAGGCGGACGAGTCTCGTGCTCGTGCGCACGAGCGTCGTCCGCCACGCCGAGTCTCGTGCGGCTGGCGGCTGGCGGCTGGCGGCCTGCGGCGTGCGACCAGCGCGTGCGCGCCGCGCCCGGCGCGACGAGCAGACGGACGGGAGGCCCGTGGCGGGCCCGCCACGAGCCTCCCGTCCGTCAGATCGCGGGTCAGGCGCGGAGCGCCGCCACCACCTCGTCCGGACGACGGACGCTCACCAGCCAGTAGGGGGTCGGGTCGGCCTCGTCGCGGACCTCGACCTTGACGACGCCCCGGACGTAGCCGCGGAAGAGCGTCCAGGCACGGGCGTCGAGCTGCGGTCCGCGCTGAGCAGTGGCGTCGGCGCCGGTGAAGCCCTCGACCTCACCGACGAGCTCCCGCGGCAGGTGTGCCCGGCCGGCACGGAACTCGGTCTCCGTGACCTCGACCGTCGGGGCGAGCGCCCAGAGGAGCACGAGCACCCCGATCTCCATCCCGATCGCCACGAGCACCCCGGCGAGCACGCTGATGGGGAGGAAGACGAGCAGGCTGGCGGGGATCACGAGGGCCGTCGCCAGGTAGAGCGCCGGCGGGGCCCAGAGTCGTTCGCGGTACAGGGTCACGAGACCATCCCACCACGACTCGGGCTGCGTCCTCACCGCACATCACGGAACGGTCACGGTCTGCACTACCCTCGTCACGTGACCGAACCAGTCGACGTCCTCTGGACCGGGGAGAACCCGCCCCACTACGCCCACCCCGGGGACGCCGGCGGCGACCTCGTCTCCGCCGAGGCCTTCGTGCTGCAGCCCGGGGAGCGTCGACTCGTCGGCACCGGCCTGCGGATCGCCCTGCCCGAGGGGTACGCGGCGTTCGTCGTCCCGCGGAGCGGACTCGCGGCGAAGCACGGCATCACGATCGTGAACTCGCCCGGCACCGTGGACGCGGGCTACCGCGGCGAGGTGAAGGTCGCGCTGCTCAACACGGACGCCTCCGAACCGTACGAGGTCCACGTCGGCGACCGCATCGCGCAGGTCGTCGTCATGCCCGTGCCCCGGGTCGTGTTCACGCGCGTCGACGAGCTGCCCGAGAGCGTCCGCGGCCAGGGTGGGTTCGGCTCCTCGGGCTACGGTGACCGGAGCGGTACCGTCAGCAGCGCCGCAGAGAACGTCCAGGAAGGATCCCGCGCATGAAGTTCGGCCGCCGCAAGCGTGACGAGGTCGAGGTGGCGGACGCCGTCGCCGACGAGGTGGAGGTCGCCGAGACGACCCCCGAGGTGGACATCGCCACCGACGCCGACGCCGACCTCGACGAGGTGGACGCGGTCGCACCGACCGACAAGTCCGCCCCCGAGGACCGCGCCGAGAACGGCCCGCACGACGAGACCGAGGCGAACCTGGTCCGTCCGTACGTCGACCTCGGCGGGGTGAAGGTGCTCCCGCGCGAGGGCCTGCACCTGCGACTCGAGGTCGAGGAGGGCTCGCAGCGCGTCGTCGCCGTCGGGCTCGACTTCGACGAGTCGACGCTCCAGGTCCAGCCGTTCGCCGCGCCCCGTTCGACCGGCCTCTGGCACGAGATCCGCGCGCAGATCGCCGAGCAGATCGAACGCCAGGGCGGCGAGGTCACCGAGGTCGACGGCCCGTTCGGCCCCGAGCTCCGCGCCCAGGTCCCGGTCGCGAACGAGGACGGGGTCACCGAGGGGGCGCGTCCGGCGCGCTTCGTCGGCGTGGACGGTCCGCGCTGGTTCCTCCGCGGGGTCATCGCCGGCAAGGCCGCCGAGTCCCCGGACGACGCCGCCGACATCGAGGAGCTGTTCCGCAGCGTGGTCGTCGTGCGCGGCACCACGCCCATGCCGCCGCGCGACCTCATCCCGCTGCACATGCCGAAGTCGACGCAGTCGGCGATCTGACCCCGCCTGGAGGCACGGTGCCGGACCACGACGACACCCCCCGACCCGACGGGGTCGCGCCCGACGGGATCGCACGCGACGGGGTCGCGCCCGACGGGCTCGCCTCCGACAAGGTCGCGCCCGACGACGACCGCTTCGCGGCGGAGCGCGCCGAGCCGCTGTCGCTGAACGCCCAGCTCCGCGACGCCGTCCGGAACGCCGGCATCGGCCAGGTCGCCCCGGGCGAGGCGCCGTCCGGCCGTGCGCTGCTCACGGCGGTCGGTGGTGTCCGGGGCCTCGCGGAGTCGGTGCTGCCCGGGTTCGGTTTCCTCATCGTGTACGCGGTGACGAAGGAACTCGTCCCGAGCGTCGTGATCCCCGTCGTCATCGGCCTCGTCTTCGTCGTGCTCCGGCTCGTGCAGCGGCAGTCGCTCGCGATGAGCTTCGCGGGCATCCTCGGCGTGGCGATCTCGGCGGGTCTGGCGCTGCTGACCGGGAAGGCCGAGAGCAACTTCATCCCGGGCATCGTCATCAACGTGGTCTGCCTCGTCGTGCTGCTCGTGACGCTCGCGATCCGGCGGCCGCTCATCGGGCTGATCGTCGGACTGCTGCTGCCGCAGGACGAGGACGGCACCGGGACCGACTGGCGCGCCGACCCGGGGAAGCGCCGCGTCCTGACCGTCGCGACCTGGATGTGGGTCGGGCTGTTCGCGCTCCGGCTGCTCATCGAGATCCCGCTGTACCTCACCGCGCAGGTCGAGCTGCTCGCCGGCATCAAGCTCATCACGGGCGTCCCGCTGTACGCCGCGCTGCTCTGGGTGACGTGGTTGCTCGTCCGGACGGTGTTCCGGCACGAGGACGAGGACGACACCGCCACGGTGTAGAGTTGTCTCGACATCGAGATACTTTCCGCCGGACCCTCGCGGGCTGGCGGGTTTAGGTTTGCCTTGCTGGTGGGACGTTCTGCGGCCCGCTTGGATGGGGGCACACCGATCAACCAGGGAGGCGGCACAGTGGCTGCAGTCAACAGCTTCGGCTCGAAGGACACGCTGTCGGTTGGGGGTGTCGACTACGCGATCCACCGGATCGACACGGTGCCCGGGCACGAGAAGCTCCCGTACAGCCTGAAGGTGCTGCTCGAGAACCTCCTCCGCACCGAGGACGGTGCGAACGTCACCGAGGAGCAGATCCGCGCCCTCGGTTCGTGGCAGCCCGACGCCGAGCCCGACACCGAGATCCAGTTCTCGCCGGCCCGCGTGGTCATGCAGGACTTCACGGGCGTCCCGTGCATCGTCGACCTCGCCACCATGCGTGAGGCGATGGCGCAGATCGGCGGCGACCCGAACAAGATCAACCCGCTGTCGCCGGCCGAGATGGTCATCGACCACTCCGTCGTCGCGGACCTCTTCGGTCGCGAGGACGCCCTGCAGCGCAACACCGACCTCGAGTACGAGCGCAACGGTGAGCGCTACCAGTTCCTCCGCTGGGGCCAGACCGCGTTCGAGGACTTCAAGGTCGTCCCGCCCGGCACCGGCATCGTGCACCAGGTGAACATCGAGTACCTGGCGAAGGTGACCTACACGCGCGAGTTCGACGGCGAGCTGTACGCGTACCCGGACACCCTCGTCGGCACCGACTCGCACACCACGATGGTGAACGGCCTCGGCGTGCTCGGCTGGGGTGTCGGCGGCATCGAGGCCGAGGCGGCCATGCTCGGTCAGCCCGTGTCGATGCTCATCCCGAAGGTCGTCGGCTTCAAGCTGTCCGGGTCGATCCCGGCCGGCGTCACCGCGACCGACGTGGTGCTCACGATCACGCAGGAGCTCCGCAAGCACGGCGTCGTCGGCAAGTTCGTCGAGTTCTACGGCGAGGGTGTCTCCGAGGTCCCGCTCGCGAACCGCGCGACCATCGGCAACATGAGCCCGGAGTTCGGCTCCACGGCCGCGATCTTCCCGGTCGACGCCGTCACGCTCGACTACCTGCGCCTGACCGGTCGCTCCGAGGAGCAGATCGCCCTGGTCGAGGCGTACTCGAAGGCCCAGGGCCTCTGGCACGACCCGTCGGTGGAGCCCGCGTACTCCGAGTACATGGAGCTCGACCTGTCCACGGTCGTCCCGTCGATCTCCGGCCCGAAGCGACCGCAGGACCGCATCGAGCTGTCGAAGGCCAAGGACCAGTTCGAGGTCGACCTCGAGAACTACGCCACGGCCGACCACTCGCAGCAGGACAAGGCCGTCGCCGACACCTTCCCGGCGTCCGACCCGGTGGCCGCGGCCCCCGGTGACGAGCACGCCGTGCAGGACGACGAGTACGCCCAGCCGTCCGAGACGCACGTGTCGAGCGCGCCGACCACGATCACGAAGCCGACGAGCGTCACCGTGGGCGACGGCGACGCGTTCACGATCGACCACGGCGCCGTCGCGATCGCCGCGATCACGTCGTGCACGAACACGTCCAACCCGTCGGTCATGATGGCCGCCGGCATCCTCGCGCGGAACGCCGCGAAGAAGGGCCTCAAGGCGAAGCCGTGGGTGAAGACCACCCTCGCGCCCGGCTCGAAGGTCGTCACCGACTACTACGAGAAGGCCGGTCTCACCAGCTACCTCGAGGACCTCGGCTTCTACACGGTCGGCTACGGCTGCACCACCTGCATCGGCAACTCGGGCCCGCTGCCCGAGGAGATCTCGCAGGCCGTGCAGGACAACGACCTCGCCGTCACCGCGGTGCTCTCGGGCAACCGCAACTTCGAGGGCCGCATCAACCCCGACGTGAAGATGAACTACCTGGCCTCGCCGCCGCTGGTCATCGCGTACGCCCTCGCCGGCTCGATGCACTTCGACTTCGACAACGACGCCCTGGGCACTGACCAGGACGGCAACGACGTCTTCCTCAAGGACATCTGGCCCGACGCCGGCGAGGTCCAGCAGGTCATCGACGACTCGATCGACACCGAGATGTTCACCCACGAGTACGGCTCCGTGTTCGAGGGCGACGACCGCTGGAAGAACCTGCCGACCCCGACCGGCGACACCTTCGAGTGGGACAGCGAATCGACGTACGTCCGGAAGCCTCCGTACTTCGAGGGCATGACCATGCAGCCGGACGCGGTCTCGGACATCTCCGGCGCCCGCGTGCTCGCGAAGCTCGGCGACTCGGTCACGACCGACCACATCTCGCCGGCCGGGTCGATCAAGGCCGACAGCCCGGCGGGCCAGTACCTCGCCGAGCACGGCGTCGACCGCAAGGACTTCAACTCCTACGGCTCGCGCCGCGGCAACCACGAGGTGATGATCCGCGGCACGTTCGCGAACATCCGTCTGCGCAACCAGCTGCTCGACGGCGTGGAGGGCGGCTACACCCGCGACTTCACGACGCCCGACGGCGCGCAGTCGTTCATCTACGACGCCTCGCAGCACTACCAGGAGCAGGGCATCCCGCTCGTCATCTTCGGCGGCAAGGAGTACGGCTCCGGGTCGTCCCGTGACTGGGCGGCGAAGGGCACGAACCTGCTCGGCGTCAAGGCGGTCATCACCGAGAGCTTCGAGCGCATCCACCGGTCGAACCTCATCGGCATGGGCGTCGTCCCGCTCCAGTTCCCCGCGGGTGAGACGGTCGAGTCCCTCGGTCTCGACGGCACGGAGGTCGTCTCGATCTCCGGCCTGACCGAGCTCAACGAGGGTCGCACGCCGAAGACCGTGCACGTCACAGCCGAGCCGAGCGAGCACTCGTCGGCGGGCAAGCAGACGGTCGAGTTCGACGCGGTCGTCCGCATCGACACCCCCGGAGAGGCCGACTACTACCGCAACGGCGGCATCCTGCAGTACGTGCTCCGTTCGCTCGTTTGAGCAGCGCCCGTACCGGTCGCTGACGCGACCACCTGACGGACTGGAGGCGCGGTGCCAGCTGGCACCGCGCCTCCAGTCCGTCGCCCGGTTGCGTGGATAGTGTGGGGACCTGCCCCACGAAAGGAGCGCCCCGTGGACCTGCTTCCGAGCATCACGTCGCCGCGCGACCTCAAGCGTCTGTCCGACGCGCAGATGACCGACCTGGCCGCGGAGATCCGGCGGTTCCTGGTAGCGGAGGTCGCGAAGACCGGTGGGCACCTCGGACCGAACCTCGGGGTCGTGGAGCTGACCCTCGCGATGCATCGCGTGTTCGACTCCCCGCACGACCCGATCGTCTTCGACACGGGCCACCAGTCCTACGTGCACAAGCTCGTGACGGGGCGGCAGGACTTCTCGCGGCTCCGGGAACGGGGCGGCATCGCCGGGTATCCGCAGCGCAGCGAGTCCGAACACGACATCGTCGAGTCGTCGCACGCGTCGTCGTCGCTGTCGTGGGCGGACGGCATCTCGCGCGCGTTCCAGCGCACCGGACAGGCCGACCGGACCGTCGTCGCCGTGGTGGGTGACGGGGCGCTCACGGGCGGGATGACCTGGGAGGCGCTCAACAACATCTCCGACAGCAACGACCGTCGGCTCGTCATCGTCGTGAACGACAACGGGCGGTCGTACGCGCCGACGATCGGCGGCATGGCACGGTTCCTCAGCTCGGTCCGGACCCGCCGCGAGTACCGGGCGCTGTTCGAGAAGTCGCAGGCCGTCGCCTCGCGCTTCGGCGCCCCCGGTCGTGCGTTCTACCGCGGGATGCGCGGCGGGCTGCACGGGTTCCTGTCGCGGTTCACGAACAACGAGGCCCTCTACTCGAACCTCGACATCAAGTACATCGGCCCGGTGAACGGGCACGACCAGCGGGCTATGGAGGCGGCGCTCCGTCAGGCGAAGGCGTACGGGGCACCCACGATCGTGCACGCCATCACGGAGAAGGGGCACGGGTTCGAGCCGGCGCTCCGCGACCAGGCCGACCAGTTCCACGCGGTCGGGCACATCGACCCGGAGACGGGGGAGTCGCTCGACGTCTCGTCGGGTCCGTCGTGGACGTCGGTGTTCGCGTCGTCGCTCGCAGAGGTCGGTGGTGCGGACGAGCGCATCGTCGCGATCACCGCAGCCATGCTCCGGCCGACCGGGCTCCACCTGTTCCAGGAGCAGCACCCCGACCGGGTGATCGACGTCGGGATCGCCGAGCAGCACGCGGTGACCACCGCCGCCGGCCTCGCGTACGGCGGGCTGCACCCCGTGGTCGCCCTGTACGCGACGTTCCTCAACCGGGCGTTCGACCAGGTGCTCATGGACGTCGCCCTGCACCGGGCCGGCGTCACGTTCGTGCTCGACCGGGCGGGGATCACCGGGCCGGACGGGCCGTCGCACCACGGCATGTGGGACCTCGCGCTCCTGCAGGTCGTGCCGGGCATCCGGATCGCCGCACCCCGTGACGCCGCGACCCTCCGTGAGGAGTTCCGCGAGGCCGTCGCCGTGGACGACGCCCCCACCGTGCTGCGGTGGTCCAAGGGGCAGGTCGGGCCGGACATCCCGGCGCTCCGTCGGCTGTCCGACGGCGTCGACGTGCTGCGGTCGCCTTCGTCAGACCAGGAACGCGACGTCCTGTTCGTCGCGGTCGGGTCGATGGTCCCGGTCGCGCTCGAGGCGGCGGCGCTGCTCGAGGCGCAGGGCATCGGGACGACCGTCGTCGACCCGCGGTGGGTGGTGCCGATCCCGGCGTCGCTCATCGACCTCTCGCGCGACCACCGGCTCGTCATCACGATCGAGGACGGCGTGCGCGTCGGGGGTGTCGGGACGCGGTTGCGGCAGGACCTCCGCGCGGCCGGGGTGGACACGGGCGTGAACGAGCTCGGGTTGCCGGACGAGTTCATCGATCACGCGTCGCGGTCGCAGATCCTGCAGGACGTCGGGCTGACGGCGCAGACGATCGCCCGCGACGTGATCGACCAGGTCGTCGGGACGAAGGTGCCGCAGGCGAAGCCCGCGCGGCCGCGGCAGACGAGCTCCGCCGAGCGTTGATACGTGTGTACACATCGGTTACAGTGTGCACATGAACAGCATTTCCGCATCGCTCACGACGAGAGAGTTCCGTGCTGAGCTCGCTGCCGTCATGGGGCGGGCCACGTTCGGCCACGAGCGCATCGCAGTGACCCGCAACGGCAAGGTCGCAGGCGTCGTGATCGGCCTCGATGACCTCGAGCTCCTCGAGCAGCTCGAAGACGCGGCAGACCTCCGCGCCTACCGCGATGCGAAAGCTGAAGACGACGGGACTCGCGTCTCCCTCGACGATCTCCGCGGGGAGGCGTGAGTCGCTACAGCGTCGAGTTCACCTCAGCTGCAGCGAGAGCGATCCGGAAGCTCCCGAAGAACGTTCGGACGCGCTTGCTCGACGCCATCGAAGGACTGCGCGACGATCCTCGACCGAACGGATCGCGGAAACTGAGCGGCACTGATGTCGCCTGGCGCATCCGGATCGGTGACTACCGGATGATCTACGAGATCGAGGACGACCTGCTCCTCGTCACAGTGGTCCGTGCTGCCCAACGACGAGAGGTGTACCGGTGAATCCGGCGTTGTACGAGCAACTCGGCGTCCGCAACAGCCTGGGCGCATTCGCGGGATTACTCCTCGCGGTGGCCGGCACGGGAACGCTCCTCCTCGGCGTGTGGTCCATCGCAGAAGCGGGAGTCACGGATCAGCACGCTGTGTTCGAGAGCTTCGGGAGTGCGATCGTTGCGCTCGGTCGATCGACGGGGAACGCTCTCGATGCTCTCTCCGGGATGACCGTCACCGTGATCTTGGGCTTCTACATCGCGATCATCGGCGGCCAGCTTGCTCCGGGGCTCGACGTGGTGTCGCTCCGACGCCGGTTGAGCGGCGGTGCTCAGGTACTCGCAGCCAGCTTCTGTGGCGTTGTTGTTCTCCGGATCGTGTTCCTCGTCGCCGCCGGGTCGGTCGGATCCGTGATCGTCACGGTGCTCGAGACCATCCTCGTCGTGGCTCTCGCGGTCGAAACGAGCTCGTGGATGCTTCTCAGCCGGCGGCGTCAGCTGGAGCAGAACCAGCGTGAGCTCGAACGCTCGCGGGAGCGTATCAGGCAAGCAGCGGAACCGCTTCGTGACCCTTTGCGAAAGCGTCCGGTCCTTGCTTCCGTCGGTGCGATCGCCGTCAGCGCTGCACCATCGCTGTGCCTGGCTGTCGCGGCACCCGGCGCGAGCCCGCTCTTCGCTCCGTTGGTGGTCGGGTTGGTCCTCGGCGCCCATGGGGCATTCCTGTTCGTGCACTACGCGCGGGTCGCCGAGGGTCTCCGGTGGTTGGCCTGGATACTGCCGATCCTGCCGACCGTGTTCGGGTCCCTCGTAGTACTCAGCGGCTTGCAGTTGATCGCCGTCGACCGCCCGGTGGCGGGAGCGGCTGTCCTGAGCTCGTTCCTGATGGTCGCGCTGATCGAGCTGTGCGCTTGGCATCCGGCACTGTCGGTGCTGTCACTTCGTCACTTGGCTGTTCGGCTCGAGTTGGCCGAGGCGCTCGCATCTCGTCGAAAGGCCCTGCGACGAGCGGTCGCTCTCGCCAAGGGCGAGGACTCCTCCGATGAGTCTGCTTTGCTCGATTGGCTCAGACGTAGCTGAGGCAACATCGAGCACGTCTCGATGGGGTTGCCAGTGGGTCTGCGTCACGGCTCGCGCCGTCCGGACGATGCAGTGGTGGCCAGCTCGCGGAGGATCGCGCGGGCCACGGGGGTGACGAACAGGACGCGTCCGTAGTCGAGCCCGTCGCGACCCTCGCGGAGGATCTCGACGCGTGACGACGACGGTCCCTCCCGGTGGAACGCGAACACGATGTTCTCCGCGCGGAGGGCGAACGAGGTACGGCGTCCGACCACTGCGCCGTCCTCACGGATCTCCATGGCCGCGGCTCCGGGGACGGTGTCCACCGCGCGCTGGAGCAGCGCGGGAACCTCCGCGAGGGGGACCGGCACGACGACGGACGGACGGTTCGTCGTCCTCGGTGCCCACCACTCCTGCCGCATGGCTGCACGCTACGCCGGTCGGCGGAGGCGAGGCGCGCGACGGCGCGGTGCGCGTGGTGCCGATCGCGTTCGCACAACCGAAGTCACCCCGAACCGCGGGGAACCGTGGTTCGGGGTGACTTCGGTTGTGCGGGGCGGCGCCGGCGTCAGTGCCGGGCGTCAGCGCGTGGCGGGCCCGACGATCGCGGGGTCGTGGAACCGGCCGCCGAACACCCGCTCGGACGCGCCGGAGCGGTCGAGGTACGGGCTGATGCCGCCTGCCTGGAACGGGTAACCCGCGCCGAGGATCAGCCCGAGGTCGATCTCCTCGACGTGCTGCACGACGCCGTCCTCGAGCATGCGGTGCACCTCGTCGGCGAGGGCGTCCTCGAACCGCTGCTGCATCGTGGCAGCGTCGACCGGGGTCGCATCACGCCGAGCCGGTGCGACGAGCTTCACGGCAGCGGGGTCGTACCCGGTCGCGTTGCCCTTCTTGTCGCGCGTGAGGATCTTCCCGTGCTCGGCGATGCGCTTCAGGCCGTCACCGGGGTAGAAGCGCTCCGGCCAGGCGGCGTGGTGCGAGTCGAGGACGTGCGCACCGACGGGCAGGCCGACGAGTTCGAGCAGCTCGAAGGGCGACATGGGCAGACCCAGGGGAGCGGCGCCGTCCGCGACGGTCTCGAAGGGGGTGCCCTCCTCGACGCCGCGCATCGCCTCGCCGAGGACCCGCGCGAGCACGCGGTTCACGACGAAGCCCGGCTGGTCGGCGGTGATGATCGCCGTCTTCTTGAGGGTCTTCGCGACCGAGAGCGCCGTGGCGAGCACCTCGTCGGACGTGTCCGCCGTCCGGACGACCTCGAGCAGCGGCATCACCGCGACCGGGTTGAAGAAGTGGAAGCCGACCAGGCGGGAGGGGTCGGACAGCACGGACCCCATCTCGGAGACCGAGAGCGACGAGGTGTTCGTGGCGAGGATCGCATCCGGCGCGATGACCTGCTCGATCTTGCGGAACACGTCCTGCTTGACGCTCATCTCCTCGAAGACGGCCTCGATCACCCAGTCGGCGTCCGCGAAGGCGTCGTACGACACCGAGCCGCTGACGAGCGCCTTGATGCGGTTCGCCTCGTCCGGGGAGACACGACCCTTCCCGAGCATCTCGTCGACCGACTCGTGGATGCGGGCGACGCCGGCGTCCACGCGCTCCTGCGACACGTCCGTGATGACCACGGGGACGCTGAGACGACGGGCGAAGAGCAGGGCGAACTGGGAGGCCATGAGTCCGGCGCCGAGCACGCCGACCTTCGTGATCTTCCGCGGCTCGACACCCTCGGGGGCACCGACGGGACGCTTCGCACGCTTCTGCACGAGGTCGAACGCGTACATCGACGCCGCGAACTGGTCACCGGACAGCAGGTCGGCGAGGGCGTCGTCCTCGTCGGCGAACCGCTCGTCGAGGGAACCCCCGCGAGCAGCGGCGACGAGGTCGAGCGCACGGAACGGCGACTTCGGCACGGTGCCGATCTTGCCGGCGACCTGGCCACGCGCGACCTTCACGACCGTGCCCCACGCTGCCTTCTCGAGCATGCCGGGCTCGTTCTTCCGGACGACCTTGGTCCGGCCGGACACGACGCCGTCGGCCCAGGCGACGGCGGACGGCAGGAAGGTCACCGAGGGGATGAGCGCATCACCGATGCCGAGCTCGACCGCGGCCGTGCCGTCCATGAGCCGGTTGTTCTTGAGCGGGTTCTCGACGATGACCCGCAGCGCCTTCTCCGGGCCGATGAGCCGGGGGAGCAGGGTGGCACCGCCCCAGCCGGGGATGATGCCGAGGAAGACCTCGGGCAACCCGATGCCCTGCGCGGCCGACGAGAACACGCGGTAGGTGCAGTGCAGCGCGATCTCGAGTCCGCCGCCGAGGGCGATGCCGTTCACGAACGCGAACGACGGCACACCGAGGTCGGACAGCTTGCGGAGCGTGGCGTGTCCGAGCACACCGAGCTCGTGCGCCACCTCGCGCGAGGGGAGCGCTGCCGCCTGCGACAGGTCCGCACCGGCGGCGAAGCAGTACTCCTTGCCGGTGATCGCGACCGCCTGGATGCTCCCGGCGGTCGCCGCTTCGCGCAAGGTGTCGAGGACGTCCGACAGCTCGCGCATCGTGCGGGGACCCAGGGTCGAGGGCCGCTTGTAGTCCTTGCCGTTGTCGAGCGTGACGAGGGCGAGCGTGCCGCCCGACGGCAGCGGGACGTGCTTGACGTACGAGTGGGTGACGACCTCGTCGGCGCTGAGCTCGGTCAGCTGGTCGATCGGGGTGGTGGTCATGATCAGGCGTCCTTCCGGGCGGAACGGGCGGCGGACTTCGAGTAGTTCGGGTTCTCCCAGATGACGGTGCCGCCCTGGCCCAGCCCGATGCACATCGTCGTGATGCCGTACTGCACGTCCGGGCGTTCGGCGAACTGCGCGGCGAGCTGCGTCATGAGACGGACACCACTGGACGCGAGGGGGTGACCGACGGCGATGGCGCCGCCCCAGGCGTTCACGTTCGCGGAGTCCTGGGCGATGCCGTAGTTGTCGAGGAACGCGAGCACCTGCACGGCGAACGCCTCGTTGATCTCGAACAGGCCGATGTCGTCGATGGAGAGGCCGGCCTTGGCGAGTGCCTTGTCCGTCGCGGGGACGGGGCCGATGCCCATCACCTCGGGGTCGACCCCGGCGAAGGCGAAGGAGACCATGCGCATCTTCTGCGGCAGGCCGTGCTCCTTCGCGGCGTCGGCGGAGGCGAGGAGGCTCATCGTGGCGCCGTCGTTCAGGCCGGCCGCGTTGCCCGCGGTGATGCGGCCGTGCGGGCGGAACGGCGTCTTGAGGGCGGCGAGTGCCTCGAGCGTGGTGCCCGGGCGCGGCGGCTCGTCCTTCGTGACGATGTCCCAGCCCTCGCCGGTGTTGACCTCGACCGGGACGACGTCGGGCTGCAGCTTGCCGGCTGCCCACGCGGCGGCGTACCGCTGCTGCGACTGCACGGCGTAGGCGTCGGTGCGGTCCTTGGTGATGGTCGGGAAACGGTCGTGGAGACGCTCGGCGGTGGACCCCATCACGAGCGCGTCGGTCGCGACCATGCGCTCGGCGACGAAGCGCGGGTTGACGTCGGCACCGAAGCCCATCGGGTGACGGCCCATGTGCTCGACGCCACCGGCGATCGCGACGTCGGCCGCGCCGAAGGCGATCGCGCCGGCGAGGGTCGTGACGCTCGTCATGGCTCCGGCACACATGCGGTCGATCGCGTAACCAGGCACCGACTTCGGCAGGCCCGCGAGCATCCCGACGGTGCGACCGAGGGTGAGCCCCTGGTCGCCCTGCTGCGTCGTGGCCGCGACGGCGACGTCGTCCACGGCGGCACCGTCGAGGGAGGCGTTGCGGTCGAGCAGACCGCGCATCGCGTGGACCGCGAGGTCGTCCGCGCGGGTCTTCCAGAACACCCCCTTCTCTCCGGCACGTCCGAACGGTGTCCGCACGCCGTCAACGAAGACGACGTCTGCTGCCTTGGGCAATCTGGGCCTCCAGATCCTCATCGATCGAGTCGGGGCACGTTCCGCCCCGACCGGCCGGGTCGTACCCGGCGACGGTACCGACGCTATGCCCGCCGCCTGGGCGGACGCATGCCGGTTGGGGTGTTCCTACGAGCCGGTGTTGCTCTCAGCAGCAGGCTCCTGTGCAGCAGCGACAAAGGCCTGCGCGATGATCGACGCCGTCTCCTCGACCTGCCACGGCCGGGCGTCGTGCGCGGCGAGGGCGGCTCCGACGGTCTCGGTCGCGATCGACGCGGGCGGCTCCCACGACACGACACGGAGGGTCTCCGGCGTCAGGAGGTTCTCGACGGGCAGGTCGAGTGCCTCGGCGCGCGCGACGACCGCGGCACGTGCCGCCTTGTAGCGACGGTCGGCCTCGGGGTTGCGATCGGCCCACGCACGGGGCGGCGGCAGCGACGGGTCGCCGACGGCGCGGAGCCGGGGGAGGTCCTCGGTCGTGCGACCGGCCTCGACGGCGGCCCACCAGCGGTCCATCTCGCTCCGGCTCGCACGTCCGGTGAAGGCCTTGAGCCCGGCGAGCTCGCCCTTCGACGCGGGGTTCGCGGCCGCCGCTGCGACGATCGCGGCGTCGGGGATGGTCCGACCCGGGGCGATGTCCGCCTCGCGGGCGTACTCGTCGCGCGCCGTCCACAGCGCACGGGCGATCGCGAGCGCACGGGCACCGCGGAGAGCGTGCATGCCGGAGAGACGACGCCAGGGCTCGGCGCGCGGGGGCTTGGGCGCGCGCGCCAGCACGGCGGCGAACTCCTCCTCCGCGATCCGCGTCTTGCCCGCCTCGTCCAGGACCGCCGCAAGGGCGTCCCGGAGGTCGGGGAGCAGTTCGACGTCGAGCGCGGCGTACACGAGCCAGGACTGCGGGAGCGGTCGGGTCGACCAGTCGGCGGCGGAGTGCGCCTTCGCGAGCGTGATGCCGAGCAGCTGCTCGACGACGGCGCCGAGCCCGACCCGGGGGAACCCGGCGATGCGCGCACCGAGCTCGGTGTCGAAGATCCTCGTGGGGACGAGTCCGACCTCCTGCAGGCACGGGAGGTCCTGCGAGGCGGCGTGGAACAGCCACTCCTCGTCCACGATGGCGTCCTGCAACTCGGCGAACGAACCGATCGCGATCGGGTCGAACAGGAACGAACCCGCTCCTCGCCGGAACACCTGGATGAGGTAGGCGCGCTGTGAGTACCGGTACCCGCTGGCGCGTTCGGCGTCGACGGCGACCGGCCCGTAGCCACCCGCGAGCGCCTCGACCGCGGCGAGGTACTCGGTGCGCGACTCGATCACGTGGACCGTCGCGTGCCCCTCCTCGAACGGGGACGAGTCCGACGCGGCAGCACCGGTCGACGGAGCGGGGTCAGTCACGTGCGGTCCTCCTCGGGGCCAACAGGGTCACGCCGTCCGAGGTGGGCGGCAGGCCCGCGAGCATCGCGACGATGTCCTCCCAGGCTCGGACGTGCGCCGTGAGGTCCTCGTCACGCGGCGTCCACGACGCCCGCAGCTCGAGCTGCGCGCCGTCGCCCTGCGCCGCGAGGTCACCGTACCCGCGCGAGATGATCTTCGTGGCCGTCCCGGACGCGTGGTCGTACGTCGCGCCGTGCGCTGCGAGGGCGTCGACGAGCCAGCTCCACGTCACGTCGGCGACGAACTCGTCGACACCGATCTCCGGCTCGAGCGGTGCCTGCGCGAACGTCACGATGCGGAACGCGCCGTCCCAGCCCTCGGGTTCTTCGGGGTCGTACAGGGCGATGAACCGGCCGGTGCCGAGGTCGGAGTCGACCCCGTGGGCGGCGCCGGAGACGTCCGCCGCGAGTGCGAGGGACCACGGCGCGATCCGCGACGGGGAGGGGATCTCGGTGACGGTGGTCTCGGTGCGCGGCCGGTCGGACGCCACGAACGCGCGGAGCCTGGCGAAGGCGTCGGGCTCTCGGGATTCGGACACGGATGCAGACTAGGCTCCCGGGCATGCCCGGATCCGCACGACCCGCCGAGGACGCCCTCCAGCGATCGGCCCGGTCGGCCGGGGTGGTGGCGCTCGGGGCGGGGATCGCGGCCGCCACGATCAGCGCGGCGGTCGTCGGCGGGTTCGTCGCCGCGGTCGCCCGGGCCGTCGTCACGCCGGACCGCAAGCGCACCGAGCGGGTCCCGATCCACGCGGTCGACCCCGGTGCCCGCACGGTGACGATCGAGCGCACGGCGGACACGGAGCTGCAGGGGCGGTACAGCCTCTGGTTCGGCGCCGGCACCGGCCACATGCGCGTCGGCGAGGTCCTCGGGACGACCGACACCACCGTCACTCGCCGGATCATCGCGATCGACGCCGGTGACCCGACGAACGCCCGCCGTGGTCGGTGGGGCGGATGGTTCTACCTGACGCCCGGCGAGCTCGACGTCCCCGTCGAGGACGTCGACGTCCCCACCCCGAACGGCCCTGCGCCGGCGTGGGTGGTCCGTGCTGACGACCCGGAGGCGCCCTGGGCGGTGCTCGTGCACGGCCGCGGTGTCACCCGCGCCGAGACCATCCGCGCCGTGCCCGTGTTCCGGGCCGCGGGCTACTCGGTGCTCCTCGCGTCCTGGCGCAACGACGGGGTCGCCCCGCGGAGCGTCGACGGGCGGTACGGCCTCGGCAGTACCGAGTGGGAGGACATCGACGCCGCCCTGCGCTGGGTCGCCGGCGAGGGCGCGACGAGCGTGGTCCTGATGGGCTGGTCGATGGGCGGCGCGGTCGTGCTCCAGACACTCCTGCGGTCGTCGTCGGCGCACCTCGTGGACGGCGTGGTCCTCGAGTCCCCGGTGGTCGACTGGCACGCGGTCCTCAAGTCGCAGAGCCGCCTGCTCCGCTTCCCGAAGACCGTGCGGAAGGTCGCACAGTGGCTCCTCCGGGCGCCCGTGCTGCACCGGGTCGCCGGACTGCGCGAGCCCGTGGACCTGCGCGAGCTCGACATGGTCGCCCGCGCCGACGAGCTCCACGTCCCGATCCTGCTGCTGCACTCCGACGACGACGGCTTCGTCCCGTCGTCGGCGTCCCACGACCTCGCGCGCGTCCGACCCGACATCGTCCGGCTCGAGGTGCAGCACACTGCACGGCACACCAAGCTCTGGAACCACGACGCCGACTGGTTCGACGCCCGCATCCTCGCGTGGCTCACCGAGGTGGTCCAGCACCAGGGCGCGGCGCGCGCGTCGTAGACACGGCCACCTGACGGACTGGAGGCGCGGTGCACGCTGGCACCGCGCCTGCAGTCCGAGGGTGGGCGGGATCAGGCTGAGGCGAGCGTGCGGACCTGCCGCTGCACCCGGCCGAGCATCCCGACCATGCCGCGGATGCGCAGCGGGCTGACCGCCTCGGAGAGCCCGATCGTCAGCGGGTAGTCGGCCGGGACGGCGAGGACCTCGTCGACCGTCAGGCCGGACAGCCCCTGCGCGAGGATCGACGCGAAGCCACGGGTGGTCGGGGCCTCGCGCGGTGCGGTCGCGTGCATCCGGACGACGTCGGGGGCGTCACCGTCCTCACCGACCGTGACCGTGATGAACACGGGGGACTGGCACTCCTCGACGCGCTCGAGCTCGTCCTCGTGGCCCTGCAGCCGCTCGGGCAGCGCCGGGAGTTCGTCGGAGAACTCGAGGAGCAGCTGGAGCCGGTCCTGCTGGGAGAGCTCGAGGAAGTCGTCCCGGATCTCCGCGAGCGTCGCCGGCAGCGCCGTGGTGTCGTCGGTCATCGGGTCGGGGCCTCGCCCGGCTCGGAGCCCTGGACGATCGGGACGCGGACGGCGCTGCCCCACTCGGTCCACGAGCCGTCGTAGTTGCGGACGTTCTCGTAGCCGAGGAGGTGCTGCAGGACGAACCAGGTGTGGCTCGACCGTTCCCCGATGCGGCAGTAGGCGATGACCTCGTCGGCGTCGCCGATGCCGGCACCGTCGCGGTAGATCGCGTCGAGCTCGGCACGGTCCTTGAAGGTGCCGTCGGGCGCGGCCGCGGTCGCCCACGGGATGTTCACCGCGGTCGGGACGTGTCCGCCGCGCAGCGCGCCCTCCTCCGGGTAGTCCGGCGCGGTGGTCCGCTCGCCCGAGTACTCCGGGGCGCTCCGGACGTCGATGAGCGGCTTGCCGAGGTGGGCGAGCACGTCCTCCTTGAAGGCGCGGACCTGCTCGTCGCTCCGCTCGACGACCGGGTACTCGACCGGGGTGACCTCGGTGCGGTCGGTCGTGAGGGCGCGGTCCTCGGCGATCCACTTCGCCCGACCGCCGTCGAGCAGTCGGACGTCCTCGTGGCCGAAGAGCGTGAAGACCCAGAGGGCGTACGCGGCCCACCAGTTGTTCTTGTCGCCGTAGACCACAACGGTGGTGTCGCGCGCGATGCCCTTGCCACCGAGCAGCCGGGCGAAGGCCTCGCCGTCGATGTAGTCGCGCTGCACCGGGTCGTTGAGGTCCGTGTGCCAGTCGATCTTCACCGAGCCGGGGACGTGCCCGGTCTCGTAGAGCAGGACGTCCTCGTCGGACTCGACGACGACCAGGTCCGGAGCGCCGACCCCGGCGTCGAGCTGCTCCTGCAGCCACTCGGTGGAGACGAGGCGCTCCGGGTGGGCGTAGGCGGCGAACTTCTCGGACGGGTCGACCGGTGCGGTCATGGCGTGCTACCTCCAGGTGGTGATCGGGCGCCGGACTAGGATCGGTCCTCGGTGCCTGTGGGCAACGGTACGCGTGCGGACCGTGCTCCAGCCGCAACGTTGCACCGCACGACATGCTTCCCGGAAGGGCCGTCCTTGCCTGAACACGCCTCGGTGCCGAGCCACCTCGTCGACCGCGACCCGCAGGTGTCCCCGCAGCAGATGGCCGCGGCCCTCGTCCCGCCGCCGCAGTTCACCGACGCGTCGTTCGAGTCGTACCGGCCGGACCCCGACTACCCGTCCCAGGCGTCGGTCCGGGATGCCGTGGAGGCGTTCGTGACGGCCGGCGGCGGCGGGGCAGCGCCGCGACGGGGACTGTTCGGGCGGCGCCGGAGCGCCGCACCGGAGGCAGCCGCCAAGTCGGGCGTGTACCTCGACGGCGGGTTCGGTGTCGGCAAGACCCACCTCCTCGCCGCGGCGTACCACGCGGCCTCAGGGCGGAAGACCTTCGGCACGTTCATCGAGTACACCGCACTCGTCGGGGCGCTCGGGTTCCAGGGCACCGTCGATCTCCTCCGCGGCACGGCACTCGTGTGCATCGACGAGTTCGAGCTCGACGACCCGGGCGACACGATGATGATGACGCGGCTCATCAAGGAGCTCTCCGAGACCGGCACCCGCTTCGCCGCCACCTCGAACACCCCGCCGGGAGCCCTCGGCGAGGGTCGCTTCGCCGCACAGGACTTCCTCCGCGAGATCCAGGCGATGTCCGACCGGTTCGACACACTCCGCATCGACGGGCTCGACTACCGCCGTCGCGCCGTCGACGAGTCCGCCGCGGTGGTGTCCGACGTCGCCGCGGCACTGCCCGCCGGTGCCGTCACCCTCGACGCCTTCGCGGACGTCGTCGCCCACCTCGGCACCGTGCACCCCTCGAAGTACGTCGCGCTGGTCGAGGGGCTCGACGCGGTCGGCCTCACCGATGCGACGCCGTTCACGGACCAGACCGACGCGCTCCGCTGGGTCGCGCTCGTCGACCGGCTGTACGACGCGCAGGTGCGCATCGTGTCGTCGGGCACGCCGCTCGACGCGGTGTACCCGCAGACGATGCTCGACGGCGGGTACCGGAAGAAGTACCTCCGCGCGGCGTCGCGCGTGGTCGCGCTGACCCGCGCCGCCTGAGGCGACCACCCGACGGCCGGGAGGCGCGTGGCGGGCCCGCACCGCGCCTCCCGTCCGGTGGTGCCCGCCCTGGTGGCGCGACCGTCCAGACGGTCGCCGGGGACCCGCCGCCCGCCGAAACACAACGTTCACACGGCGCGACGTCGCGTTACATCCGCGAAACAGATCGTGCTCATCGGTGAAACAGCACCTCGCCAAACTCGACAGCACCCGAGGCGGTCCAAGAGCCGTTCGTGCAATCGAGAGGTGAACAGATGCTTGATCAGGGCAACACGACCTTCGTGTTGGTCATGGCGGCGCTGGTGTTGTTCATGACACCCGGCCTGGCCTTCTTCTACGGCGGTCTGGTGAAGGCCAAGTCCGTCATCAGCATGATGATGATGTCGTTCGGAGCCATCGCGCTCGTCAGCGTCCTGTGGGTGCTGTACGGCTACGCGATCGCCTTCGCGAACACCGGTCCGCACACCGCGGTCAGCGGCATCGTCGGGTTCTTCAGCATCGACTGGAACCTCATCGGCCTCGGCCAGGCGTTCGAGGAGGCCAAGGCCTCCACGATCAACGCCGCGTACCCGTCGATGGCGTTCGTCGGCTTCCAGGCCACGTTCGCGATCATCACCGTCGCCCTGATCTCCGGCGCCATCGCCGACCGCGCCAAGTTCGGCGCCTGGATGCTCTTCGCGGGCATCTGGGTCACCGTCGTGTACTTCCCGGTCGCGTCGTGGGTGTTCAACCTCACCTCCGGTTGGGCCGCCACGTGGGGCGTCATCGACTTCGCCGGTGGCACCGCGGTGCACATCAACGCCGGTGCCGCGGGGCTCGCCCTCGCGATCGTGCTCGGCAAGCGCGTCGGCTTCGCCAAGGGCGCGCACAAGCCGCACAACCCGCCCTTCGTGCTCCTCGGTGCCGCGATCCTCTGGTTCGGCTGGTTCGGCTTCAACGCCGGCTCCGAGGGCGCTGCGGACGGCATCGCCGCGATCGCCTGGGTGAACACGCTCGCCGCCCCGGCCGCCGCCATCCTCGGCTGGCTGCTCGTCGAGAAGCTCAAGGACGGCAAGGCCACGTCCGTCGGTGCCGCCTCTGGTGCCGTCACCGGTCTCGTCGCGATCACCCCGGCCTGCGCCGCCCTCACCCCGGGCTGGGGCATCCTCCTCGGGTTCCTCGCCGGCATCGTCTGCTGCTTCGCGATCGACTGGAAGTACAAGCTCGGCTTCGACGACTCGCTCGACGTCGTGGGTGTCCACCTCGTCGGCGGCATCTTCGGCACGCTGTTCCTCGGCTTCTTCGCCAACGACACCGGCCTGATCTACTCCGGCTCGTTCGTCCAGCTCGGCAAGCAGGCGGCCGCCGCCGGCGCCGTCGGCCTGTACTCCTTCGTCCTGGCCTTCGCGATCGGTTGGATCATCGAGAAGACCATCGGCTTCCGCGTGAAGACCGAGGACGAGGTCGCCGGCATCGACACCGCGGTCCACGGTGAAGAGGGCTACGTCCTCTACGAGGAGCGCGACGAGACCCCGGTCTCCGTCCGGTAGCTCCGGCTCTCTCCGCCCCGTCCGACGGGCCCCGCGCACACAGCAGGCGCGGGGCCCGTCGTCGTGTGCGGTCGTCGTCGGGCTCGCCGTGGGTGTCGGCGTCGTCGCCGTCCCTGGCAGGGTGGGGGCATGACGACGACGTCCACGCTCACCAACCTCCGGCCCGTCGGCGGCCCCGACCTGCAGGCAGACCGCGCCCGCACCGTCCACCGCGCGAACACCGAGCCCGTGTCGCCGGCGGCGTACCCAGCGGACCTCGCACTCGTGGTGGACCTGCGCCGCGAGGACGAGGTCGCGCGCGTCCCGCACCCCCTCCGGGAGTCGACCGGCTACCGGCAGGTGCCGATGTTCGACCCGTCCGTGCCCGAGTCCGGTGCCGCTGCGGTCGCGTTGGAGGACCAGTACACCGACTGGACCGAGCGCCACGCTGCCGGGATCGCCGCCGCACTCCGGGCCGTGGCCGGGACGCGGGGCGACGTGCTCGTGTGCTGCTCGGCGGGGAAGGACCGCACGGGCATCATCGCGGCACTGCTGGCACGGCACTGGGGTGCGTCGATCGCCACGGCCGCGGAGGACTACGCGGCCAGCGCGGCCGGGCTCGTGGAACGGTTCGCTGCCGAGCGGGCGGCGAGCGAGGACCCGGAGGCGACCGCGGTCGCGCAGCGGTGCGTGCCGGAGATCATGCAGGCCGTGCTGGAGCGGATCGAGGCGCGCTGGGGGAGCATCGACGCCTACCTGCGCTGGCTCGGGTTGAGCGAGGAGGAGGTCGCGGCGCTCTGACGGCGCGGTCGGCGTCCGCGGGGCGCGGTCGGTGCGGGTGGCGCGTGCGGGGGCGCCGACGCAGCGTGTGCGGGCGGCGGTCGGCACGGATGGCGCGTGCGGGGCGTCGGCGCCGCGGGCGGAGTGCAGGGCGCGGTGGGCGTGGTGGGCGCGGCGAGCGTCTGCGGGCCGCCATCGACGCGGGCAGCGTCCGTGGGGCGCGGTCGACGTGGTGGGCGCGGACGGCATGGAGGCACGTGGCGAGCCGTCGAGACGGGCGCGCCACGTGCCTCCAGGCCGGTCTGGCGATCACCGGGTCTGACCGGCGGGCGGCGCCGGATCCGTGGATCGGGTGACCGCCGATCAGGCGGGTCGGGTCACCAGGCGTAGTCCTCCGGGGAGGTCTTGTGCCCCGGGAAGATCTCGTCGAGGCGCGCGAGCGCGGCGTCGTCGAGGCGGATGTCGACCGCGCGGACCGCGGACTCCCACTGCTCCATCGTGCGCGGCCCGGTGATCGGCGCGGTGACGGCCGGCTGGTGCAGCAGCCACGCCAGCGCGAGCTCGCCCGGCGTGTGGCCGAGTTCCTTCGCGAAGGCCTCGTAGGCCGACAGCTGGTCGTGGTGGCCCTCGACGTACTCGGCGCTGCGCCCGGACAGCCGGCGTGAGCCGTTCTCGGTCTTCTCGATCACACCGCCGAGGAGTCCGCCCTGCAACGGCGACCACGGGATGACGCCCAGTCCGTAGTGCTCCGCGGCGGGCAGCACGTCGCGCTCGACGTCGCGGACGACCAGGTTGTAGATCGACTGCTCGCTGACGAGGCCGAGGAAGTTCCGGCGGGCCGCGGCCTCCTGCGCCTGGGCGATGTGCCAGCCGGCGAAGTTCGAGGAGCCGACGTAGAGCACCTTGCCCTGGGCGACGGCGACCTCGAGGGCCTGCCAGATCTCGTCCCACGGAGTCGCGCGGTCGACGTGGTGGAACTGGTAGAGGTCGATGTGGTCGGTCTGGAGGCGCCGGAGGCTCGCGTCGAGCGCCTGACGGATGTTGTAGGCGCTGAGCTTCCCGCCGTTCGGCCAGTCGATCATGTCGCCGTAGACCTTGGTGGCGAGCACGGTCTTCTCGCGCCGACCGCCGCCCTTCGCGAACCAACGGCCGATGATCTCCTCCGTCGCGCCCTTGCCCACCGAGCCGCCGTAGCCGTTCGCGGTGTCGAAGAAGTTCACGCCGAGCTCGTGTGCGCGGTCCATGATGGCGTGCGAGTCGTCCTCGCTGGTCTCCGGTCCGAAGTTCATCGTCCCGAGCACCGCTCGCGACACCGACAGCCCTGTCCGTCCGAGGTGTGTGTAGTCCATGGAGCCGGTCTACGCGGGGTGCGCTGGGTGAGCCAGGCCCTGGCGGTACCGGTTGCGAGCTCTCGTCGCTCGCGTCCGCACCGTGCGGGGAGCATGCGTACGCGGGCATGCATCGGTCGTCGGTGGGAGTAGCGTGCCGCGGGTGAACATCCCCGCACTCCGAGGCAGCCGGATCATCGGGTTCGGCCACCACCAGCCCTCGCGCATCCTGACCAACGACGAGCTCTCGACGATGGTCGACACGAACGACGAGTGGATCACCACCCGCACCGGCATCAAGACGCGCCGCATCGCCGGGCCGGGCGACACCGTCACCACGATGGCGGTCGAGGCCGGGCGTGCGGCCCTCGCCGATTCGGGGGTCGATCCGTCCGACGTCGGGCTCGTCGTCGTGGCTTCCACCACGCACGAGGACCGCGCGCCGTACACCGCCGGACGGGTCGTCGCGGAACTCGGACTGTCCGCGCGGGCAGCGCCGATCGACATCAACACCGCGTGCAGCGGGTTCGAGTACGCGATGGGCATCGCCGACCAGGCTGTGCGCACCGGATCCGCCGACACCGCGCTCGTGATCGGGTCCGAGAAGCTCTCGGGCATCGTCGACTGGACCGACCGCTCGACCTGCGTGCTCGTGGGCGACGGAGCCGGGGCAGCGGTGGTCGGGGTCTCCGACGAGCCACAGATCGGGCCGGTCTCGTGGGGGAGCGTGCCGCACCTGCAGCAGGCCGTGCGGGTGTCCGGCGACCCCGCGCGGTTCTCCCAGGAGGGCCGCTCGATCTACCGGTGGGCCATCACGGAGGCGGCCGACCACGCGCGCGCCGTCGTCGCCGCTGCCGGGCTGACGATCGACGACATCGAGGTCTTCGCGTTCCACCAGGCGAACCTGCGGATCATCGAGCCCCTCGTCGAGGCACTGGGCGGATCCCCGAGCTACGTCGTCCGTGACGTCGTCGAGTCGGGCAACACGTCGGCGGCGAGCGTGCCACTGGGGCTGTCGAAGGCGTGGTCGCGCGGCGAACTGCCCGAAAGGGTGCCGGCGCTGTTGTTCGGTTTCGGCGGTGGCTTCGCGCACGCAGGGCAGGTCGTGACGACGCCGGTGCGCCGAGGCTGAGGGGTCGCCGGACTGCGGAGCTGGGCTCGGCTCGGCCGGGCGCTGGTCGGTGTCGGCTCGGCGCTGATCCGGTGCTGGTTCGGCGCCGGTTCGGTGCCGGTCGGCCGGGCCGGTGTCGGTCGGTCGGCCGGGCCGGTCTCGGCTCAGCGCTGGTCGACCGGACCCGGGTCGGGTGTCTCCGCCCAGAGGTCCTCGTCCGCCTTGCGACGTCGCCAGGGGAGCGCCTTCCGGCCCTCGGACGTCGGCTCGCGACGCTCCTTCGCCGCGCGGGTCGGCTTGGCGTCGAGCACGATCGGGAACTGCGCCGGGGGCGTCCCGAAGCCGGTCCGCGAGGCGTTCACCACCTTGCGCCCGAGCGCGTGGTTGCCGAGCCCGCCCACCGCAGCACCGATCCCGAACGGCAGGGCGCGTCCGACGATCGTCGACCCCTGCCGAGCCGCGAAGCGTCGGACGAACTGGTCGCGGACCTGACCGCCGATGCCGGACACCACCTGCTTCGGCAGCGAGGCCGTCACCATCTCGCCCCAGAACGCCGTCCGCGCCTGGCCCCCGGCCGCCTGTCCCGCGAGCTGCTTGATGAGCTGCGTCCCCGGGGTACCGAGGATGAGCGCCATCACGAGCGTGCGTGCTCGCTCCGGATCGTCCAGCGCGATCCCGTGCACCTCGGTCACCGACTGCGCGAACAGCGCGGTGGTCTCGAGGAAGCCGACCGTCTCCGCACCGCTCAACCCCAGCGCGGCAGCCATGCCGACACCCGGGATGACGGCACTCGCACCGACCGCCGCACCGCCCGACGTGACCGCCGTGAGGTACTGCCGCTCGAGGATCTGGATGATCTCCGCAGGGCTGGCGGCCGGGTGGCGGCGACGGAGCCGGTTGACGTGTGCCACGACGATGGGGCGCTGCACGCTGAGCACCCGGTCCAGCCACTTCACCCAGCCGGTGCCGGTGTCCAGACGCTTGCCGTCGGCATCGGGTGCGGGGGTTTCGACCGGGGCGACCGGCATCGGGATGATCGCCTGGTCCTTCTGCTGTCGGGCCATGGAGCAGACCGTACGCCGCGGGGGTGGGAGCGGTCCCCACGGTCACCGGCACGGCACACCCGCTCGGCGGAGTGCGGCACGGACCCGCTCGGGGTGCGCGAGGTCCTGCCAGGAGAGCCGGAGGACGAAGCGGACCTCCGGGAAGGACCGCACGAAGTCCTCGCGACGCTTCTCCCGCCAGTGCGCCTCGGCCGTCGATCGCCCGTCGAGCATCGCCGGTTCCTCGTACTTCCCGCGCCCGTCGACCTCGACCACCACGCCCTGCTCGGGGAACCAGAAGTCGACGATCGCCGGAGGTTCACCAGGACGGCGGAACTCGTGCTGCTGGATCGGCTCCGGCGTGCCGAGCTGCCGGAAGCGGACGCGGCACAGCGACTCGGCGGGCGAACCGGACAGCGCCGACCCCATCTCGACGACGCTCTGCGCCTTGGTCGCTCCGATCTCGAGTCGCCCGACCTCGCGGCCGAGTGCCTGTGGCGTCGCCAGGCCGACACGGAGCACGTGGTCGACGATCGGTAGAGCGATGACCGCCGATCGGCGGGCCGCGATGTCGACCGCGGTTCGTGCGCCATCGGACGTCCAGAGTCCCAGGGCATCCAGGACGGTTGCGACCGGACGTCGTCGGACTCCGTGACGGACGAAGTGGGCGGAGACACGGGTCGTGCCGGTCGTGGCGTCGGCGAGGTGCACCCGGGCCGGCCAGTCGCCGACGACCGGGATTCCCAGGAGCGCGCACGCGGACTCGTGTGACACCACGGCCCGCTCGTCGATGAACGGCGCGTTTGCCCGGATGACGACGAGGTGACGCTCTTCCGGCCACAGACCGTCGAGTGCACCCGCTCGCACCAGGACGCCCGGCCGTACTCGTTGCAGGAGCCCGCGCATCGCCGATCGTTCCACGGCACGCCGTTCAGCGCTCGGCAGACCCCGTGTGCGGATCAGTTCGACGTCCAGTGCTCGTTGCATGCGCCGACGATGTCGTGGACCCGCGCGTCCTCGGACCCGAGCGGCAACAACCGTGGACGACTGTCGTTCGACCGGCTCCTGTGCAGGAGATGTACCGCGTTCGCACGAGACCGAGTGCGACAACACGCGTGTCGATCGACACGTGCTTCGTCGCCCCATGCACGTGCATCGGATGCGGGTGCAAGTTCCGACGTCCCACACGTCGAACGACGCGCGGGACGTCGAAACGCGCGCGTTTCGTGGACCCGACCGCCCGGCCCCCGATCCGCCCGACCCGACCGCCCGGCCCCCGACCCGACCCGCCGCGCCCTAGCGGCGGGCGAGCTCCGCGCGCAGCGGGAAGTCCTGGTCCTCGAGGATGAGCTGGGCGCCGACCGAGGTCCGGGCGTTCACGACGACGGGGGCGAGCAGGTTCACCGTGGTGCCCTCTGCTGCCGGGTTCGCGACGACGAGGAGCATGGCGTCCTCGGGCGCGGTGAGCCCGAGCACGTCGACCTGTGCGGTGGAGAGCACGGGCTCGTACGCGGGCAGGTGCACCGCGGCGTCGAGCAGGAACAGGCGCGAACCGTCCCCGACCAGGGTGAACAGCCCCTCGGAGCCGTCGACCGGGGTCAGCGTGAAGGCGGAGCCGGTCAGGCCGAACGGCGGGACGGGGAACGTCAGGTCGATGCTCATCGGAGGTAGTCCATCAGGGTCGGCTGCAGCACCTTCGCGGTCACGGCGAGTGCTGCCTGGTAGTTGGTCTGCTGCACCTGGAGGTCGAGGACGGCCTTCGCGAGGTCCTTGTCCTCGACGTCCGACCGGCGCCCCTCGAGCGCGACGGACGCGGTCTTCAGCGTGTTCTGCGCGGTCAACGCAGCGGCGTGACGGACACCGACGTCGGCCTGCGCACCACGCACGGTGTCGATCGCGCCGTCCACCTCGTTCAGCCTCGGGTTCACGTTCACGCCGTTCTGCAGGTCGGACACGATCGAGTCGATCACCGAGAACACCGAGCCGGTCCCGCTGCCGAACACGGCCGCGCCGGGGGTGTCGACCCGGACGGACTCGGCGTCACCGACGCGCCGCGAGACGGTGGTGCCCGAGGCGGCGAAGCCGGTGGCCGGGTCGTACGCGGCGGCGGCGGTCGACGAACCCGCGAACACGTTCCTGGTGCCGTACGTCGTGTTCGCACGGGCCTCGAGGTCGGACTTCAGCGCCCGGAACTCGGTGATGAAGGCATCGCGGTCGGTGTCGCTCATGGTGCCGGAGTTCGCGGCCTGCACGGTGAGGTCGCGCACGTTCGTGAGCACCGAGTACACCGAGGTCAGGGTGCTGTCGGTCGTCGCGAGCCAGCCGACGGCGTCGTCCGCGTTCCGGGCGTACTGCGCGTTCGCGGACTGCTCCTTGCGGACCTGCATCGACGTGCCGGTGCCGACCGGGTCGTCGGACGGCCGCGAGATGTTCTTCAGCGAGGTCGCCTGGTCGGTGAGCTGCGCGACCTTCGCGGCGCCGGCCTGCAGGCGCGCACTGGCCGCGGCCATCGACATCTGGGTGGTCACCCGGGTGATCATGTTCAGCTCCTGCCGACGAGGCCGACGCGGTTGATGATGGTGTCGAGCATCTCGTCGACGGCGGTCAGGACGCGCGCGGCGCCCTGGTACGCGTGCTGGTAGCTCAGCAGGTTGACGTTCTCCTCGTCGAGGTCGACGCCGGCACCCGACTGCTGCTGGGTGCGCGCGCTGGTCAGCGCGAGGCCGGTGAGCGTCGATTCCGAGGCGGCCGACCGGGAGGCACTGCCCACCCCCGTCACGAAGGTCGCCCAGGCAGCGTCCGGGCCGTCGGAGGCCGCCCCGAGTCGCGCGAGCGCGTCGGCGAACGAGTCGTCGAGTTCCCCCGCCGCGTTCCGCGTCGCCAAACCGCTCGCGTCCGTGGGGACGACGGACAGCCCCTGTGCTGCTGGCACCCCGGTCGCGACGGCGAAGAAGGCGTGGCCCGTGGTGCCGTCCGCCGTGGAGCCGGTCTCGTGCACCGCGTTCACGACGGCCGCGAGCTTCGTCGCCACAGCGTCGTACGAGGCAGACGCCTGTGCGAGCGCGCCGCCGGTGCCCTGGGCGTCCGCGGGGGCCAGGAGCGACAGCGCGCCGCCGATCGACCCGCCGGACAGCGACACCGCGCCGGCCTGCCCCGAGGTCCAGGTCAGGGTCACCGGGGCGCCGTCGCGCAGTGCCGTCGCGCCGCCGAGGGCGAGGGAGCGCGCGTCGGTGCCCTGCACGATCGGGTTCCCGCCGATGAGCACGTCGGCCGTGCCGTCCGCGTTCGTCCGGACGGTCCCGCCGGCCAGGGTCGCGATCTGCTCGGTGAGCTGGTCGCGCTGGTCGAGCAGTTCGTTCGCGTTGCCGCCCGCGGCGAGCGCGGACCGGATCTGCCCGTTCAGGTCGGCGACCTGCTTCGCGGCGTCGTTCAGCTGCGTCACCTGGGCGGTGACGGTCGTGCGGACCTGCGACCACTGCTGGTCGAGCGCCTTTGAACCGCTCGACAGCGTCGACGCGACGGTGTTCGCGGCACCGAGGAGCGTGCTCGCGGCACCGGGGTCGTCGGGGTGTGCCGCGACCTGGCCCCACGCCGACCAGAACGCGTCGAGCTTGGCGGAGAGGCCGTCCTTGCCGGGCTCCTGCAGGCCGGTCTCGAGGGCGCTCAGCGCGGTGGCGCGGGCGTCGGCGTACGCGGAGGACCCCGCGGCGACCCGGACTCCGGCGTCGAGCGTCAGGGACCCGAGCCGGGCGATGCCGTCGACCGAGACGCCCTGCCCGGCGAGGGCCGCCGTGCCGCGCATGAACCCGGTCTGGGCGGCGGGGATCGACGACTGGGTCACCCGCTGCCGGGTGTACCCGGCGGTCCCGGCGTTCGCGATGTTCTGCCCGGTGACGTCGATGCCGGCGCGGGCGGCGGCCAGGCCGGAGTACGCCGTCGCGAGGGAGCCGAAGGTGCTGACCACGACTACAGGTTCCCCTCGAACAGGCGCGCCCCGTCGGCGCCGGAGCCACTCGTGCCGGTGGCGTCGTAGGTGGCCGGGGCACCCACGGTGCCGGCCAGGGTCTCCTCGGTCGCGTGGGCCGCGGCACGGAGGAAGCGGTCGTTCTCGTCGCGGAGCGCACCGATCTGCGTCGTCAGCTCGACCATCGCGGTGAGGTGCGCGCCGAGGATCTCGCCCCAGGGGCCGTTCGGGGCGGCGGCGACGACGTCACGCAGGGGAGCATCGGCTGCGACGCCCCACTCCTCGGCGACCTCGGCGCTCGACGCGGCCCGCTCGAGCCCCGTGCTGCGGAGTCGTTCGAGCACCTGCTCGACCTCACGGCTGGCGTGCGACACCCAGCGGGAGCGTCCGGCGGCGAGGAGCAGCTGCTCCTCCTCGAGCTTGAACGTGAGCAGTTCGAGCAGTTCGCGTTCGCGCCACAGTACGGCGGACAGGTCGTTCACGCTCATCAGCTCCTCCCGGGTGGTGGTTCGGTCCGTCATCCTGCGGACACCGTGGACTATCGGTCCGCGAGGTGGTGACGTAAGCGCCGTGCGCTGACGTGCGTGCAGACCCGACGGGACGCGACGCGGCGCGACCGGCGGGGCGGGCGTACCCCGGGCCTCCCGTCCGGACCGCGATCGGGGGACAGAACCGGCTGTCCCGGGCCTCGTGTCCTCCCAAATGCCGACCCGGATCGACGGGGGTCACCCCCGCACTGGGTACGGATGAGGGCCTGTTCAGAGCCTTCCCAGCCGATACATTCAGAACGCACCCCGGGGGACAGACCCGGCACGCGTCGCAGGGACGCGGAGGTGCTCGCCCGGAGGGACCCGGGCGGTCTTCGACGTACGTTCCGGCCTGCCGAGGCCGGTGTCCGTCGTGCCCACCGACGGGCGACCCACGGACGGGCTTCAGGTCGATCAGGGGATCAGCAGCATGGACCGCACCGAACGCAACACGATGATCGTCGAGCACCTCCCGCTCGTCGGCTACATCGTCGCCGACGTCCGAGCACGCGCCACCCACCTCGACCGGGACGACCTCGCCGCCGTCGGTTCCCTCGCCCTCGTCGCCGCCGCCGACGCGTTCGACCCGACCCTCGGCGTGCCGTTCGGTGCGTACGCCCGCACCCGCATCACCGGGGCGATCGCCGACGACATGCGTTCCGCCGACTGGGCCTCCCGCGGCACCCGGAAGCGCATCCGCGAGACCCTCGCCACGCAGGAGGCGCTGTCCGCCCGGCTCGGCCGCTCCGTCGGAGTGCAGGAGATCGCCGACGCGATGGGTGTCGACCGCCAGACCGCCGCGGACGCCATGAGCGACGCCGGCCGCACCGTCACCGCCATCGACGAGACCGTGCACGACGTCGTCGCCGCGGACATCGCGCTGCCGGGCGACGACCTCCTCGAGACCGAGAAGCGCCGGTACCTCCGCGCCGCGGTCGAGGCGCTCCCGGAGCGGATGCGCTTCATCGTCGAGCAGGTCTACTTCGGCGACCGGTCCGTCACGGACGTCGCCGCCGAGCTCGGGATCACGCACTCCGCGGTGTCGCAGCAACGCTCCGAAGCGATGCGCCTGCTCCGCGACGGACTCGCCACGCACTACGGGGACGGCGGGGCCACGCCCGAGCCCGCGTCCCGGACCACCGCCGCCCGCCGCAGCGCCTACCTCGCGAAGGTGGCCGCGAACGCCGCCGCCGGGGTGGCCCGCGCCGTGCACGACGCCGCCGCGGCGCCGGTGCCCGCGGCGGGGTAGCCGTCCCGTTGCGGAACTTTTCCGCAACGGGCACTAACGACTCGACGCCGCCGGCCGAGAGTCACCCGTGTCAGCCCATGGACGGGCAGGCACCGAACCCAAGGATTCACGGAGGAAACCACCATGGGTATGTCCATCAACACCAACCTCTCGGCACTCAACACGTACCGGAACCTCAACGCGACGCAGAACGACCTGTCGAAGTCCCTCGAGAAGCTCTCGTCGGGTCTCCGCATCAACCGTGCTGCCGACGACGCTGCCGGTCTGTCGATCTCCGAGGGGCTGAAGTCCCAGGTCGGTGGCCTCACGGTCGCCGCCCGCAACGCCCAGGACGGCATCTCGGTCGTGCAGACGGCGGAAGGCGGTCTCACCGAGACGCACGCCATCCTCCAGCGCGTCCGTGACCTCGCCGTGCAGGCGGGCAACGACTCGAACAACGACGCGTCGCGCACGGCGATCCAGACCGAGGTCACCCAGCTGGGTGCCGAACTCGGCCGGATCGCCGATTCGACGAACTTCAACGGCATCAAGCTGCTGGACGGCAAGGCCGGCCCGGCAGCCGACGGGCTGCTGAACTTCCAGGTCGGCGCGAACGGCGACGCCGCGAGCCAGATCCAGGTCGACCTGTCGAAGGCGAGCGTCACTGACGTTGCGACTGCAGTCAACGGGCTGAAGTTCACCAGCGCGACGGAGGCTCAGGATTCCATCAAGGAGATCGACACGCAGATCGAGTACGTGTCGGCCGCTCGTTCGAACATCGGTGCCGTCCAGAACCGCTTCGACCACGCCATCAACGTGACGAACGTGGCCAAGGAGAACCTCACCGCGGCGGGCTCCCGCATCACCGACGTCGACATGGCACAGGAGATGGTCAAGTACACGCGCGACAACATCCTCAGCCAGGCCGGCACCTCGATGCTCGCCCAGGCGAACCAGAGCACGCAGGGTGTGCTCTCGCTGCTCCGCTAGTGAACCCCGCGGCGTCCACCGGCAGCGTTCAGGCATGCCGGTGGACGTCGCACCCCCTCTGAGTCCCGTACGAGTCCGTCGGAAGGAGCGCACGTGTCGTCCGTGTCCTCGGCGTCGTCGCTCGCGATCGACGGCCTGGTCAGTGGCCTCAAGACCACCGACCTCATCAACTCACTGATGTCGATCGAGCAGGTCCCGCAGACGCTGCTCAAGAACAAGGTCACGTCGACCAACTCGTTCATCTCGTCACTGCAGACGATCAACGGGCTCGTCCAGACCCTGGCCACCAAGGCGTCCGACGCCGCGAAGGCCACCTCGCTCGACGTCTTCGCCGCCACGTCCTCGACGCCGTCGGTCACCACGACGACCGGCACTGGCGCCTCGGCCGGCTCCGTGTCGTTCACCGTCGGCTCCACCGCGACCGCGCAGGTCGGGGTCACTGCCGCGATGTCGACGTGGTCGGCGGACGCGGGCCCGCTGACGATCGTCGGCTCCGACGGCACGAAGACCACCGTCACCCCGGCGTCGGGTTCACTCGACGACACCGTGTCAGCGGTGAACAAGTCCGGCGCGGGCGTCACGGCGACGAAGGTCGCCGCCGGCGCCGCCGCCGACGGGACGAAGCTGTACCGCCTCCAGTTCACCGCGTCGACGACCGGTGCGGCAGGCGCGTTCAGCGTGTACCGCGGGTCCGGTGCCGACGTCGACGCCGGGACCGCTACGGACGTGCTCGCCGGGACCGGAGCAGCCGTCGTCACGCCCGCGAAGGACGCGAGCGTCACCCTGTGGGCGGGGACCGCCGCGGCGCAGACCGTCACGAGTGCCTCGAACACGTTCACCGACCTGCTGCCGGGCCTCAGCGTCACCGTCAGTCAGGTGACGAGCGACCCCGTCACGGTGACCGTCGCGCAGGACACCACGAAGGCCCAGGCTGTCGCGTCGGGCCTCGTCGACGCGCTCAACGCCGTCACGAACTACTACGGCTCGAACACGACCGTCACGAGCACGACCAGCCCGACCACCGGCACGACGACGACGACCGCGGGCGTCCTGCTGGGAGACGCGACGACCCGCTCGGCCGTGCAGGCCCTCAGCTCGGCGATGTCCGCCCCGGTGAACGGGAAGTCCCCCTCGTCGATCGGCATCGTCGTGACGAAGGACGGCGACTTCACGTTCGACGCCGACGCCTTCCAGAAGGCCCTCGCCGCGGACCCCGCAGGCACCCAGGCGATGCTGTCCGGGATCGCGGCCACGGTGGGCGCGGCCGCGACGGCGGCGTCCGACAAGTACGACGGCTCGATCACCTCGACGATCTCCGGTCAGCAGTCGGTCGTGAAGGACCTCACCACCCAGATCGACAGCTGGACCGACCGCCTGACCATGCGCCGTGCGACCCTGCAGACGCAGTACGCGGCGCTCGAGACCAGCCTCAGCAAGCTCCAGTCCCAGTCGAGTTGGCTCGCCGGCCAGCTCTCCGGACTGTCGAGCTCGAGCTCCTGACGGGAACGACCATGACCTTCGACCTCCAGAGCGCCGCCTTCCGGCAGGCCGCGCAGCCCCGGACCGTGACCGACCAGCGTCGCGCGCAGTACACGAACGAAGCCGTGCTCTCCGCGACGCCGGCCCAGCTCGTGACGATGCTGTACGACCGGCTCCTGCTCGACCTGCACCGCGCTGAGGCCGCGCAGACCGGCTCCGACTGGGAGGCCGCGCGCGAGCAGCTCCTGCACGCGCAGGCCATCGTCGGCGAACTCTCCTCCACCCTGCGCATCGACGCGTGGGACGGCGGCGAGGGTCTCCTGGCGATCTACAACTACGCGAGCACCTCGCTCATCACGGCGAACGTGCACCGTGACGTCCAGGCGACGCGCGACTGCATCCGCATCCTCGAGCCGCTCCGGCAGGCCTGGCACGACGCCGCGGCGTCGCTGCCTGCGGCGTCCGCCGCACCGGTCGTCGGACACGCGGCGGGCGGGGCGCTCGGTGTCGCCTGACGACGGCGCCCTCCGGGCCGGCTGGGAGGCACTGCTCACCTCCCTGGAGCAGGACCTCGCCGCGCAGGTGGCCGGGTCGGCGACCGGACCCGATGCCGAGTCGGTGACGGTGGCGTGGACCGAGCCGACGGGGCTGGGACCGGTGCCGCGCGACCTGGTGGGTCGTGCCTCCCGGCTGTTGGCCGCGCAGCGGGACCGGGCGAGTGCCCTGGAGGCCGAGCGTGCTGCGGTCCTGGAGCACCTCGGAGCCCTGCGCGCCGTCGACGCGACGCGCGAGCCGCGCGGCGCCGTGTACCTCGACGCCTCCGCGTAGCGCTTCCCCTCTCGACGGAACGCGCGCCCCACGCCCCACCAAACGCGCGCGTTCCGACGTCGCACGTGTCGATCGACGCGCGGCACGTCGGAACGCGCGCGTTTCGTGAACCGCGCTGCCCCGCCCCCCGTTCGGGGCGACGGCTAACGCCCTCGCGCACGGCGGCCGACAGGCCCGTACGAGCAGGGATCGCTCGCCCAACCGGCCACGGATCGGCCACCGCACATCGACGACGTCAGGGGACGCGCGTCGACCGAGGGGACGGTCCAACTGTGTTCGATTCCGTGACGAGCGCCGCACTGCAGAGTGCCCTCGACGGCCTGTCGATGCGCCAGCGGGTGATCGCGAACAACGTCGCGAACATCAACACGCCGAACTACCACGCCGAGAAGGTGCAGTTCGAGGACGCCCTGGCGAAGTCGATCGTCGACCGGAACGGTGCGACGACCCCCACGGTGGCGCGCAGCCTCGAGCCGACGAACACCAACGGCAACAACGTGAACCTCGACGAGGAGACCCTCTCGAACGTCGACACGGTGCTCCGCTACCAGTTCGCGACGCAGGCGATGAACTCCGAGCTCACCAGCGTCCGTGCGGCGATGCGGACGAACTCGTGACCACGTTCGACGCGATCGGCATCGCGAGCACCGGCATGACCGTGCACCGGAAGTGGCTCGACGCGATCTCGGACAACATCGCGAACGTCAACACCGTCCGCTCGATGGACGACTCCGCGTTCCAGGCCCGCTACGTCGAGGTCCAGGAGGGTGCCGGTGTCTCCGGCGCCTACGTCAAGGGCGCCGCGTTCGGCAGTGCCGCCGGCCGGGTGACGTACGACCCGGACAACCCGCTCGCGAACGCGGAGGGCTACGTCCGCATGCCGGACATCGACCTCGGCACGCAGATGGCGGACCTCATCATGGCCCAGCGCGGCTACCAGGCGAACGCCGCCGTGGTCGACCGTGCCAAGACCGCCTACGAGGCGGCACTGCAGATCGGGAAGAACTGATGCCCATCGACGCCGTGAACGGTGTGACCACCAACGCGATGACCCGTGCCTTCGCCGGCGCGACCGACGCCGCGACCGGCGCCGGTGCCGTCGGCGCGACCGGGGTCGGGACGAGCGCCGCGACCGGCACGTCCGGCGACGGCTTCGCCGCGAGCCTCGGGAACGCGGTCGACGGCCTCCAGCAGCTGCAGAGCGACTCGAAGACGCTCGCGCTCAAGGCCGTCACCGGCAACCTCGACGACATCCACGACGCCACCATCGCCGCCACCCGCGCGCAGGTCACGCTCGAGCTCGTCGCCGCGGTCCGCAACAAGGGCGTCGACGCCTTCAACGAGATCATGAGGATGCAGGCGTGATGCCCGTCGCCGTCAAGAACGTCTGGGCGCGCCTCGCCGCCTACGTCAAGGGGTTCAGCGCCGCCCAGCGCACCATCGCGATCCTCGTCGTCGCCGCGCTCGTGCTCGGCGGCATCGCCCTCGCCAGCTGGCTCGGCAAGGCGTCCTACGCGCCGCTCTTCACCGGCCTCGCAGCCGCGGACGCCGCGAGCGTCACCGACCAGCTCACCACCGACGGCGTCCCCTACCAGCTCACCGACGGCGGTGCGACGATCCTCGTCCCGCAGGGCTCCGTGTACTCCGAGCGCCTCAAAGCCGCGGCGAACGGCCTGCCCTCGTCGAACGAGGGCGGCTACTCGCTCCTCGACCAGATGGGCGTGACGAGCTCCGAGTTCCAGCAGAACGTCACCTACAAGCGCGCGATCGAGGGCGAGCTCGCGAAGACGATCCAGGCGATGGACGGCGTGCAGACCGCGTCCGTGCAGCTCGCGATCCCGGAGAAGACCGTGTTCGTGTCCGAGGAGAAGGACCCGACCGCGTCGGTGTTCATCGCCACGAAGAACGGCGCGCAGCTCAGCTCCGACCAGGTGCAGGCGATCGTGCACCTGACGAGCGCCGCGGTCGAGGGCATGCAGCCGACCGACGTGTCCGTCGTCGACTCGAAGGGGCAGACCCTCTCGGCCGTGGGCACGGGCGCCGCCGGCAGCGGGACCGACCAGGCGGCCGACTACGACCAGGCGACGAGCAAGAAGATCCAGGACCTCCTCGACACGACCCTCGGCGCGGGCAACGCGACCGTCGTCGTGTCCGCCACGATGAACCAGAACACCGGCACGAAGACCTCGGAGTCGTTCGCGGCGCCGACGAGCGGCCCGGTCGCCCTCAACGAGTCGAGCACGACCGAGCAGTACGGTGCCGGCTCGGGAACGGGCGGTGCCGGGGCCACCGGCGTCCTCGGCCCGGACAACATCGCGGTCCCGAACGGCACCGCGAGCAGCGGCACCGGCAACGACTACAAGAACGAGTCCGCGACGAAGAACAACGCTGTCGACCACACGACCGAGACGACGCAGATCCCGGCCGGGGCGCTGGAGAACCAGTCGATCTCCGTCGCGCTGAACTCGAAGGCCGCGAGCGTGCAGAACGCGAACCTGCAGAGCATCAACGACCTCGTGTCCCGGGCCGCCGGCGTCGACTCGAACCGCGGGGACAAGGTCGCCGTGGCGATGATGGACTTCGACACGACCGCCGCCTCCCAGGCCGCTGCCGCGCTCAAGGCGCAGCAGCAGGCCGACCAGCAGGCCTCGCTCTGGGCGACGATCCGGACCGCCGGCATCGTCATCGGCAGCCTGCTCGCCCTCATCGCGATCATGTGGGTGATCGCCCGACGTGCCCGGCGCCAGGAGCGCGAGGCGGTCGACCTCGGCGAACTCGACGCGTTCGCGGGGGAGACGTTCCAGCTGCCGCTCGCGGTCGACGAGCCCGACGCACTCCGCGCCGGCGACGCCCCGACCGTCGCACTGCCGACGCTCCCCGTCGAGGACGCCCCGACCGAGCTCCTCACCACCGAGGACATCAGCGCCGAGCGCCGCCGCCAGGACATCCAGTCCCTGGCCGAACGCGACCCGAAGCGCACGGCCGACCTCCTCCGCGGGCTCCTCGACGACCGGGCGTCGGTGTGAGCGCCCTCAGCCCGAGCGGCGGCGGTCTCGGCGGCCCCGGCTCGTCCGGCGGCGTCGACCGTCCCCTGACCGGGTCGCAGAAGGTCGCGCTCATCCTCATGCAGATGGAGACCGACCGCGCCGCCGAGGTGATGAAGCAGTTCACCGAGCTCGAAGCCGAGGAGATCTCCGCCGAGATCGTCCGGATGCGCCGCGTCGACGACACCGTGGTCGACCGCACGATGACCGAGTTCCACCGCATGACCCAGAGCGGCCGTCTGCAGAAGCGCGGCGGCAAGGAGACCGCGATGGGGCTGCTCGAGGCCTCCTTCGGAGCCGAGCGCGCCGCGGGCGTCATGGACCGGCTCGCGTCGAACCTCGCCGGGCAGTCGTTCGACTTCCTCGACGACGCCGAGCCCGGCCAGGTCGTCACCCTGCTCGAGGGCGAGCTCCCGCAGACCATCGCGCTCGTCCTGGCGCACCTGAAGCCCGGGCAGGCGAGCGCGGTGCTCGCGGGCGTCGACGAACGTGCCCGCACCGACGTCGCGCAGGCGTTCGCCACGATGGGCTCCGCCACCCCGGAGGCCGTCGGGATCGTCGCCGGGGTGCTCCGGCAGCGTGCCGGTGCCGTGGTGTCGCCCCGCGAGAGCGTCGAGGTCGTCGGCGGCATCGCACCCCTGGTCGAGATCATCAACCGGTCCGACGTCGCGACCGAGAAGGCCGTGCTCGACGGACTCGAGGCACGGGACCCCGAACTCGCCGAGGACATCCGCTCCCGGATGCTCACCTTCGAGGACATCGTCAAGCTCGAGGCGCGCGACATCCAGCAGGTGCTCCGCGGCATCGACTCGAAGATCCTCGCGACCGCCATGAAGGGCGCTGCCGGGCCGGTCGTCGAGACCATCCGCGCCAACGTGTCCGAGCGCAACCGCGAGCTCCTCGACGACGAGCTGCAGGCGATGGGCCCGATCCGCGTGTCCCAGGTCGAGGAGGCCCGCGCCGAGGTCGTGCGCTCCGTGCGCGAACTCGAGGCCCAGGGTGTCATCACGGTGCACCGCGCCGAGGAGGACGAGCTCGTTGACTGACCAGACCGTCCAGCGCATGACGTTCCCCGTCCTCGGGTCCGGCGCTGCCGCCTCGGACCCGGCGGCCGAGGTCCGTGGGCACGCCGCCGGCTACGCCGCGGGGCTCCGTGCCGCGCAGGCCGAGACCGCCGCACTGCGGGTCCGGTTGCAGGCCGAGCACGACCAGCGCCTCGCGTCGCTCACCGCCGACACCGTCCGACGCGTCGCCGTGCTCGACGCCGCGACGAACGCGCTGCTCTCGCAGGTGGTGCCGGTCCTCCGCGACGCCGAGGCGTCGCTCGCGGACGCGGCCATGGACCTGGCCGAGGCCGTCGTCGGGTACGCGATCCGTGCCTCCCGTCCGGTGGACGCCACCAGCGACGGCTCGGAGGCACGGGGTGCGTCCGGCGCGGAGGCCACCGTCCTGCGGGCGCTCGCCTCGGTCGACCCGACGGTCGCGCTCCGCGTCCGCGTCAGCGTCGCCGACGCGGCGCGCGTCGCCGACCTCGACACGGCGGTCCCCGTCGTGGGCGACCCGTCGCTGTCCGACGGGGACGCCGTCGTCGACCTGCCGTACGGGCTGCTCGACGCCCGCATCGGCGCGGCGCTCGACCGTGCACGCGAGGCCCTGGGAGCTGCCCGGTGACCGCGACCCTCCTGCGTCCGCGCGGCCTCGACGCCGCGGTCGCCGATGCCCGGCCCGTCCGCCAGGGCGTCGTGACGAGCGCCGTCGGGCTCGGCCTCACGGTCGCCGGACTCGACGCGCACGTCGGCGAGGTCGTCCTCGTCGGCGCCGAGGGGGCATCGCAGACGGCCGTCGAGGTCGTCGCGACGGACCCGTCCGGGGTGCGGTGCATGCCGCTCGGACGGCTCACCGGGGTCACCGCCGGCACGCCCGCCCGACCCACCGGTCGTCCGGTGCTCGTCCCGACCGGTGCAGGACTCTTCGGGCGGGTGCTCGACGGGCTCGGACGGCCGATCGACGGCCGCGGACCGCTCGACGCCGACGTCATGGTGCCGCTCGACCACCCGACGCCGAACGCCATGGGGCGCGCCCGCATCGACACGCCGCTGCAGCTCGGCGTCCGCGTGCTCGACACCCTGACCACCGTCGGCCGTGGGCAGCGCATGGGCCTCTTCGCGGGCTCCGGCGTGGGGAAGTCCTCGCTGCTGTCGATGATCGCGCGGGGGAGCGACGCGGCCGTCAACGTCATCGCACTCGTCGGGGAGCGCGGCCGCGAGGTGCGTGAGTTCCTCGAGGACGACCTCGGCGCGGAGGGCCTCGCCCGGTCGATCGTCGTCGTGTCGACCTCGGACGAGCCGGCCCTGATGCGCCTCCGTGCGGCGTTCGTCGCCACGCGGATCGCCGAGTCGTTCCGCGACGCCGGCCAGGACGTCGTGCTCATGATGGACTCGCTGACCCGCGTCGCCATGGCCCAGCGGGAGATCGGCCTGTCGGTCGGGGAGCCGCCGGCCACCCGGGGCTACCCGCCGTCGACGTTCTCGGTGCTCGCCGGACTGCTCGAGCGTGCCGGGACCGACCGGGTCGGCAGCGTCACGGGGCTCTACACCGTGCTCGTGGACGGGGACGACCACAACGAGCCGATCGCCGACGCCGCGCGGAGCATCCTCGACGGGCACGTCGTCCTCGACCGGAAGCTCGCCGTGACCGGTCACTTCCCGTCGGTCGACGCGCTCGGGTCGGTGTCGCGCGTGGCCTCGAAGGTGACGACCCGTGAGCAGCGGGACACCGCGACGGCACTCCGGACGGTGATGGCCGCCCGCCGTGCCGCGCAGGACCTGCTCGACGTCGGCGCGTACCAGCGCGGGACGAACCCGCTCGTGGACGCCGCGGTCGACCACCAGCACGCGATCGACGCGTTCCTCCGGCAGGGCATGGACGAGCGCGTGACGGCCGCCGGTTCGTGGGACGCCCTCGGCTCCCTCGTGCGCACGCTCGGCGTCGGGGGTGGTGCCTGATGCCCAGGAGGTTCCCGCTCGCCGGCCTGCTCCGGCTCCGGCACGCCGAACAGGACCGTGCGGCCGCCGGTCTCGCAGCCGCGAACGAGCGGCTCCGCGACGCCGCCGACGCCCGGGTCGCTGCCCGCCGGTCGCTCGCGGACCAGGCCGATGCACAGCCGGTCCAGGACGCCGCGACCCTCAGCGCCGTCGCCGCCGCCCGGGCAGCCACGCGCGGGATGCTCGAGGAGCTCGACGCCGTCGTGCAGAGCCGCCGCGCCGACGCCGACCGGGCCCAGGACACGTACAACACCGCACGACGCGCGGCCCTCGGGCTCGAGAAGCTCGAGGAGCAGCACACCGTCGCCGCCACCGCGGAGGAACTCCGCACCGAACAGAACGCCCTCGACGAGATCGCGGCACGGAGCCGCGCGGAAGGTGGTGCCCGATGAGCGTGGACGCCGTGCTCTCCCGGATCTCGGAGATCCAGGGCCAGATCGACGCCCTGCGCACGGGGAGCGTCGACACGACGTCGTCCGCCGGGTCCGCGTCGACGGAGGCCTCCACGGCGTTCGCCGACGCCCTCGCCACGGCGAACGGATCGGGGACGGGGTCGACCGGCGCTGCCGGTGCCTCCGGCCTCACGGCTGCCGCGGGGCTCGCCGGGGCGACGCCCGCCACGTCGGTCGACGCCGGGAAGGGCACCGTCGCCACGGGCAGCGGCGCGACCGGTGCCGACGTCGTCGCCGACGCGAAGAAGTACCTCGGCGTCCCGTACGTGTTCGGCGGGACCACGACCGCCGGCATGGACTGCTCGGGGCTCGTGCAGACCGTGTTCAAGGACCTCGGTGTCACCATGCCGCGGGTCGTGCCGGACCAGGCGAAGATGGGGGTCGAGGTCGGCTCGCTCAAGGACGCGCAGCCCGGGGACCTCATCATCCCCAAGGGCGAGCAGCACATCGTCATCTACGTCGGCGACGGCAAGGTCCTGCACGCGCCGCGACCGGGCAAGGACGTCCGGATCGTCGACAACTGGTACTCCGATGCCGACATCGCCACGATCCGCCGCATCGTGCCGTCCGCACAGGACGCCGCCCGGACCGCAGCCGTCGGCAGCGCCGGCACTGCCGGGTCCGGTACCGCGGGGTCCGGTACCGACCTCCAGACCGCCGCACTGATGGCCCTGATGCAGTCCGGGAGAGCCGCATGAGCACGATGATCGCCACCACGCCGCCGACGGCAGCCGCCACCGGACGGCCGTCGTCGGCGCGTCCCGGCGACGGGGGAGCAGCGTTCGGCGACGTGCTCGCCGGTGCGGCGCCCACCGGCCCACAGCCCCGCGGTCCGCGACAGGACCGTGCTGCGGCCGGCACCGGGGGAGACACCGCTCCCCGGGCGACCGGCGCCGACACGACGTCGTCCGACGCTGCCGCACCGGGCACGGAGCGGCCGGACGCGCAGGGCGGCACGACGTCGAGCGCCGTCACCGGCAGCAGCGCGGACGGCACCGCCGGCGCGACGCCCGCGGCGACGCCGGTGCCGATGGTCGCCCTCCTCGGCGGGGCAGTCCCCGCGAGCGCCGGCACGACCACGAGCGGGACGGACCCCGTCGGCGTGACCGGGACGGCCGGTGCGTCAGCCGCTGGCACCGCAGCCGGTGCCGTGGCGACAGCCGCCCCGACCGCCGCGACGACCGCCGCGACCACTTCCCCGACCGCCGCACGGGCCACTGCCCTGGCCACCCCGGCAGCCGTCCCCGCTCCGACCCCGCCCGGGGCCGCCCCCGCCGACGCCGTCCCATCCGCCACCACGACCGGGGTCCCCGCGTCCGGCACGCCCGCGGGAGCCCACCGGAAGAGCGTCCTCGCGACGGCGTCTGCCCCGACGGTGCACGCCTCGACGGCACTCGCCGGCAGCCCGACGGTCACGACGACCCAGGAGCCGACCGCCACCTCGGGCGCAATCGCGTCCACTACGGCCACGGTCACGGTCACGGCACCGTCCCCGACGACGGCCGCACCCGCGCAGCCGGTCAACGCTTCGGCGATCACGACGGACCCCAGTGCGACGGCCGCCGCGGCACTGCCCTCGGGCACGAGGGCGACGCAGCCCGCCACGGCCCAGCCCGAGGCGAGTGCAGCCACCACCGGCACGGGGACCGCGAGCCCTGTCGTGCCGACGGCGGCCGCGGGCACCCGCACGGGCGGCGACGGGACCGGCGCCGGGACGGACCGGCGGCCGGGTGCCGGGGTCGAGCCGGGCCTCCAGGCCGTCGACGGCGCACGCGCCGGAGCCGCACCCGCACCGTTCCCGACCCCGTCGACGACCGCTCCCACGGCGGCGGCGACGCCGTCCGGCGCCGCGACCGCGAACGCCGCGCCCGCGACGTTCACCCAGCAGCTCGCCCGACCGGTGTTCTCACTCGCCCACGCCGGACCGGGGGAGCACGTCGTCACCGTGCAGGTGACGCCGGACACCCTCGGACCGGTCACCGTGCGGGCCCACGTGACCGCGCACAGCATGCACGTCGAGCTCTACGCGCCGTCCGACGCCGGACGCGAGGCCGTCCGCCAGGTCCTGCCGGACCTCCGCCGTGACGCGGCGGGGACCGCGCTGTCGACGACGCTCGACCTGTCCTCGCAGAACCACCCGGACTCCGCCCCGCGGCGCGACGAGCGCCCTGCACCCGGTCCGCAGGCGGTCCGCGACGACCGGGAGGCACGACCCGCCTCCGCCGCACACCGCACCCCGACCACGACAACCGTCCGCACCGCGGGCCTCGACGTCCTCGCCTGAGCGACGGCACGAAAGGACCACACCATGCCCCTCGACGGCATCACCGGGTCGGTCGACCAGGCCACCCAGGCCGCGGCCCTCGCCGCGAACCAGTCGTCCTCGCGGTCGCAGACGATGGACTCCGAGGTGTTCATGAAGCTGCTCGTCACGCAGCTCCGGAACCAGGACCCGTCCTCGCCGATGGACACCAACCAGATGATCAGCCAGCAGACGCAGCTCGCGATGATGGAGCAGATCACGAACCAGACCACGACGGCGAACGAGAACTTCTCGCTGCAGATGCGGATCGCCGCCGCGAACCTCGTCGGGAAGCAGGTCAGCTACACCGACGCGACGTCCGGCAAGTCGATCACGGGGACGGCGACCGCCGTGTCGTACGCGGAGAGCGTGCCGACCGTGACCGTGGACGGGAAGGAGGTCGATCTCGACGTGATCTCCGGGATCAAGACCACCTCCTGACCGCCCTCCTCCTCCTTCTTCTTCTTCTTCTTCGGTACCGCGGTACCTCCACGAAAGGACGCACCATGCTCCGCTCGCTCTACTCCGGGATCTCCGGCCTCCGCTCCCACCAGGAGATGCTCGACGTCACGGGCAACAACATCGCCAACGTCAACACCGTCGGCTTCAAGTCGTCGTCGACCGTCTTCCAGGACACCCTGTCCCAGATGACCCAGGGCGCCGGTGGGCCGCAGACCGGCATCGGCGGCACGAACCCCGCGCAGATCGGCCTCGGCGTGCAGGTCGCCGGTGTCTCCACGAACTTCGCGCAGGGTTCGGCGCAGGCCACCGGCAAGGCCACCGACCTCATGATCTCGGGCGACGGCTTCTTCGTCACGCGCCTCGGCAACGACACCGTGTACACCCGCGCCGGCGCGTTCGACTTCGACGCCGACGGCCGCCTGGTCTCCTCGGACGGCAAGATCGTCCAGGGGTACCCGGCCGTGAACGGCGTGGTCAACGACAACGGTCAGCTCGGCGACATCACGCTCCCGCTCGAGGCCGCCGCGCCCGCGGTCCGCACGACCACCGCGGCCCTCACCGGCAACCTGCCCTCCGACACCGCCGTCGGCGAGACCGTGACCCGCGACGCCACCGTGTACGACGCGTCCGGCGCCAAGCACACGATGTCGATCGCGTACCAGCGCACGGCGACCGGCTGGGACGTCACCGCGACGAACGGGCAGGGCGCGAACGCCACCTCGACGATCACGTTCGGTGCCGACGGCAAGGTCGCCACCGGCGGTGCGCTCACCGTCGGCGGGATCGCGGTCGACATGTCCGGCCTCACCGGGTTCGCGACGCTCAACACCGCGACCATCTCGTCGCAGAACGGCCACGAGGCCGGGTCGCTGCAGGGCTACTCGATCGCGAAGGACGGCACCGTCACGGGCACCTTCTCCAACGGTGCCTCGCTCGCCCTCGGTCGGATCGCCCTCGCGACGTTCGCGAACCCGGCCGGCCTCGAGAAGACCGGCGCCTCGGGGTACCGCGCGACGGCGAACTCCGGCCAGGCCTCGGTCGGCGGACCCGGTTCGGCGGGCGTCGGCTCGCTCGCGGCGGGGACGCTCGAGATGTCGAACGTCGACCTGTCGCAGGAGTTCACGAACCTCATCGTGGCGCAGCGCGGGTTCCAGGCGAACGCGCGCATCATCACGACCTCGGACGAGGTGCTGCAGGAGCTGACGAACCTGAAGCGGTAGGTCCTGCGAGCGCGTGCTTGCGTCGAACCACGAAACCGACATCGAACCGGGGCGAGGACCCGGTTCGGTGTCGGTTTCGTGGTTCGTCTGCCGGACGCGCGGGCGCCGGCAGTGCCGCGAGCGGCGCTACTCGGCGTGCGCCTCGAGGAAGCGGTAGACCTCGCCGTCGTCCACCCCGGGGAACCGGCCGGTGGGCAGGGGGGCGAGGACGTGCTCGCCCAGCTTGGCGCTCGGCCAAGCGACGTCCTTCCACTTCGCCTCGAGGGGCGCGGGCGGGCGCCGGCAGCACGACGGGTCGGGGCAGTTCGACTGCCGCCGGACGGTGGTGTCGCGTCCCCGGAACCACTGCGCGTGCGCGAACGGCGTCCCGAGCGTGATCGAGAACTCGTCGTCGTCGGTGCCCGTCTGCACGCTGCACCAGTACGTGCCGTTCGGCGTGTCCGTGTACTGGTAGTGCTCGCGTGAGCGGTTCCGGTCCTCGAACGCCGTCCGGGACGCCCACTTCGCACAGACGACCTGCCCGACGATCCCGCCGTCTGTGTCGGTCGGGAACGTGATGCCGTCGTTCTCGTAGCCCTTCACGATCGCACCAGACCGGCGCACACGGACGAAGTGCACGGGGAGGTCGAGGAAGCGCGTCGCGAGCGTGGTGAACCGGTGCGCCGCCGTCTCGTGCGTGACCCCGAACGCGTCGCGGAAGTCCTCGAGGGCGATGTCACGCCGGGACTTCGCCTGCTGCAGGAACGGCACGGCGGCGTCCCGCGGGACGAGGCAGGCCGCCGCGAACGCCGTGATCTCGATGCGCTGCCGCAGGAACTCGGCGTAGTCGGTGGGCGGCCGGTGCCCGAGGACCACGTGCGCGAGTGCCTGCAGCGCCAGACTGCGCAGACCCCGACCACCGGGTGTCGCGGCCGGCGGCAGGTAGATCACGCCGTGCTCGCGGTCGGTGATCGTGCGCGAGGAGGCGGGCAGGTCGTCGGCGTGCACGAGGCGGTACCCGAGCTTCGACGCCAGCGCCGCGACGGTGTGGTGCATGAGCGGCCCCGGCGGACGCTCGACCGTCCCGAGCAGGTCGGCGGCCTGGTCCTCGATGTCCTCGTAGTAGTTGTCGGACGACTGGCCCTGCAGCCGCAGTGCGATCATCGCCTCCCGGCCGGCGGCCTGGGTGACTGCGGATTCACGGACCCGTCGTTCCAATGCCTCGTGCAGGGCGACGACGCTCGCGAGGACGTCGTCGGGCAGGCTCCTCCGGACGTCGATGCGCGGCAGGTCGAGACGAGCGGCGAGCGGGCCGTCCTGGTGGGCGGCGAGCTCGAGCTCGAGTCGGGCACGCTCGGTCGGCGGGGTCGACGAGGTGAGTGTGGACACGGGGACGTCCAGCGCCGCCGCGATCTTCGTGAGCACGGAGACCTTCGGCTCGCGGAGCCCGTTCTCGATCATCGAGAGGCGGCTCGGCGCGAGGTCGGTGGCGCGACCGAGGACGTCGAGGGTCATCCCGCGGGTCGTGCGCACGTGGCGGATCCACTGCCCGAGCAGTCGCTGGGGGCCGTCGTCGTGGGACATGTCGTCACTCTTCCTCGAGTGTGAAGAACTGCTGTTCTTCTCCGTCTGGCCGAGAGCCTAGCGCGCGGACAGCCCCGCATGCTGGGGACCACGACCACCGTAGGGCTCGACGAGGAGACCACCATGACGATGACCGTTCCGTCCCGTGACCGCCGCTTCGGCGACGCCGAGACCGGCCCGATCCCCACTGCGACCGTGCACCGGCACACCCACCCGCCGGTGGGGCCGTGCCCCAGCGCCGAGGTGCCGGACGGGGCGTACCGGCACGGACTGGCGAACCGCGCACTCGCGGACTGGGTCGTGCGCACGGCGCTGCTGACCCGACCGGACGAGGTCGTCTGGTGCGACGGTTCCGACGCGGAGTGGACCCGCCTGACCGACCGGATGGTGGAAGAAGGCGCACTCATCCGCCTCGACCCGGGACTCCGGCCGGACAGCTTCCTGGCCCGGAGCACCCCGGACGACGTCGCCCGGATGGAAGACCGCACCTTCATCTGCACGAGCGACCCCGCCGACGCCGGCCCGACGAACAACTGGCGCGACCCGCGGTCGATGCACGCCGAGCTCAACGGCCTGTTCGCGGAGTCCATGCGCGGCCGGACGATGTACGTCGTCCCGTACTCGATGGGGCCGGTCGGCGGCGCGATCTCGCAGGTGGGCGTGCAGGTCACCGACTCCGCCTACGCCGCCGTCTCGCTCGCGCTGATGGCTCGGGTGGGCGACGACGCGCTCGAGCGCATCGGACCCGACACGCAGTGGGTCGCGGGCGTGCACAGCGTCGGGTACCCGCTCCGGAACGCCGACGGCACCCGGCGCCCGGACGTCGCGTGGCCGAGCAACCCGACGAAGTACATCTCGCACTTCCCGGAGGAGCGGGCGATCTGGTCGTTCGGCTCCGGCTACGGCGGCAACGCGCTGCTGTCGAAGAAGTGCTTCGCGCTCCGGATCGGTTCGACGATCGCCCGCGACGAGGGCTGGCTCGCCGAGCACATGCTCCTGCTCAAGCTCACCGACCCGGCCGGCCGTGCGTTCCACGTCGCCGCGGCCTTCCCGAGCGCCTGCGGCAAGACGAACCTCGCGATGCTGCAGCCCACGCTTCCGGGCTGGCGCGTCGAGACGATCGGCGACGACATCGCCTGGCTCCGGCCGGGCGCGGACGGACGGCTGTACGCGATCAATCCCGAGGCCGGCATCTTCGGCGTGGCTCCGGGGACGTCGGTGGCGACGAACCCCGTCGCGATGGACACGATGCGGAAGCGGACGATCTTCACGAACGTCGCGCTGACCGAGGACGGGGACGTCTGGTGGGAGGGTCTGACCGACGAGCCGCCGGCACACCTCATCGACTGGCGGGGCGAGCACTGGACACCGGCGAAGGGCACGCCGGCGGCGCACCCGAACGCCCGGTTCACGAGCCCGATCGAGCAGTGCCGGACCCTCGCGGACGACTGGTACGAGCAGGACGGTGTCCCGGTCGACGCGATCCTCTTCGGCGGGCGCCGGGCGACGAACGTGCCGCTCGTCGTCGAGACGGAGAGCTGGGCGCAGGGCGTCTTCGTCGGCGCGACGGTGTCGAGCGAACGCACGGCAGCGCAGGAGGGCACGGTCGGCGAACTCCGTCGGGACCCCTTCGGCATGCTCCCGTTCGTCGGCTACGACATGGGGTCGCACTGGCAGCACTGGCTCGAGGTCGGCGAAGGGCTCGGCGCGGGTGCTCCGAAGGTCTTCCAGGTCAACTGGTTCCGGAAGGGCGAGGACGGCGCGTTCCTCTGGCCCGGCTTCGGGGAGAACGCCCGCGTCCTCGCGTGGATCGCTGACCGGGTCGCGGACCCGGACGCGCCGACCACGCGCGCGACGCCACTCGGCGCGGTCCCCGCGGAGGGCGCGCTCGACGTGCGCGGTCTCGGGGTGTCGGGGACGAGCCTCCAGGCCCTGTTCGACGTCGACCCCGCCAGCTGGCTCGACGAGGCGGACCGGACCGAGGCGTTCTTCGAGTCGCTCGGTGGGACCGTCCCCGCCGCGGTGCGCGCGGAGCTCCGGGCACTGCGGGCTCGGCTCGAGGCGGCGGCAGAAGCACCCGCAGCGGCCGGGGGCACGACGCCGGCGCGCGTCGAGGTCGCGGCGTGAACCGCGCGGGGACCGACCGGGTCCTCGACGAGTGGGTCGACCGGGCGTCGGTCGCCGCCGCGATGGTCCCGATCGTCGACGGACTCCACCGACGGCACGACGTCGTGACGACGATCCACGGTCGCCGGCTCGTGGGGCGTTCGGTGCACGAGATCCTCAAGCTGCACCGGTTCGCGCGGCACCTGGACGGCGTCGAACTGTCCCCGCACGAGATCCTGCCGGTCCTGCACGCGCTGACGACCCTCGACCTCGGTCCGTCGGTGGTCGACGTCGCCGACTGCAACGCCGGCTTCCGCAGGCAGGACGCGCTCGAGCTCGACGACTACCTCCGGCACGTCCTCGCCGAAGCGGTCGGCACCGGTCAGTACGCGGCGCCGCCACGCGACGTCGTCATCCACGGGTTCGGACGGATCGGCCGGCTCGTCGCGCGGATCCTCCTGGCCCGGTCGGGAGGCGCGTACGGACTCCGCCTCCGAGCGGTCGTCCTGCGGTCCACGGGTCCGGAGGACCTGGTCAAGCGGGCGAGCCTGCTGCGGCGGGACTCCGTGCACGGGCCCTTCGACGGGACGATCACCGTCGACCAGGAGGCTCAGACGATCACCGCGAACGGGACCGTCATCCGGTTCATCGGTGCGGCGTCGCCGTCCGACGTCGACTACGCCGCGTACGGCATCGACGACGCCGTCGTCGTCGACAGCACCGGGGTCCGGACCGACCGGGAGTCGCTGTCGGCGCACCTCGCGGCCCCAGGGGTGTCCCGTGTCCTGCTGACCGCCCCGGCCTCCGGCGGCGTGCCGAACATCGTGCACGGGGTCAACGACGCGATGATCGCGGACGAGCCGATCGTCGCGGCGGCGTCCTGCACGACGAACGCGATCACGCCGGTGCTCGCCGCGCTCGAGACCGAGTACGGCATCGAGCACGGCCACGTCGAGACGGTGCACTCGTTCACGAACGACCAGAACCTCACTGACAACCACCACCCCGGGCCCCGGCGTGGTCGGTCGGCGGCGCTCAACATGGTGCCGACGAAGACCGGGGCCGCGAAGGCCGTGGCGAAGGCGTACCCGCCGCTCGCGGGGAAGCTCACCGGGAGCGCGATCCGCGTCCCGACGCCCGACGTGTCGATCGCGGTGCTCACCCTCACGCTGGGCAGGGGCGTGACCCGCGAGGAGCTCAACGCCCACCTCCGCGAGGTCTCACTGCGCTCGGCCCTCCGCCGCCAGGTCGACTACGTCGAGTCGCCGGAGGTCGTGTCGAGCGACTTCCTCGGTTCGCGGAAGGCCGGGGTCGTCGACGGGCTCGCGACGATCGCGGACGGCGGCCGGCAGGTCGTGGTCTACGTCTGGTACGACAACGAGTACGGGTACAGCCGGCAGGTCGTGCGGGTGCTCGAGACGATGAGCGGGCACCGGGCGCTGACGCTCCCGGCGGTGTCCGCGGCGTCGGCGTCGGCGTCGGCTGCCGACGTGCCCGTCGCGCTCGCGGTGTGAGCCGCGGCCGACGCTCGCACGACCGAAGTCGTGCCGAACCGCGGATGCGCGTGGTCCGGGACGACTTCGGTTGTGCGCAGGCAGCCCCGCCGCGCCCGCGCCGGGCGCCTCAGCTCACGGCACCCGATCGCGCGCCGGACCACAGGTCCACGTCGAGGACACCGACGGAGTGCTCGTCGATCGTCCGGAGCTCGTCGTCCGTGAACGTCAGGTTGCCGAGCGCCGCGACGTTCTGCTCGAGCTGCTCCACCCGCGACGCGCCGATCACGAGCGAGGTCACCCGCTCGTCGCGGAGCGCCCACGCGAGCGCGAGCTGCGCCAGGCTCTGGCCGCGCGCCGCCGCGACGTCGTTCAGCGCCCGCAGGTGCTCGACGACCTCCGGCGTGAGGGACCCGGCGTCGAGCGACTTGCCCGCTGCCGCACGCGAGTCGGCCGGCACCCCGTCGAGGTACCGCCCCGTCAGCAGCCCCTGCGCGAGCGCGGTGAAGCCGATCACGCCGAAGCCGAGCTCGCCGGCCGCGTCGAGCAGCCCCTCGTCCTCGATCCACCGGTTGAGCATCGAGTACGACGGCTGGTGGATGAGGAGCGGGGTGCCGAGGTCGCGGAGGATCGCCGCGGCCTGCCGGGAGCGCTCGGCGTCGTACGACGAGATCCCGACGTACAGCGCTTTGCCCTGCTGGACGGCGGTGTGCAGCGCACCCATGGTCTCCTCCAGCGGCGTCGAGGCGTCGAGCCGGTGGGAGTAGAAGACGTCGACGTACTCGAGGCCCATCCGCTGGAGCGACTGGTCGAGGGAGGCGAGCACGTACTTCCGCGAGCCGCCGCCCTGGCCGTACGGCCCGGGCCACATGTCCCACCCGGCCTTCGTCGAGATCACCATCTCGTCGCGGTACGGCCGGAAGTCCTCGCGCATGAGCCGGCCGAAGTTGACCTCGGCGGCGCCGTAGGGCGGGCCGTAGTTGTTCGCGAGGTCGTGGTGCGTGATGCCGAGGTCGAACGCGCGGCGGCTGATCGCCCGCTGCGTCTCGAACGGCTTGTCGTCGCCGAAGTTGTGCCAGTACCCGAGCGAGAGCAGGGGCAGGTCGAGGCCGGAGCGGCCGGTCCGGCGGTAGGGCATGGAGTCGTAGCGGTCGTCCGCCGCGGTGTAGGACATGGTGCCGAGCCTACGGAGGCGGGGCGGACCGCGTCGCGACCCCTCGCGGGGCGGACCGGAGGCCCGTGGCGGGCGCCGCCACGGGCCTCCAGTCCGGTGGTCACCGCGTCAGCGGTGCCGGGTCACGCCGCGGGTGCGCTCGCGTTGACCAGCCAGGTCGTGCCGAAGCGGTCGGTCAGCATGCCGAAGGTGTCGCCCCAGGGGGCCTGCGTGAACGGCTCGATGATCGTGGCACCGTCGGACAGCCCCTCCCAGCAGCGGGTGAGCGCGTCGAGGTCGTCGCCGCTGAGCGACACCGAGATGCTGCTGCCGGTGTCGGCGCGCATGCCGGAGGGGGAGTCGGAGGCCATGAGGAGCAGACCGTTCTCGCCCTCGAGCTGCCCGTGCATGACCTTGTCGCGGTCGGCGGCGTCGACCTCCATGCCCATCTCGGCGAAGGTGCCGACGGTGAGCGAGCCGCCGAAGACCGAGTGGTAGAACTCGAGCGCTGCGCGGGCCGAGTCGCGGAAGCCGAGGTACGGGTTGAGTCGGACGGTCATGGCGGTCTCCTTCGAACCGGACGGGCACGACGCCCGCCCTGACCACATCGTGGCAGAGCGGGCGCCGACCGGGGAAGGCTGTCAGGCTGACATCGGGCCGTACCGCTTGTGTCCCTTCACGTCGAACCGGTCGAGCATCATGAGCTTGTCCCAGGCGGCCACGAAGTCGCGGACGAAGCGCTCCTGGCCGTCGCTGCCCGCGTACACGTCGACGATCGAGCGGAGCTGCGCGTTCGAGCCGAACACGAGGTCGTGCCGGGACGCCGTCCACCGCTGCTCGCCGGTCGCCTGCACCGTGCCGGCGAAGACCGTCTCGGTGTCGTCGGTCCTCGTCCACACCAGGTCGGTGTCGGTCAGGTTGACGAACCAGTCCGTCGTGAGTGCGCCGACCCGGTGCGTCAGCACGCCGACGTCGGAGCCGTCCCAGTTCGTGCCGAGGGCCCGCAGGCCTCCGGTGAGGACGGTCCACTCCGGTGCGGTCAAGGTCATCAGGTTCGCCCGGTCGAGGAACACCTGCTCGAGCGCGACGCCGGGGGCGAACTGCTCGAACCGCTCGGAGCGGAAGTTGCGGAAGCCGTCGGCGACCGGCCGGAGCCACTCGAACATCTCGACGTCGGTGAGCTCCTGCGTGGTGTCGACGCGCCCCGGGGTGAACGGCACCGTGACCTCGACGCCGGCGGCGCGCGCGGCGTCCTCGACGCCGACGCAGCCCGCGAGCACGACGAGGTCGGCGAGCGACACCGACGGGTGCTGCTCCTTGATCCGCTGGAGTGCCTCGACCACCGGCACCGTCCGACCGTTCACCGCCCAGTCCTTCTGCGGGGACAGGGCGATCCGGCCGCCGTTCGCACCGCCGCGCTTGTCGCTGTCGCGGTAGGTCGACGCGGCCGAGTACGCGGTGAACACGAGGTCGGAGGCGCTGATCCCGGCGGAACGGACCGCGGCCTTGAGCGCTTCGACGTCGGCGTCGCCGATCGGGGCGCCCTCGGCGTCGGGCAGCGGGTCCTGCCAGAGCAGGTCGTCCTGGATCGTCACCTCGGGCCCGAGGTACCGGAACTTCGGACCCATGTCGCGGTGGGTGAGCTTGTACCAGGCCTTCGAGAACGCCAGCGTGAAGGTGTCGAAGTCGGCGAGGAACTCCTCGCACACCTTCCGGTACTCCGGGTCGACCTTCAGCGCGATGTCCGAGGTCATCATCATCAGCGCGTGCGTCTGCCCCGGCACGTGGGCGTCCGGCGTGCGCGGAGCGTCGGGGTCCTCCGGCGTCCACTGCAGTGCCCCGGCGGGGCTCTTCGTCTGCTCCCACTCGTGCCCGAACAGGTTCTCGAGGTAGCTGTTGTCCCAGCGGGTCGGGTCCTGGGTCCAGCTGCCCTCGATGCCGTTCGTGGACGTGTACTCGGCGTTGCCGGTCCCGCGCGGGTTGTGCCAGCCGAGGCCCATCTGCTCGATCGGGGCGAGCTCGGGCGACGGGCCGATCTCGGTCGCGGGCACCTGGCCGTGGCTCTTGCCGAAGGCGTGACCGCCCGCGATGAGCGCGACGGTCTCCTCGTCGTTCATCGCCATGCGGGTGAAGGTGATCCGGATGTCCCGGGCGGACCCCATCGGGTCGCCGTTCGCGTACGGGCCCTCTGGGTTGACGTAGATGAGCGCCTGGTGCGAGGCGGCGAGCGGGCTCTGCAGGTCGTAGTCCTCGTCGCCGTTCTGCCCGTGCCACCGCTCGTCACGGGAGACCATCTCGTCCATGCTGTGCACGTCGTGCGGGTTCCACACCTCCGGGCCCCACCACGTGCCGTCGTCGGGCTCCCACGCGTCGAGCCGACCGCCGCCGAAGCCGTACGTCGGCAGGCCCATGAGCTCGAGCGAGCAGTTGCCGGTCAGCACCATGAGGTCCGCCCAGCTCAGCGCGTTGCCGTACTTGTGCTTGATCGGCTGGAGGAGCCGCCGCGACTTGTCCGTGTTGCCGTTGTCCCACCAGCTGCCGATCGGCGCGAACCGCTGCATGGCCGTGCCCGCACCGCCCCGTCCGTCCGCGATCCGGTAGGTGCCGGCGGCGTGCCAGGCCATGCGGATCATCTGCGGGCCGTAGTTGCCGTAGTCGGCGGGCCACCAGTCGACGCTGGTGGTGAGCAGCTCCTTGATGTCGCGCTTGAGCTCCTCGAGGTCGATCGTCGCGAACGCCGCGGCGTAGTCGAAGTCGGCACCGAGCGGGTCGGCGTCGACGCCGTTGCGGTGCAGCGCGTCGACACGGAGTCGCTGGGGGTACCAGTGCTCGAGCGTCGGCGACTGGGCGAACGCCCCGCCCAGGTGGTCACCGCCGGCCGGCAGCGCCCCCTCCATGTGGTAGCTGCAGGTGTTCGTTGCGTCGTGTTCCATCGATCCTGTTCCCTATCCCTTCCAGACGGACACGGCCCCTGCGTGTCCGATGACGACGACCTCGATGAGCGAGCCGATGCCGGCCGCGATCAGGAGGACCGGTCCCACGACGCCGACGACGCGGACGAGTCCACGACCGTCGACCCGCTCGACACCGAAGCGCTGCCAGGCCCACCAGAGGGTGAGCAGCGCGAAGACCGCGACGGACCACGGCAGGAGGCCGTCGGCGAGCTCGGTGTGGCGTTCGAGCAGCGCGGTCTCCCGCTCGTGCTCCTCCAGCCACTCGCCGGACTGCGTGGCGAGCGGGACGGACACGAGGGCGACGAGGCCGATGATCGGTGCGCCGACCGCGAGCCACCGTCGGGCCGCCGGCCAAGCGGCGACCGCGATGGCAGCCAGTGCGGCGACCGGCACGGCCACGGTGGTGAGGTGGACGAACAGCGGGTGGAGCGGGACGCCCCCGTACTGCCAGTTCATCGAGAGCCCTTCCAGGTTCCGCGCCGAGCGACCTCGACGTCCACGGGCCACTGAACGCGCTCGCTGGGCGGCGTGCCCGGGAGTCGGCCGCTCGCCGCACTCGGACTCGTTCGAATCCACACACGAACCGGCGATCAGCCACCGACGCGGTCGGCGGTGTCCGGCACGATGGGGGCGGGAAGGAACGAGCATGGCGGAGATCCTGGTGGTGGAGGACGACCCGGAGATGGGGGCACTCGTCGAACGCGGTCTGCGCGGTGACGGCCACGAGGTCACGCTCGTCACCGACGGGGTCGCTGCGCTGGTCGCCGCACGGGCCACGTCGTTCGACGCGGCGGCGATCGACGTGATGCTGCCGGAGATGAGCGGGTTCGAGGTCTGCCGGCGGCTCCGGGAGATGGGGCAGGACCTGCCGGTCGTGCTCGTCACCGCCAGGGACGCCGTCGACGACCGGGTGTTCGGACTGGACGCGGGCGCCGACGACTACTTGACGAAGCCGTTCGCGATCGCAGAGCTGAACGCGCGGCTGCGAGCGCACCTGCGGCGTCGCGCCGCGGGGACACCCACCGTCGTCGAGGCCGGCGCGGTGCGGCTGGACACCGTGGCGGTGCGGGCGACGGTGCGGGGGCGGGACCTCCCGCTCAGCGTCAAGGAGTTCTCCCTGCTGCGCTTCCTGCTGCAGGGCGTCGGGCAGACCCGCTCGCGGAGCGAGGTGCTCGACGAGGTCTGGGGGAGTGCCGAGCACTTCGATCCGACGATCGTGGACCAGTACGTCAGCTACGTGCGGAAGAAGCTGCAGGCCGCGGACGCCGACGTCGCGATCCGCACGGTGCGGGGCGTCGGCTACGCGCTCGACGTCATGACGGACCGGTCGTCGTGAGGTTGCTCCGTCGCCTGTCGATCCGCGCCAGGATCACGCTCGGCAGCGTGCTCGTCGGCGCGGTCGTCCTCGTCGCGAGCGCGGTCGCCCTGCACGTGCAGATCGACCGCGCGTCGCTCGAGACCGACCGCTCGCTGGCGATGAGCGACGCGGCGCCGTTCGTGGCGGACCTCCGGTCGAACCCGGGGGAGGCGCCGGACCGGCCCACCGAGGGACTGCTCATCGGCATCCGGTCGTCGTCGGGCTCGTGGATCCTCGACCGGCTGCCGGACGGGCTGCGCGCCGCACTCCCGCGCACGGTGGACCGCGAGACGACGCTCCGACTGGACGTGCACGGGCACCGGAACACCGTGGTCGGCATCCCGGTGCGCAACGACGTGGGCTCGTTCGTCGTCTGGGCGGCGCAGGACGGTCGGGCCGGGCACGAGACGCTGGAGCGGGTGGACCGGTCGCTCGTCGTGGGGACGCTCCTCGCCCTCGTCGCGTTCGGCGGGACGGCGTGGCTCCTGACGACCCTCGCGCTCCGACCGGTGGGGCGGATGCACCGCACCGCCGAGGCGATCAGCGCCGGATCGGCTGACGGCCACCTCCCGGTCGGCCGTTCCGACGACGAGCTCGCCGGCCTCGCCCGGACGCTCAACGCCTTCCTCGATCGACAGCGCGACAACGCCGAACGTGAGCGACGCATGGTCTCCGACGCGAGCCACGAACTCCGGACACCGCTCGCCGCGCTGACCGCTCGGCTCGAGCTCGCGCACCGCTCCACCGGCGACGCCGACGCGCTCGAGCGGGAACTGAACGCTGCCGAGACGGACGCGGCACGACTCGTGTCCCTGGCGAACACCATGCTCGAACTCAGCCGACTCGACGAGGCCGGCCCGGTGCCGTCCACCCCGGCGGCGGCGCTCATCACCGAGCTCATGGCATCGATCGACCGAGCACGCGCGATCGACGTCGTCGGGCCGCGCGACGTCGACTTCACCGTGGACGTCGGTTCGCCGGACGTCCGGTACGGCATCGGCGCCGCCGCGTTCGCGAGGATCGTCGACAACCTCGTCGCCAACGCGATCGCCGCGGGCAGCGCGGGCGGTTCGGTGCGGGTGACGCTGCGACAGGAGCCGCAGCAGGACCTCGAGCTGATGGTCGTCGACGACGGTCGCGGGATCCCGGTGTCCTTCCTGCCCCAGGCGTTCGATCGGTTCACGCGCGCGGACGAGTCACGCACGGCCCTCGGCGGCAGCGGGCTCGGACTCGCCCTCGTGCGGGGCACTGCGGAGCGGGCGGGTGGAACGGCCTCGCTCGAGAACCGGTCGGACGGTGGCGCGATCGCGACCGTCCGGCTCCCACCGCGCTGATCTGTCCATCACTCGAGATCTCGAACGAAGCACCTGGCCTGTTCCGGGTTCGTTCATGGTTCCGGTGCAGATGCTGGGTGCCACCCGATCAGCTGCTGGAGAGGACCACGACGATGATCGACACCGCCGGCCCCGCCACCCGTCCTACTCGTTCCGCCGCCGCGAGCCGCCCGCGCCTCCGTCCGGCGCCCGCCGAACCGCTCGCCGCTGCCGCGCGTCGTCGTCGTCGCTCGGCACGGGCCCGTTCCGCCGCAGCCGACCTGCTCGGCGTGCTGGCGTGGGTCTCGGCGGCCGTCGCGGTCCTGCTCTGGCTCGTCACCCCGTCCTCCCGCGAGGTGACCGGAGTCGGCAGTGTGCTGACCGACGCCGGGATCGTCGCCGGCCTCATCGGCACGGACCTCACGCTCGTGATGCTCGTCCTCGCCGCCCGCGTACCGCTCATCGACCGGGTGTTCGGGCAGGACAACGCGATCGCGGTGCACCGCTCCCTGGGCAAGCCGGTGCTGTACCTGCTCCTCGCCCACGGGGCCCTGCTCACGCTCGGCTACTCGGCCGAGTCGGCGAACAGTCCGGTCGCGGAGACGATCGCGCTGTTCTCTACGCCGGACATGCCGCTGGCCTACCTCGCCCTCGGCCTGTTCCTCGTGGTCGTCGTGTCGTCCCTGGTCGCCGTCCGACGTCGCCTGCCCTACGAGGTCTGGCACGTCATCCACCTCCTGAGCTACGCCGCCGTGCTCGTCGCGCTGCCGCACATGCTCAGCGTCGGCGGCGTCCTGTCGGCGGGTTCGTGGCAGCGCACCTACTGGATCACCCTGTACGTGCTGGCCCTGGGGCTCATCGCCCTCTACCGCTTCGTCCTGCCGGTCGTCGTGACGTTCCGGCACCGGATCCGGGTGACGGCCGTCGAGCCGATCGCGCACGGCGTCGTGTCGATCCACCTGGCCGGTCGGTCACTCGACCGGCTCGGGGTCGAGGGCGGTCAGTACGGCGTCTGGCGGTTCTGGACCGCACACACGTGGTGGCACGCGCACCCGGTGTCGTTCTCGGCGGTCCCCGGCTCCGGGCGCGCTCGCATCACCGTCCGTGACCTCGGTGCCGGCTCGGCCCGGCTCGGCCGCATCACCCCGGGCGCGTTCGTCTCGCTCGAGGGACCGTACGGACTCTTCACGAGCCGGGCGCGGACCGCGCCGTACCTCGCGCTCGTCGCCTCCGGCATCGGGATCACTCCCGTGCGGGCACTCCTCGAGGACACCGACCTCCGACCCGGCGAGGCCACGGTGCTGCTGCGCGGGAGCGACGGTGAACAGCAGTACCTGTGGGACGAGACGGCGGGCCTGGCGAACGCGACCGGCAGCACGCTGTACGCGATGGTCGGGCACCGCGCGCACTCGCGGGAGAGCTGGATGACGGAGGAGGACGTCCGTCGGGGCGTGACGCTCCGGTCGGTGTTCCCGCGGCTGCTCGAGTCCGACCTGTACGTGTGCGGGCCCCGGGTGTGGTCCGACCTGGTCGTCCGGGAGGCCCGGCTCGCCGGCGTCCCCGAGCACCAGATCCACCAGGAACGGTTCGAGTGATGCGCGCGCGGGTGGTCGCCGGGGGCATCGTCACGTCGGCAGCGGTCCTCGTCATCGGCTGGCAGGTCGGCGCGCAGCCGGGGCTCACCGCCACACAGCAGCAGACGAGCACGTCGGGTGGCACGAGCGCGGGTGGGACGGGCAGCGCAGGCACGGGCACCGCGGGCACGGGCAGCGGCACGAGCGGCGGTGCGTCCGCGTCGGCTGCGGCGAAGGACGGCACCTTCACCGGCCAGGCGGCCCAGACACAGTACGGGCCCGTCCAGGTCGAGATCACCGTCGCAGGCGGGAAGATCACCGACGTCACCGCCCTGGAACTGACCGACCGCGACGGCCGGTCGGCGCAGATCAGCCAGCAGGCCGCACCGATCCTCCGACAGGAGGCCCTGCAGGCGCAGTCCGCGCAGATCCAGGCCGTGAGCGGCGCGACCTACACGAGCGCGGGCTACGTGACGTCGCTCCAGTCCGCGATCGACCAGGCGGGGCTGTGAGCGTCGCGACGTTCGAGACGATGGGCACCGTGGTGAGCATCCGCGGTGCCGGCCCCCGCGCGGCGGCCGAGGTGCGTCGGGTCTTCACCGGGTACGACCATCGGTACAGCCTGTACGACCCGTCGTCGGTACTCAGCCGGATCGCGGCCGGGGCCCTGCGCCTGACGGACGCTCCGCAGGAGGTCCGCGACGTCTACGCGCTCGCCCTGGAGTGGCGCGAGCAGACCGGCGGCGCCTTCACGCCGCACCGGCCCGACGGCGTCGTCGACCTGTCCGGGGTCGTCAAGGCGCTCGCGATCCGGGACGCCGGAGCCGTGCTCGACCGGGTGTCCGAGGACTGGCTCATCGTCGCCGGTGGAGACGTCCTCGGCCGCGGACGGCACGAGGGGGAAGCGCCGTGGAGCGTCGGCGTCGTCGACCCCGCGCACCGTGACACCGTCGTCGGGGTCGTCGCGCTCGAGGGCACCCGCCGCGCCGTCGCCACCTCGGGCACCGCCGAGCGCGGCGAGCACGTCTGGCGACGCTCGACCCCGACCTTCGCGCAGGCCACGGTGGTGGCGGACGACATCGTCACCGCCGACGTCCTCGCGACGGCGATCGTGGCGGGGGACGCGGACGACCTCCGGCGGATCACCGCCGACGGGTCCGTCGACGTCCTCGCGTTCGCCGTGGACGGAACGGTCTGGGCGACACCGGGAGCCGAGCAGATGGTGCGGCCGACGGTCACCGCCCGGTCCTGAAGCGGTCGCTGTCGCCCGGGAGGCCCGACCCACCTCCGTCACGCCGCCGCCGTGGGCACAACGGTGCGTCAGTCGGCGCGTACCGGGCGGGTCCGCACCGGCGCGAGCAGGCGCGTCAGCGTGACCGCGACGAGCGCCCCGGCTGCGATGATCGCCGCGAGCACGACCACCTGGAAGCGACCCGCCTCGAGCGGCGAGACCCCGCCGAAGACCGCGCCGACGAACGCTCCCGGCAGTGTCACGAGGCCGGTCGTCCGGGTCTGGTCGGTGCTCGGCACCATCGCCGCGTGGACCGCCCGGCGGACCAGGTCGGTGGTGGCCCGACGCGGTGTGGCACCGAGTGCGAGCCACCCCTCGACGTCGTCCCAGCGGTCGTCGACGAGCTCCACGAAGCGTCGCCCGGACAGCGTGGCGATGGTCATGGCGTTGCCGATCACGATGCCACCCATGGCCAGGACGTAGCGCGGCGAGAACGCGATCGCGCCGGTCGCGAAGACCACGACGAGCGCCACACCGATGCCGATCACCATGGACGTCGCGACCGGCAGCAACCGGGTCCGGAGCGTCCCGAGTCGGCGGGCCGCGGTCGTCGTCGCGACGCCGAACATGACGGCGAGGGCGACCCCGATCCACACCGGGTCGCGGATGACCCCGGACAGGACGATGCTCAGGACCGCGAGCTGGACGGTGCCGCGCAGCACGGCGAGGGCCGGTGCCCACGGGGACGGTGCGCGGGTGAGCAGCAGCGCCGCCGTGGCGACCGCGACGAGCACGGCGACCCCGACGAGGGTCCACAGGAGCGTGCCGAGGTCGGTGGTCACGGCGGCGTCGATCCGTCGAGGCGTGCCTCCTCGGCGTCGTAGCCGGCGCGCACCTGGCGGAGGACGAGGTCGTCGATCTCGTCGGCGTCGCGGAGCCGGAGGAGCGTCGCGGCCTTGTGCTGCACGAGGGCGAGTTCGAGGGCGACGGCGGCGTCGTGCCGCTGCAGCGCGGGGTGGTCGTCGTCCTCGGCCTCCTCCCGCGCCTGGATGACGTCGAGGTGTGCTTCGTAGTCCTTGCGCACGCGCTCGATGATCGTCCGGTCGGCACCCGCGGCGCGCGCGAGCCGGGGCAGCGCGTCCAGGGCCTCCTCGATCGCGGTGCGCTCGGCGTACCGGCGTTCCTCGCCGACGGACTCGTCCTCGGGCAGGGCGGCACGGCGGAGGACCGCCGGCAGGACGAGCGCCTGCCCGACGACCGTGAGCACGACCACCCCGGCGGTGACGAACACGATGAGGTCGCGGTCCGGGAACGCGCCGCCCGACTCGAGCGTGCGCGGCACGGCGACGGCCATCGCGAGCGACACGGCGCCACGGAACCCCGCGAACCCGCTCACCAGTCGGTCGCGGTGTCCCTCGCGCGGTTCGCCGCCGGTCCGCCGGGTCACGAGCCAGACCGTGCCGCCGGCCGCGTTCAGGAACGCGAACCGGACGACGACGAGCAGGACGGCGACCGCCACGATGAGGCCCGTCGCGCGGAGGAGCTCCCCGCCGTCGAGCGCACGGGCGGCGATCATCGCCTCGATGCCGACGAGCACGAACAGCGCGCCGTTGAGCAGGTACGTCAGGAAGGACCAGAACGCCCGGACCTGTTGCCGGGTCTCGGCACGGTCGAGCTTCGGCGCGACCTGGCTGACGACGATGCCCGCCGTGACCACCGCGAGCACCCCCGAAGCGTCGATCGCCTCCGCGCCGAGGAACGCGACGAACGGCACGAGCAGGGTCAGGAGGTTCTGCAGCACGACCGAGTCGACGCGGCGGAGCGCCAGCGTCCCGAGCCACGCCGCGGCCAGTCCGGCCGCGACACCGCCGACGTAGGACAGCACGAGCATGCCCGAGACGCCCCAGAACGTGAGCTCCTGCGTCCCGACCGTGACGGCGACGGCGATGCCGTAGACCACGAGGGTGGTGCCGTCGTTCACGAGGCTCTCGGCTCGGAGCACGGTCACGTTCCGTCGGGGCAACATCCGTGTGAGCACGCCGACGGCCGTGGCGTCGGTCGGCGCGACGGCGGCACCGAGGACCCACGCCGGCCCCCAGGGGACCCCGAGCAGGTGGAGCAGCACGGCGACGGCGCCGGCGGTCAGGACGACGAGGAGCGTGCCCATGAGGACGATGCCACGGAGGTTCTTCCGGATCTCCCGGAGCGACGTCGTCAGGCTCTCCCAGTACAGCAGCGCCGGCAGGAACAGGAGGAGCACGGCGTCCGCCGGGAGCTGCAGGTCCGAGAACTCCGGAACGAGCGCGAGGCCCGCACCGATCACGAGCAGCAGCACGGGCGGCGCGATCCGGATGCGGTCGGCGATGCCCGCCGTCACCGCGATGGCGAGGCCGAGCACCACCACCAGTTCGGGTCCGAGCACGCTGGTTCCTCCTCCTGTGACCGACGTCCCAGTCAACCCGCTGGTCGCTGACGACGGTGTCGGCGGACGATGCTCGGCCGGGCCGACGCCGACGACGGACGGGAGGCACGGTGCGGGCCCGCACCGTGCCTCCCGTCCGTCGCGTCGACGCGACCTGACGACCGCCGTCAGCGACGCGGACGGATCCGGAGCGTCACCACCTGGAACGGCCGCAGGCCGAGCGTCACTGCGCGCCCGTCCCACGCGAAGCGGCGGGCGGTGCGCTCGGCATCCTCGATCGGGCGCTCGAGCAGGTCGACCTGCTCGACGGACTCGGCGTCGATCCGCAGGTCGAGCACGGTGTCGGTGCGCGCGCCCAGCGCCTCGTAGAGCCGGACGACGACGTCGCCCGAGCGGTCGTCGGCGAGCTTGACCGCCTCGACCCGGACGCCGACGGACGACGACACGACCGGAGCGGTGACCGGATCCGACGACGCCGACCCCTCGGGGAGGGGCACCGCGCGCAGTGGCAGGTTCTGGTCGTAGCCGCTCGCGACCACGTCCGCGACGGTCGCGCCCGGGTGCACCGCGTACGCGAACGCGTGGTGCCCGAGGTCCTGCGCCGGGTCGGGGGACTGGGCGCCGCGCACCAGGCTCAGCCGGACCTCGGTCTCGACCTCGCCGGTCGTGCCGACGCGCCGCGTGACGTCGTGGCCGTAGGTGCCGGCGTTCGTCACGCCGATGCCGTACCCGGGCTCCTCGACGTGCACCCAGCGGTGCGCCATCACCTCGAAGCGGGCGTCGTCCCACGAGGTGTTCGTGTGCGTCGGACGGCGCAGGTGCCCGAACTGGATCTCCGCGCTGTGGTGCTGGGCGTGCACGACGAACGGCAGCGAGGCCTTGAGCAGCTTCTCCCGCTCGCGCCACTCGACCTCGACCCCGAGGTGCACCCGGACGTCGTCGGCGTGGACGGCGATCGTCTGGACGAGCTCGGACGAGCCGAACACCCGGCGGACGCGGACGACCGCGCGCAGGTCGTCGTCGGTGGCGAGCTCGACCGACTCGGCGGCGCGGAGCTCAACGACGGAGTGCCGGTAGTGCGCGTCGATGTCCCACGCGTCCCAGGCGTTCGGGAGGTCCTCGTGCAGGTGCAGCAGGTTGGCGCTGCGGTCGGCGGGGACGAGCTCGCGGTCGTGGGCGACGTCGCGGATCGAGTCGACGAGTCCGTCGGCGTCGACGTGCACGCGCACCAGGCCGTTGTCGAGCACCGTGCCGTCGGCGTCCTGCGTGGCCGTGACGGGGTGTGCGGGAGGGACGACCCGGAGCGGGGACACGGCGTGCGCGCGGGCCTCGACGACCCCGATCGCCGAGCCGTCGGCCCCGACGACGAGTGACCGCCGGTCGTGGTCCGCCGGGTTCGCGACGACGCCGGCCGCGCCGAGGCGTGACAGTGCGTCGGTGATGAGCGCCTCGATCTCGGCGTGGTTCCGGGCGTAGGTGTCCTCGTTCTCCTCGTGCACCCACTGGATCGACGAGCCGGGCAGGATGTCGTGGAACTGCTGGAGCAGGGTGGACTGCCAGAGCCGGTCGAACGCCTCGTACGGGTAGTCGGCACCGCGGAGGGCAGCGGCGGTCCACCAGAGCTCGGCCTCGCGCAGCAGGTGCTCGGCCTTCCGGTTGCCGCGCTTCTCGCGGGCGTGCGAGGTGAACGTGCCGCGGTGCAGTTCGAGGTACAGCTCGCCGACCCACGTCGGGGCGTCCGGGTACTCCTCGCGTGCGCGGGCGAAGAAGTCGTCCGGGTGCTCGATCTCGACGCGGGGCGAGCCCTCGAGCGACTCGACACGCCGCTGCCGTTCGAGCATCTCCCGGATGGGTCCACCGCCGCCGTCGCCGTAGCCGAAGGGCACGAGGGACGTGGTCGCGGCGCCCTTCTCGCGGAACTGGCGGACGGCGTGGTGGAGCTCCTCGCCCTCGAGGGTCGAGTTGTACGTGTCGATCGGCGGGAAGTGGGTGAAGATCCGGGAGCCGTCGATGCCCTCCCACCAGAACGTGTGGTGCGGGAACGTGTTCGTCTGGTTCCACGACAGCTTCTGCGTGAGGAACCACTCGAGGCCGGCGAGCTTGGCGATCTGCGGGAACGCGGCGGTGTAGCCGAACGAGTCCGGCAACCAGATGCCGTGCGTCTCGACGCCGAGCTCGTCCGCGAAGAACCGGAGGCCCTGGGTGATCTGGCGGACCATCGCCTCGCCGCCGGGGAGGTTGCCGTCCGGTTCGATCCACTGCGAGCCGACGACGATCCACTGCCCGCGGGCGATCGCGGCCTTGATGCCCTCGAACACCGCCGGGTACCGCTCCTTGACCCACGCGTACTGCTGGGCGCTCGAGGCGGCGAACTTGAACTCGGGGTACTGCTCGCCGAGCGCGAGCACGTTCGAGAAGGTCCGGCCGGTCTTCCGCTTCGTCTCCCGGATCGGCCAGAGCCAGGCGCTGTCGATGTGGGCGTGCCCGATGCCGCTCAGGCGGTGCGCGGAGGGGTTCGCCGGGCTGGCGAGGGCTCCGGCGAGCTCGGCGCGGGCCGCGGCGGCGGTCCCGACGATGTCGTCGAGCGCGAGGACGTCCATCGCGCGCTCGAGGTCGCGGAGCACCTCGTGCCGCCGCGGGTCCGTGTCGGGCAGCTCCTTGACCATCTGGAACAGCACCTCGACGTCGAAGCGCAGCGCCCAGACCTCGGGCTCGAAGACCGCGAGCTCGGCGGTGCGGAAGGTGTAGATCGGCGTCTCGGGGGCGGTCTTCTTCGAGCCGTACTTCGTCGGGACGAACTCGTTCACCAGGATGTCCGGGTTCGCCGCGGCCTCGAGGAACAGGTGCACCTGCTCACCGCCCTGCGCCGCGTCGGCGATGCGGAGGTAGTGGTTGCGCGGGTGGATCCCCTTGATCGGCGTGCCGTCCGGCGTGTGCAGCAGCCCCTCGGCCTGGTTGCCGGGCCAGTCGCCCTGGAACCCCGGGTCGACGAGGAGCTCGACCGTGCGCCCGGCCCACTCGGCGGGGACGGTGCCGGTGACCTCGAACCACCACGTGGACCAGGCGCGACCCCACGGGTCGCCGACCGCGAACGGCCGGTACTCGGCAGCGAGTGCCTCGGCCGCCGGGACCGGCTCGTCCGGCACCTGCCACGCGGCGAGCGTCACGGGGGTGCGCGCCTGGTGGACGGCGGGGGTGATGCGCTCGTGCAGGACGCGCTCGACGCGCGCCTCCACGAGCTTCTGGTTCTGGTGCATGGCTGGGTCTCCGGGGGAAGGTGCGCCTCCAGGTCGCGGATCAGGGACGACCTGGAGGCGCGGCTCAGGACAGGTACGACAGGTGCGGGAACGACGTGCGTGCGTCGTCCAGCAGGGCGCGCGCGACGCGCACCGAGTCGACCAGTGGGTGGTGTGCGAGGGCACGGAGGGCCGCGGCGCGGTCGGCGTGCAGCGCCGCCTGGATCGTCTGGCGTTCCACGTACTTGACGGCGGTGACCGTGCCGAGTCCGAAGTCCGGCACGCGGGCGCCCGGGATCGGGTGCGCGCCGGTGGCGTCCACGATGCAGGGGACCTCGACCACGGCGTCGTCGTCGAGACCCGCGAGGGCGCCGCGGTTCCGGACGTTGAGGATGAGCCGGGCGCGCTGGTCGTACGCGATGCCGCGCATGAGCGACAGGGCGACGTCCTCGTAGCCGCCCGAGGTCATGTCCTCGACGTCGCGCTCGCCCATGCCGGCCGAGTCGCGGTTCGTCGCCATGTAGCTGGCCTCGCGCTCGTTCCGGCTGTCCTGCCAGGCACGGTACGGGTGGTCGCACGACCCGGCGGCGTCCCAGAAGCGGTCCTGCTGCTCCACGAGGTACCGGGCACGGGTGTGCGGGGCGTACTGGTCGGCCTGCAGGACGTCGCGCCGGTAGGAGTAGTAGTGCAGGTACTCGTTCGGCAGCGCGCCGAGGGCCTGGATCCACTCGGCGCCGAAGAGCTTGCCCTCCTCGAAGGACTCGATGCGCCCGGCGTCGACGAGGACCTCGGGCAGTCGGTCGACCCCGTCCACCCGCACGGCGGTGAGCCAGCCGAGGTGGTTCAGGCCCGCGTACTCGAGCTCGACGTCGGGACCGTGCTCGACACCGATGGAGCCGAGGGCACGGCGGGCGAGGCCGATGGGGGAGTCGCAGATGCCGATGACCCGCTCGCCGAGCACCGTGGACATCGCCTCGGTGACGACGCCGGCCGGGTTGGTGAAGTTGATCACCCAGGCGTCCGGGGCGAGGCGCTTGACGGTCTCCGCGAGCGCCATGACGGTGGGCAGGGTGCGGAGCGCGTAGGAGATGCCCCCGAAGCCGACGGTCTCCTGCCCGATCACGCCGTGGGACTGCCCGATGCGCTCGTCGGTGGCACGGCCCTCCATGCCGGCGACCCGGATGGCCGAGAACACGAAGTCCGCACCCGGCAGCGCCTCCTCGACGTCGGTGTGCACACTGACGGTCGGGGCGTCCGCGACGCCCTCGGCCTGGTCGGCCAGGATCCGTGCCATGGTCGTCAGCCGCGCCGCGTCGACGTCGACGAGCGCGACCGCGGTGACGCGGCCGGGGGCGTGGTCACGGAGCAGTGCGGAGTACACGAGCGGTGTGCGGAACCCGCCACCGCCGATCATGACGAGCTTCATGCGACGAGGACCTCCACGCCGTGCGCAGCGAACGCGGCGGCGACCGGGACCGGCGGCTCGTCGTCGGTGACGATCCGCACGATCGATGCCGGCAGGTCGATCCGTGCTGCCCCGGTGCCCGGGAACTTGCTGCTGTCGGCGAGGACGGTGACCTCGTCGCACGCATCGGCGATCGCCTGCTTGATGGGGACCTGGGCGATCGTGGTGTCGCGCAGGTCGCCGCTCGCCGAGATCCCGCTGACGCCGAGGAAGGCGTGGTCGGCGCGGATGAGTCGGAGCGAGTCGGTGGTCAGGTGCCCCGAGACCGAGTGGTAGACGGGGTCGTAGTCGCCGGGGAGCAGCACGAGGTGCACGGCGGGGTCGTCCTTGAGCAGCTCGAACACGGCCATGTTCGCGGTGATGACGGTGATGGGCCGACCCCGCAGCAGGTCGGCGAGTTGCAGCACGGTCGTCCCGATGTCGAGCACCACCGTGTGGCCGTCCTCGACCAACGCCGCCGCCGCCTCGGCGATCCGTCGCTTCGCGGCGCGGTTCACGGTCTCGACCTCGAGGAACGGGGAGTCGCCCTCGTGCGCGTCGGCAAGGACGGCACCGCCGTGCGTGCGCCGCAGGAGGCCGGCGTCGTCGAGCCGCTGGAGGTCCCGACGGATGGTCGCGACGCTCGACCCGGTCGCGGCGGCGAGGTCGGTGACCGAGGCGGCGCGCGAGGCACGGAGGTGGTCGAGGATGGCGAGATCGCGGATGTCCTTCACGTCGCTCAGCATAGCGATCAACTTCGCTCAACATGCAATTGTTTTCAAACAAAACGTTGCGTGGAATCGATCGATCTGTGCTAGAAAATGCTCACCCACCGACCGATGGAGCAGCGATGGACGACCGACGGACCTCGAGCACCGATGCCGACGTGCTCGTCGCCGGCCAACTCTTCTTCGACGCGGTGTTCGCCGACCTGGCGCAGGGGCCCGTGCTCGGGCAGGAGCACTGGACGCCGCACTTCGCCTGGACACCCGGCGGCATCGCGAACTTCGCGATCGCAGCCGCACGCCTCGGTGCCTCCACGGACGTCGTGGCCGCGGTGGGCGACGACGAACTCAGCGGGCTGTGCCGAGCAGCGCTCGCCCGTGAGGGCATCGGCACCGCACTCCTGCACCGGGTGCCCGGGTGGACGATCCCCGTGAGCGCCTGCATGGGCTACGACGGCGACCGCGCGATCGTCACCGGCGGGACCCCGTCGCCCGTCGCCCTGCCGGAACTGCTCCCGGCCCACGGCGGACGGGTCGCGGCACTGCACGTCGACGAGACGACGGCCGAGTGGGTGCGCACGAGCGGCAGCCGCGGGCTCCGCGTCTTCGCCGACGTCGGGTGGGACGCCACCGGCACGTGGGACCCCGCGCTCCTCGACACCGTCGACGGCGCGTACGCGTTCACGCCGAACGACCGCGAGGCGATGGCGTACACGCGCACCGACGACGCGCGGACCGCCGCCAGGGTCCTCGCCGAACGCGTCCCACTGAGCGTCGTCACCATGGGCGGCGACGGGGTCGTCGCCGTGGACTCCTCCACCGGCGAAGAGGTCCTCGCGCCGCCCGTCCGGGTGCGTGCCGTCGACGCCACCGGTGCCGGCGACGTGTTCTGCGCGGCCCTCGCCGTGGCGTCGCTCGAGGACCGCCCGCTGCGCGAACGCATCGACTTCGCGGCGCTCGTCGCCGCGATCACCGTGTCCCGACCCGGCGGCGCGTCCACCGCGCCCCGACGGGACGAACTCGTCACGTGGCTCGCTGCCAACCCGGCCGCCGCGGAACCGGACCGGTACGGCTTCGTCACCACGGGCCTCCCGGCAGCGACCGCCGGACCGGCGGGCAGCGCCCGCTGAGACCCGCACCACCCCGTTCCCGAAACTCCCTTCCCTTCCACCCGACCACAGGAGAACCCATGCGCACCCCCACGAAGCGACGCCGCACCGCCGCGGTCCTCGCCACCGCGGTCGCCGCGGCACTCGTCCTCACCGGCTGCTCCGCCGGCTCGTCCGCGTCCGACGGCAAGCTCACCGCCTGGCTCTGGCCGGGCGCCCTCGGCGACTCGGTCGTCTCGAGCGCGAAGAAGGAGTTCGCGTCGGACAAGCTGCAGGTGAACGTGATCGGCGGCGACTTCAAGCAGAAGCTCGTGACGACCTTCACCGGCAAGACCAACATCCCCTCGATCACCGGGGTCAAGGGCGAGGACATGCCCTACTTCCTGCAGCAGTCGAGCCTCTTCACCGACCTGAAGTCGATGGTGCCGGCGTCGTACCTCGCGCAGTTCCCGAAGTGGAAGCTCGCCGAGGCCACCACCGCCGACGGCAAGCTCATCGGCATCCCGACGGACATCGGACCCTCGGCACTCTTCTACCGCGAGGACGTCCTCGCGAAGGCCGGCCTGCCGAGCGAGCCCGCCGCCGTCGCCGACGCCACGAGCACCTGGGACAAGTACTTCGCCTTCGGCAAGGAGCTCAAGGAGAAGACGGGCGCCTCGCTCGAGGTGTCGATGGGTGACGTGTTCAGCTGGTCGATGGCGCAGGCCGACAGCGGATTCGTGAACAAGTCCGGGAAGTTCACCGGCGACGACGCCACGGTCAAGCAGGCCTGGGCGCGGGCGGTCACGGCCGAGAAGGCCGGCATCGTCGCGAACATCGAGGACGGCAGCCCCGACTGGGCCTCCGCCGTCAACCAGGGCAAGATCCCCACCGTCATCGGCGCCGCCTGGCACGCCGGCGACATCAAGAGCGCCGCGCCGGACACCTCCGGCAAGTGGCGCGTGACCGCGACGCCAGGCGGTCCGGGCAACGCGGGTGGCTCGTTCCTGACCATCCCCTCGGCGACGTCCGACAAGAAGGCCGCGCTGAAGGTCATCGAGGCGCTCGTCGCCCCGTCCGCGCAGGCCACCACCTACAGCCAGGTCGGGAACTTCCCGTCCTCGTCGAAGGCACTCGACGAATCGGCACTCACCAAGGGCGACTCGTTCTTCGGCGGACAGGACACGGCCTCGGTCTTCCAGAAGTCGATCGAGTCGATGCCCACGAAGTACACCAGCCCGTACGACGCGCAGGTGTCGGCGCCGTACCTCACCGAACTGACCAACGTGCAGGGCGGCAAGGACCCGGACCAGGCGTGGAACGACGCCGTGAAGGCCGCGAAGTCGGCGCTGGAATCGGCGAAGTGACCACGTCCGTCGCACCGTCGCTGGCGGGGC
>NZ_CP129104.1:2669829-2939986 GCF_030406605.1 Curtobacterium sp. 458 | reverse complement strand
GGCGGGGCATCCGCCGCACCTGGCCGATGTACCTCGCGGTCGCCCCCTTCTTCGTCCTGTTCCTCGTCTTCGGGCTCTACCCGACGATGTACTCGCTCGTGCTCTCGTTCCAGGACTGGAACGGGCTGGGCGACCCCACTTGGGTCGGTCTCGAGAACTTCCAGAAGCTCTTCACCGACCCGACGTTCTACCTCTCCATCCGGAACACCTTCGTCATCTTCGCGCTGTCGACCTTCCCGATGCTCGTCATCGCGATCGTCATCGCCGCGATGCTCAACTCGGCGGTCCGCTACAGCACCGCGTTCCGCATCGCCTACTTCATCCCGAACATCACGTCGGTCGTGGCGATGGCCGTGCTCTTCGGCTCGATCTTCGGGCAGAACTTCGGGCTCGCCAACACGCTGCTGCACGCCATCGGGCTCCCGGCGGTGCCGTGGCTGAGCACCCCGTTCGGCATCCAGGTCACCGTCTCGCTCCTCATCACGTACCAGTGGACCGGGTACAACGCGATCATCTTCCTCGCCGGCATGCAGTCCATCGGCGGCGAGGTCTACGAGGCCGCGAAGATCGACGGTGCCGGGGCCTTCCGCAGCTTCTTCTCGATCACGCTGCCGCTCCTGCGGCCCACGGTGATCTTCGTCCTCGTCGTCAGCACCATCACGGGCCTGCAGAGCTTCACCGAGGCGCAGGTCCTCACCACGACGGCCGGCTCGACGAACAGCGGCGGCGCGGGCCAGGGCGGCCTGACGATGGTCCTGTACTTCTACCAGCAGGCCTTCGGCTTCAACCGCTTCGGGTACGGCGCGGCCATCGCGTGGGGCGTGTTCCTCATCGTGGTCGTCTTCACGATCATCAGCTGGCGCTTCACGGCCGGTCGCAAGGAAGAGGCACGCGCATGACCGTCCTGACCCGACCGACGACGTCCACCCAGACTCCGAGCCGCACGACGGTCACGCGGCGGCGCCGCCGCGGCCCCGGTGCCTCGCGCGTCGTGCTCTACACGCTGCTCACGATCGGTGCCGTGGTCTCGATCTTCCCGCTGTACTGGCTGTTCGTGATGGCCAGCAACACCACGAGCGACATCTACAAGTCGCCGCCGGTGTTCGTCCCCGGGCCCTGGCTGTTCCAGAACATCGGCGAGGTGTTCGACAAGATTGACTTCGGCGGGGCGCTGCTCAACACGGTGATCGTGTCCGTGAGCGTCACGGTGCTCGTGCTGTTCTTCGACTCGCTCGCCGCGTTCACGTTCGCGAAGTTCGACTTCCCGCTGCGGAAGACCCTCTTCACGATCGTGCTCGTGACCTTCATGCTCCCGATGCAGCTCTCGATCATCCCGCAGTTCATCACCATGACGAACCTCGGCTGGGTCGGGCACCTGCAGGCCCTCATCGTCCCTGCCGCCGCGAACGCGTTCGGCATCTTCTGGCTCCGGCAGTACATCCTGTCGAGCATCCCCGACGAGCTGATGGACGCCGCGGTCATCGACGGCGCGGGGTTCTTCCGGCAGTGGTGGACCGTGTGCATCCCGCTGATCCGGCCGGGCCTGGGCTTCCTCGGCATCTTCACGTTCATCGGCTCGTGGAACGACTACCTGTGGCCGCTCATCGTCCTGAACGACCCGAACCACCTCACGCTGCAGGTGGCGATGGCGCAGCTCAACACGACGTTCGCGAACAACTACAGCATGGTGATGGCCGGGGCGCTGCTCTCGGTGCTGCCCCTGCTCGTGGTGTTCCTCATCGGCGCCCGGCAGTTCATCGGCGACATCGCCAAGGGTGCGATCAAGTGACGGCGGCGCGGTAGCGTGCGGGCATGAGCGACGATGCCACCACCGACCGCCCCGAGCGCACCGCGATCGTCACCGGGGGCGGGAGCGGGATCGGCCGAGCAGCAGCCCTGGCGCTGGCAGCCGACGGCTGGACGGTCGTGGTCGCCGGACGCCGGCCCGAGCCGCTCGCGGAGGTCGCCGCGCAGTCGTCGCGCATCGTCCCCGTGGTCGCCGACGTGTCGGTGGAGGCCGACGTGCGACGACTGTTCGACGAGACCGTGGACCGCTTCGGCCGCGTCGACCTGCTGTTCAACAACGCCGGCACCGGCGCGCCAGCGACGCCGTTCGACGAACTGACGCTCGACACGTGGTCCTCGGTCCTGTCGGTGACCCTCACCGGCGCGTTCCTCTGCGCCCGCGAGGCGTTCCGGGTGATGCGGACGCAGACCCCGCAGGGCGGTCGGATCATCAACAACGGGTCGATCTCCGCGCACGCACCGCGGCCGCTGTCCGCACCGTACACGGTCGCGAAGCACGGCATCGCCGGGCTGACGAAGCAGCTCCAGCTCGACGGCCGCCCGTTCGGCATCGCGTGCGGGCAGATCGACATCGGCAACGCCGCCACGTCGATGGGGTCCGGCGCAGCGTCCGGCACCCTCCAGGCCGACGGCTCCACCCGCAGCGAACCGACGATGGACGTCGCGGAGACCGGTCGCGCGGTCGCGTACATGGCGGGCCTGCCGGCCGGCACGAACGTGCCGGCCCTCACGATCATGCCGACGGCCATGCCGTTCGTCGGACGCGGCTGACGACGGACGGGAGGCACCGTGCCAGCTGGCACCGTGCCTCCCGTCCGTCATCCGGTCACGTCGGCGACCGCAGCCCACGCGGCTCAGTCGTGGAACGTCTCGATCGACGCGCCGAGCGAGTTGAGCCGCTCCTGCAGGCCCTCGTAGCCGCGGGCGATGATGCCGACGTTGCGGAGGACGCTCTCGCCCTTCGCGGCGAGCATGGCGAGCAGGATCACGACCGCGGGGCGGAGCGCCGGCGGGCAGCTGACCTCGGCGCCGGAGAAGTGCGTCGGCCCCGTGACGTCGAGGCGGTGCGGGTCGCGCAGCGTGACGTTCGCGCCGAGCCGGGTGAGGTCGAGCAGGTGGATCGCCCGGCCCTCGTACACCCAGTCGTGGACGAGCGTCGTGCCGTTCGCGCAGGCCGCGATGACGACGAAGAAGGGCAGGTTGTCGATGTTGAGCCCCGGGAACGGCATCGCGTGGATCTTGTCGATCGGGGCGTGCAGCTCGGACGGGTGCACCGTGATGTCGACGAGTCGGGTGCGACCGTTCGCGGCGTCGTACTCCTCGGAGACGTCGAAGCGGAGGCCCATCTCGGCGAGGGTCGCGAGCTCGATCTCGAGGAATTCGATCGGCGCGCGCGTCACGGTGAGCGTGGACCCGGTGACGATGCCCGCGGTGAGGAGGCTCATCGCCTCGACCGGGTCCTCGCTCGGCCAGTAGTCCACGACCTCGTCGATGACGCTGCGGCCGGTGATGCGGAGCGTGGTCGTGCCGATGCCCTCGACCTGCACGCCCAGGAGCTCGAGGAAGAAGCAGAGGTCCTGCACCATGTAGTTCGGGCTGGCGTTGCGGATCGTCGTCACGCCGTCGCGGGCAGCGGCGGCGAGGATCGCGTTCTCGGTCACGGTGTCGCCGCGCTCGGTGAGCACGATGGACTTCGTCGGGACGTCCTTGTTCGCCACGTCGACCTCGTACCAGCCGTTCGTGGCCTCGACGTCGACCCCGAACGGGCGGAGCGCGATGAGGTGCGGCTCGACCGTGCGCGTGCCGAGGTCGCAGCCGCCGGCGTAGGGCAGGCGGAACGCGTCGAACCGACCGCTCAGCGGGCCGAGGAACATGAGCACGCTGCGGGTGCGGCGGGCGGCGTCGGCGTCGATCGCGTCGAGGCGGAGGTCCGACGGGGCGACGATCTCGAGCACCTCGCCGTCCTCCGACCACGTGACGCTCGCGCCGAGGCTGCGGAGGACGTCGATGATCCGGTCGACCTCGACGATGCGCGCGACCTTGTGCAGGCGCGTGACTCCGCGGTTGAGGAGCGAGGCACAGAGGAGCGCGACGGCGGCGTTCTTCGACGAGTTGACCGCGATCGACCCGCTGAGCTTCCGTCCGCCCTGGACGCGGAGGTGCGCGCGCTGCGGGGCGCCGCCGATCGACACGATCTGCTGGTCCAGCGCGTCACTGATCCGGGTGAGCATCTCGAGGCTGAGGTTCTGCCCGCCCTGCTCGATGCGGTTGATCGCGCTCTGGCTCGTGCCGACGCGTTCGGCGAGCTGCGCCTGGGTCATGCCGCGGCCCTTGCGGGCACCGCGGATCAGCGCGCCGACCTCGCGGAGGGGTGCTGCGGTGGTCTGGGGAGCGACGAGGGTGGTGTCGGTCATGAGGGGCACGCTAACACGCTCGTGAGATAAAATGGGTGACATCCGCGCCTGAACTCACAGGAACGGATCGGGAATACACCGTCTGTGAGAAGTCAGTCGCTCCGGCGCCACTGCAGTCGGTCGTTGTCGAACACCAGGTCGACAGCCCGTGGCGCGTCGGCCGAGGGCACCGGGTCACGGAGCCAGACGGTGCTCCCCGGCGTCCATCCCGCGATGACGCTTGCGGTGTCGGCGCCGACCGGGATCGCCGTGCCCGCGGCGCGCAGCCAGCACCGCATGGTGAGGCAGACCGCGTCGTACGCCTCGGCGACGCCCTCCCAGTCGGGCGTGACCCACCCGGCGTCGCGGCCGGTCGTCCGGTACCAGTCGTGCCGACGGGTGGTCCAGCTGACGTCGATCGGCCATCGGCGACAGACCGCTGCCCAGTCGTCGGCGTCGTCGAGGACGAGCACGCGCGCGCCTTCCCTCGGGACGACCGGGGTGACGGTCGCCTGCTCCCAGCCCATGTCGTCCTCGACCGCCCACACCCCGAGGGGCCCGTGCGACGGGACGGACGGGGTCGTCACGAGGAGTCCGGACGGCGGGGTCGACCACCACTCGCCGCTGTACCGCGCGTCGACGCGTCGTCGTCGGTCCCGCCACCCGACGGCGTCGACCTCGGCCTGCAGTGCTCGACGCCAGTCCCGCAATGCACGTGCGGCGTCGCCGGGCGCGGTCGAGCGGAGCGGTTCCGGGCCGTGGTCGCCGTCGAAGACGGTGCTCCACGGTGCGGCCGGATCGCTCGGTGCGACCACCGCGTCGACAGCGGGAGCCCCGGCCCACGCGCGCGCCAGCCGTGCGAGCTCCGGGCCCAGGCCTGCGCGGGCCAGCAGGACGTCCTCGCCGTCGGGTTCCTGCCAGTACCGGGCGGCGGCGGCCGTGTCGGCCAGTGCGCGGAGCACGTGCACCGGTCGGACGGACGACGGGTCCGCCACGTCGACGGCGGCGCGGAGTGCGTCGGCGAGTTCCTGGTCGCTCGGTGCCGGCTCCGGGCGGTCGGTCCCGGGGCCGACGAGCGTCGGTGCGTCCCCGCGTTCGCGCATGACGTGGTACTCGGCCCAGAACAGCACGTGGTGGAGGTGCTCGCCGGGGCCGGACTCGTCGTCGAGCAACTGCCGGAGGAGCTCGAGGAGGAACCGTCGGCCACGCGGGCCCTCGAGCAGGTCCGCCGCGGTGATCACGGCCCGAGGCTACCGGTCGTGGAGGTCGCCGCGGACGATGGAGTCGCCCGAGTGCGCCGGGTCTCCGTCGTCGCGCTCGGCGGAGACGTCGACCACCGGGTACTTCGCGAGGTCCATGTCGGCCGGCACCGTGAAGCGGCCGCGGTCGCCGTCGAGGAACCCGACGCTCACGAGGCCCTTGAGGTCCGACTGCATCATCCAGACCTCCCGGAGCGCGCCCGAGTCGGAGCCGTCGCGGTCACCGCTGACGTCGACCACGAGGGTGAGCCGTCCGTCACGGTCGCGCTCGAGCTCGGCGGTGCCGCGTGCGCCGCCCCACGCCGGGAGTGCGTCGAGGGTCGCGCGGGCGACGACGGTCTCACCGCTGCCCGCGCCGGGGACGACCCCCGTGACGACACCGATGCCGACGAGGAGCGCGAGCACACCGATGCCCGCCGCGATGATCCCGGCGACCGTCCGCCGCCGGCGCCGGACGGCGGCGGTGCCGCGAGGGTCGCGGCGACTGCCGGGCCGGGCGGCCGCGGTGGTGGGTCGCGTGGGGAGGACCGGCCGCGCCGACGGGGCGGGGTCGACCCGTGCCTCCAGGCCGTCCGCCTCCTGCTCGGCTCGCACGGTCGCCGCGATGCGGTCCCACACCCGTTCCGGCGGTGCGACGAGGTCGACGTCGGCCGTGGAGCGGGTGACGGCCGCGACGCGCTGGAGGTCCGCGACCTCCGCGCGGCACCGGGCGCACTGAGCGAGGTGTTCCGCGACCTCGTCGTCCGCCACCACGTCGGTGACCGCGAGCATCGCCAGCGTCTCGTCGTCCACGTGCTTCACTCGATCACCTCCAGACGTGTTCGGAGCCGAGCCAGACTCCGATGGATGTGGCTCTTGACGGTGCCGAGGGGGATCTGCAGCCGCTCCGCGATCTCACGATGGCTGAGGTCCTCGTAGAAGGCCAATCGCATGACGCGGCGCGGCTCGTCGTCGAGGCGGTCGAGCTCCCCGGCGACGAGTGCGCGTTCCGCCAGGTCGAACGGCGACTCCGGTGCGACGGCGGTCTCCTCGACGACGGTCGGGTCGGCCGTCGGTGCCTGACGGGCGCGTTCGGTCAGTGCGTCGGCGATGCAGTTCCGGGAGATGCCGACGAGCCACGCGCCGAGCGGTCCACGTGCCGGGTCGAAGGAGCCGGACCTGCGCCAGGCCTTGACGAACACCTGCTGGGTGACGTCCTCCGCGGCCATCGGGTCGCGTAGTGCCCGGAGCGCGAGGGTGTGCACGAGCGGGGACCACCGGTCGTACACGGCACGCAGGGCTGCCTCGCTCCCGGCGCTGAACGCGTCGGAGAGCTCGCCGTCGTCGGGGAGGGTGGTCGTCACGTGGTCCTGTCGTCGGGGCGGTCGGCACTGACCGTGTCTCGATCGTACGGGCGGCGGGGCGGCGGGGTACGGCGGGCACACGGTCGTGTCTCCCGGGTCATGACACCGGTGTCGCGGTGATGACGAGGTTGCTCTCGTAGTGGTGGGTCTGCTCGTCGAACACGCCGCCGCAGGTGACGAGCACGAGCCGCCGGTCGCCGTCGGTCCGGAAGATGCGGTCCCAGGGGAGGCCGCGCTTCTCGAGCAGCGACACCGAGTCGATCCGCCAGCGGGTCTCGGCTCCGGCGGTGTCGGTGACGGTGATGGTGCGGCCCTCCGGCACGTCCCGCAGGTGGGCGAACGGGCCGATGCCGTAGCCGACCGCGTCGACGTGGGCGGCGAGGACCACCGTGCCCTGGGTCGCAGCCGGTGCGGCGCCGTACCGGTACCAGCCGGCGACGGCCGGGTCCGGCGGGAGCGCCATCGCGCCCTGGTCGTCGACGCCCTCGGGGCGGACCGGCGCGGTGACACCGGCCCAGTCGACGGCGACCCGGGCGGGTGCCGCGGCGGCCGGGGCGACCGGGGGGACGGTCGCTCGTTGCTGCGGCACCGCCGTCGAGAACGCCGCCGGGGGAGGCGTCGGCGTGCTCGAGGGGGCGAGGGAGGGGTGCCCGCCGGGGAGGGAGCCAGCCGGCGAGCACCCGGTCAGGACGGCGACGGCCGCCGTGGCGACGGCGAGCGCCGCCACGGACGGCCGCACCGTGCGGTGCACGATCAGCGACCGGCGTCCTGCCGACCGGCGTCCGCGGTGCGACGCCGACGGACCACGACGGTGCCGAGCGTGGCGGCCGCGAGGAGTGCGGCAGCGGCTCCGATCCACGGCGCGACGTCGGGCTGGTTCGTGGCGACGAGACCAGCGTTGCCGGCGGGGACGCCGTTCGGGGTGCCGCCGAGCCCGGAGATCGTCTGCGTGGCGAGGGCGAGGTCCTTGTCCTCGAGGCTGCCCCACGCGTAGACGATCGTGTCCGTGCCGGCCTTCACGGAGACGTCCGCCGGGCCGATCACCGGGGTGGTGGTGCCCGCTGCGGCGACCGAGGCCGACACGGTGCCCGCGGGGAGCTCGAGCGCCTTCTCGTCGGGGTTCGTCAGCCCGGAGACCACGGCCTTCCCGCCGGCGAGCACGTCGACCGCGGGGGCGGCTGCGACGTGGCGGACGATGAGGCGGCCCTGACCGGCCGGGGTGGCCGAGGTGTCGTTCGTGAAGAGCGTGGCGGTCGGCTTGCCGCTGGTGTCGTCGTGCGCGACCGCGGTGTAGTTGCCGCCGGCGTCGAGCGAGACGTCCACCGGGCCGATGATCGGCTTCGAGTCGTCGGTCGCGTCACCGGCGGTGATCGCGATCGTGTGTGCTCCGGCGGGGACCATCATCGGGCCGGCGAGGGTGCCCGGCGTGAAGTCGTCGAGGGCGCGCTTGCCGTCGAGGTAGACGTCGACGGTGACGGACGGGACGGCGTGCAGGACGGAGAGGGTGGCGTCGCCGGACGCGGCCGTGGCGGTCGTGGCGGGCAGCACGGCGGCGGTCGCGGCGAGCAGCACACCGGACGCGAGCCCGGCGGCGAGGGTCTTCTTGCGCATCGTTGTCGTCTCCTTCTCTGGCCCGGGTCGGGCCGGTCGGTTCGACGTCGTCCTCGACGTCTCGCATGTACTACCGACGGTTCCGGCGTTCCGGTTGCGCTCGGTTGCTGGGGGTTCGCTCACGGATCTGTCCCCCGTTCCGTACCCCGACGACGTCGCTGGGCGCCCGGTGCTTACGTGCGGGCGCTCCGGGCCGATAGCCCTCGGTGCACGCCCACGGAAGGGCGGCATCCCGCCCCACGGACGGCGGCGGGACGATCGAGAACCAGGACGGGCCATGATCGTCGTCACACGACTCAACGGCAGCGGTTTCGCTGTGAACCCGGACCTCGTGGAGCGCATCCAGGAGACGCCGGACACCACCCTCATCATGGTCGACGGCGCGAAGTACATCGTGCGGGAGTCCATGGAGGAGGTCATCGACCTCATCGCCGCGTACCGCGCCCGCATCGTCGGGATGGCGCACGGCACCGACGGGCAGGCGAACCGCCACGCGACCGGCCCCGTCCCCACCCTCGCCCCGGTGGCGCCGCTGCACGCGCACGACGGGGGGCGCTGACGTGGACATCGCGACGATCATCGGCATCCTCATCGCGTTCGGCGCGCTCTTCGGCATGGTCGAGATGGAGCACGTCGAACTCGCCGGACTCTTCCTGCCGGCCCCGATGCTCCTCGTCTTCGGTGCCACGATCGGCTGCGGCATCGCGAGCACGACCCTCAAGGACGCGATCGCCTCGTTCAAGGCCGTCCCGAAGGCGTTCACGGGCAAGGTCACCCCGCCGCAGTCCGTCATCGACGACGTGGTCGGGCTCGCCGAGACCGCACGGGCGAACGGGCTCCTCGCCCTCGAGCAGGAGGCCGACAAGCACGACGACCCGTTCATGAAGAAGGCGCTGCAGAACATCGCGGACGGCACCGACGGCGACGAGCTCCGGATCCTGCTCGAGGACGAGATCGAGTCGAACGCCGCACCCGTGCGCAGCGCGAGCGCGTTCTTCATGGGCCTCGGCGGGTTCGCCCCGACCGTCGGCATCATCGGCACCGTGGTGTCGCTGACGCACGTGCTCGCGAACCTCGGCAAGCCCGACGAGCTCGGCCCGCTCATCGCCAGTGCGTTCGTCGCGACCCTGTGGGGCCTCCTGACCGCGAACTTCCTCTGGCTGCCGATCGGCGGCAAGCTCCGCAAGCTCGCGCAGCTCGAGTCCGACCGGCAGACGCTCCTCATGGAGGGACTGCTCGCGGTGCAGGCCGGCAGCCAGCCGCGCCTCCTCGGTGAGCGCCTCAAGGCCATGGTCCCGCCCGCCGCGCGGATCGCGGACGCGAAGTCGGCGAAGAAGCGGACCGCGGCGGACGACGACCAGCAGCTGGCGGCCTGACGATGAGCGGCAAGCCCCGTGGTCGTGGCCGTGGTCGGGCGAAGAAGGGCCACGACGAGGCCGAGCACCCCGACGAGCGGTGGATGGCGTCCTACATGGACATGATCACCGTCCTGATGTGCATGTTCCTCGTGCTCTTCGCCATGTCGACGGTCGACCAGCAGAAGTACATCGCCCTGAAGAACTCGCTCGCGACCGGGTTCGGCGAGGTGAAGTCGCAGAAGGTCGACACGGCGTCCGGCACCGTCGTCACGAAGGACCAGGTGCAGGACGGCTCCGGGTACTCGATCGACAAGTCCCAAGCGGACCACTCGAGCGCGTCGAGCGGCGACGCGGGCAGCAACGCCGAGGCCGGTCCGGGCACGGCGACGGCCGACCCGACGAGCACCGCGGTGCCGAAGACGGCGTCGAAGGCCGACGTCGACGCCGCGAAGCAGGAGCTCGACGACCTCCAGGGCATCGAGCGCGCGATCAAGGCGAACCTGCGGAAGGCGGGCCAGACCGCGAACGTGCAGTTCACGGTCGACGCCCGCGGACTCACCGTGCGGCTCGTCGGCAGCGAGACCTACTTCGCCACGAACAGCGCCGACCTGTCCGACCAGGCGAAGCGGATCATGGACGCGATCGCGCCGGTGCTCAAGACGAGCGACCACGACGTCAGCGTCGAGGGCCACGCCGACCAGCGGAACTCGACGGCGCCCTACGCCACGAACTGGGAGCTGAGCGCCGCGCGGGCCACCGGGGTGCTGCGGGACCTCGTCGAGCGGGGCGGGATGCCGGCGGCCCACGTGCAGAGCGTCGGCTTCGGGTCGAGCCGGCCGCTCGCGGAGGGCGACTCCGATCAGGCGCTCACCCTGAACCGGCGGGTCGACATCGTGGTGCTGTCGAACCAGGACCAGGACGTCAGCGCGCTGATGCCCGCCCTCGCCGCGGCCCAGGACACCGCGAAGGGCGTGACGCACGGGTAGGGCGCAGACCGGGCGGCGACGACGCCGCCGCCCCAGAAGGGGGCACAGCGCTGACGGGTGGTCCACAGCGGACCGATAGACGCACCCGTGATCGAGACCGCCGCAGCACCGCCGTCGACGTCCGGCGTGCCCGCGCGGACCGACGCGGCGACGGGCCCGTCCGCCGACGCACCCGTCGACGTGTACGACTTCGCCCGCCCGTCCACCCTCGCCCGGGAGCACGCGCGGGTGCTCGAGCTCGCCTTCGAGACCTTCGCCCGGCAGTGGGGCACCCAGCTCACCGCGAAGGTGCGCGCCGTCAGCCAGGTCACGTGCGAGTCGGTCCAGCTGAAGACCTACGACGAGTACGCCGCATCGCTGCCCGCGCTCACCGGCATGGTCCTGCTCCCGATCGCCGACGTGGTGCCGAAGGGCGTGCTCCAGGTCCCGCTCGACGCCGCGCTGACCTGGGTGTCGCACGCCCTCGGCGCGTCCAAGCCGCTCCCGACGCCCGAACGCACGTTCACCCCGATCGAGCAGGCACTCGTCCGCAAGATCGTCGAGGACGCCCTCGACGACCTCCGCTACTCGTTCGGCGGGCTCCTCGTCCACGACGTGACCGCCGGTGGGTTCCAGTTCAACTCGCAGTTCGCGCAGGCCGCACAGAAGGGCGACCTGATGATCGTCGCCTCCTTCGAGATCCGCGTCGGCGACCGCGTCGCGCCGGGGACGCTCGCGCTCCCGGCCGAGGCGGTCCTGCCGCAGCTCGGCGAGACCGCGACGCACGTCTCCGCCGCCGAGGCCCGCCACCTGCTCGACGAACAGCTGGCGAACGTGCCGGTCGGCGTCGCGCTGCGCTTCGCGCCGGCGACGGTGCTGCCGGCACAGGTCCTCGGCCTCGCCGTCGGCGACGTCCTGCCGCTGCCGCACCCGCAGCACCGTCCCCTCACCATCGCGGTCGACGGCGAACCCGTCGGCACCGCGGCCGTCGGCGCGAACGGGTCGCGCCTCGCCGGCATCGTCGTCACCACCACCGCAGCTACGGAGCCCTCCGCATGACCGCCACCACCACCCTCCACGCCACCGCAGCCGACGCCCTCGTGGTCGCCCTGCCGACGGCGGCGCCGCTCAGCGCGGTGGCACAGCCGGGAGGCGCGACACCGGCCGCGCTCGAAGCGGCGGCCACCGGGGTGGTCGCGTCCTTCGTCGGCGGCCTGTCGGCCGATCTCGTGCTCGTCCTCACCGACCTCGCGGCCGTCACGGCGGCGGGTGGTACCGAGCACGGGATCGTCGACGTCACCGACGTGTTGCGCCCCTCGCTCGAGGCGGCGGCGTCGGTCCTCGGCATCGGGGTGCTCGGCGACGCGCGGCTCGAGTCCGGCGCAGCGCTCCTCGCGGACCCCGAGACCGCCGTGTTCGAGCTGACCGCTGGTGGCGTGCCCGGTGGTTGGTTCGGCATCCGGGTGCGCGAGAACGGCACCGTGTCGGCGTCGCACGTGCCCACCGCCACGGCGCCGGTCGGGAACCTCGGCCGGATCAACAACGTCGAGATGACCCTCACCGTCGAGATCGGCCGCACGCGGATGTCCGTCCGCGACGTCCTCGGCATGGAGCCCGGCGCCGTCGTCGAGCTCGACCGCAGCGCCGGCGCGCCCGCCGACGTCCTGCTGAACGGCCGCCTCATCGCGCACGGCGAGGTCGTCGTCGTCGACCAGGACTACGCCGTGCGCATCACGAAGATCCTCGACGTCGCCGAGACGGTCTGAGCGTGGACACCGCGGTCATCGTCCTCCGCGTCGCGCTCTCGCTCGGCGTGGTGCTCGCCCTCATGTGGGTGCTGCACCGCGTCAGCCGGAAGAAGCTCGTGGGCGGGAAGGCCCACGGCCGCCGTGCCGCGTCGGTCGAGGTCGTCGGTCGTCAGGGCATCGGCGGCAAGGCGAGCGTGGTCGTCGTCGACGTCGAGGGGGAGCGGCTCGTGCTCGGGGTCACCGAGCACGGGGTGTCGCTCCTCACGAGCGGTGCCGCGCCCGCTCCGGAACTGACCATCGTCACCGGACCCGTCGTCCTGCCCACAGGGCGGGACACGACCCCGACCCCGTCGGCCGACGTGTTCCGTCGTGAACTCGAGCAGCAGGGCGGGGCCGACCCGCGCCTCCCTGCCGACCTGCCGATGCGCCCGCGCAACCGGCGCCCGCAGCGCGCCGTGGTCCCGACCGCCGCGCAGCTGCAGGGCTCGATCCTGTCCGCGGACACCTGGCGGCAGGCCGCCGCGGCCCTGAAGAACCGGCGAGCCGGGTGACCGCCCTGCGGTCCGGTCGACTGATCGCCCTCGTCCTGCTCGGGCTGGCGATGGTCGCCGGCTTCCTCCTGCTCACCGCGTCCGGCGCGCACGCCGCCGTCGTCCAGCCGACCGCGCCGGCGACCCCGACCCCGCCCGCGACGGGCGACTTCAGCGTCAGCGTGAACGGCCCGGACGGCACGCCGTCCTCGGCCGTCGTGACGCTCATCGGCATCACGCTGCTCAGCGTCGCACCGGCCCTCATGCTCATGATGACGTCGTTCACGAAGATCTTCGTCGTCCTCGCGATGACCAGGAACGCCCTCGCACTCCAGTCGATCCCGCCGAACCAGGTGCTCGCCGGCCTCGCCCTCTTCCTGTCGCTGTTCGTGATGGCGCCGGTCATCGGGCACATCAACGACGACGCGCTCCAGCCGTACCTCGCGGGGCACCTCGACTTCAACCAGGCGGTCGAGGTCGGGACGAAGCCGCTGCGGACCTTCATGCTGCACCAGACGCGCGAGGAGGACGTCGCGCTCATCACCCGCGCAGCCGGTCAGGCGAACCCGAAGGACCTGTCCGACGTGCCGATGACGACGGTGATCCCGGCGTTCATCATCTCCGAGCTGCGGAGCGCGTTCATCATCGGGTTCGTCATCTTCATCCCGTTCCTCGTCATCGACCTCGTCGTCTCCGCCGCGCTCATGTCGATGGGCATGATGATGCTCCCGCCGGTGATGATCTCGCTGCCGTTCAAGATCCTGCTGTTCGTGCTCGTCGACGGCTGGGGACTCATCATCAAGTCGCTCATCGAGTCGTACCAGGTGGTGCACTGATGGACCAGCAAGCCGTCCTCGACCTCGTGCTCCAGGCGCTCCTCGTCGCCGGCAAGCTCGCCGCCCCGGTCCTCGTGACCTCGCTCGTGGTGGGCTTCGCGATCTCCCTGTTCCAGTCCGTGACCCAGATCCAGGAGGTCACGCTGTCGTTCGTCCCGAAGGCCGTCGCGGTCGCGATCGCGCTCGTCGTCTGCGGCAACTGGATGATCTCGGAGATGATCGCGTTCACGCACGCCGCGTTCGACATGATCCCGAAGCTGCTCGGGGCGGCCTGATGGAGCTCAGCATCGACGCCGCGCGCCTCGAGGGGACCATGCTCGCTGGCGTGCGCCTCGTGGCGTTCTTCGTCATCGCACCGCCGTTCGCGTACAAGGCGTTCCCGGGCACCGTCAAGGTCGCGCTCGGCATCGCCCTCGCCATCGGGGTCGCTCCGCGGGTGACCGCCGGGTACGCGACGCTCGACACCGGAGCCTTCCTCGTCGCGCTGGTCACGCAGCTCGTGGTCGGGCTCGCCCTCGGCTTCCTCGTGTACCTCGTGTTCGCAGCCGTGCAGTCCGCGGGGTCGCTCATCGACCTGTTCGGCGGGTTCACGCTCGCGCAGGCGTTCGACCCGCAGTCGCAGGTGAACGGTGCGCAGTTCACGCGGCTGTTCCAGATGACGGCGCTCGCGCTCCTGTTCGCATCGGGCGGTTACCAGCTCATCGTCGCCGGGCTCGTCCGGTCGTTCGACGCCGTGCCGCTCGTCGCCGCGGACGGCAGCCCGGCCGGCTTCGCACTCGGGGGCTTCGCCGGGGTGCTCGTGCACGCCCTGACGCAGATGTTCCTCGCGACGCTGCAGATCGCCGGGCCGCTCGTCGTCGTGCTCTTCCTCGCCGACGTCGGACTCGGCCTGCTCACCCGGGTCGCCCCGGCGCTCAACGCCTTCCAGATGGGCTTCCCGATCAAGATCGGCCTCACCGTGCTGTTCGCGGGGGCGCTCGTGATGGCCCTGCCCTCCGTGGTGTCGTCGCTCACCGGCGACGCCGTCCAGGCGATCACGGGCAGGGGGTGACGGCGTGTCCGACAGTGGAGAGCGGTCCGAGAAGGCCACCGACAAGCGGATGCGCGAGGTGCACCGCAAGGGGCAGCTCGGCCGGTCCCAGGACCTCGGCGCGTGGGTCGGCATCGCGGCGGCGGCGCTGATGATCCCCGCCGCGATCGGCAACGCGGCGGCGGCGGGGGAGTCCCAGCTCGCGGCGGTGCGGACCGTCATCGCAGACCCGACGATCGGCACGATGAACCGGGTGTTCGCCGAGGCCATGGCGTCCGTCGGCACGATCATCGGCCCGATGCTCGGGGTCACCGCGGTCGCCGTGCTCGCCGCCGCCGTCGCCCAGGGCGGCGTGCACTTCCGCCGGATGGCGCCGCAGCCCGACCACTTCGACCCGGTGCAGGGCTTCAAGCGCGTGTTCGGCGTGCAGGCGTTGTGGAACGGCGTCAAGGCGCTCCTGAAGACCACCGTCGTCGGGCTCGTGCTCTGGTTCGCCGTGCAGGGACTCGTGCCCGTGCTCATGACGAGTGGCTCACTGCCGCTGACCGCGGTGCTCGCGGCCGCCGGGGACGGGGTCGGGACACTGCTCCGTGCGGCGATCGCCGCGGGGCTGCTGCTCGCCGCCGTGGACGTGTTCGTGGTCGTCCGCCGGAACCGCAAGCGCACGATGATGACCAAGCGCGAGGTCAAGGACGAGAACAAGCAGTCCGACGGCGACCCGCTGATCAGGTCGCAGCGTCGTTCGCGGCAGATGGCGATGAGCCGGAACCGGATGATCTCCGCCATCGGCGACGCGGACGTCGTGATGACCAACCCGACGCACTACGCGGTCGCGATCAAGTACGAGGCGGGCAAGTCCGCACCGCGGGTCGTCGCCAAGGGGGCGGGGCCGGTCGCCGCGGCGATCAAGGACAGGGCGCTCGAGGCCCGCGTGCCGATCGTGCAGGACGTCCCCCTCACCCGCGCCCTGCACGCCGCGTGCGAGCTCGGGCAGGAGATCCCGGTCGACCTCTACACGCCCGTCGCCCGCGTGCTGTCGTTCGTCATGCAGCTCGCGGCCCGGGGCGCGGCTGCCGGCACGCACGCCGCGCCGCGTCCGACGACCGAGGCAGAGGTCGCGACCGTCCTCGACCCGACGACGCTCACGGGCGACGTCCGGCCCCGCAAGCTCCGCACCCCGCGCCCTGCTCAGACCCCGCGCGAAGGCGCTCCCACGGAAGGGGTTCCCGCGTGAACCGCAAGGACCTGCCGAAGCTCGCCGTCCCGGTCTTCATCGTCGGCATCATCCTGCTGCTGATCCTGCCGGTGCCGTCGTTCCTGCTCGACGTGCTCATCATCTGCAACATCCTGCTGGCGCTCGTCATCCTGCTCACGACGCTGTTCGTCAAGAAGCCGCTCGACTTCTCGGTGTTCCCGTCGCTGCTGCTCGTCGCGACGCTGTTCCGCCTCGGCCTGAACGTCGCCTCGACGCGCCTCGTGCTCGGTGACGGCTTCGCGGGCGACGTCATCCAGGCGTTCGGGCACGTCGCCGTGTCCGGGTCGATCATCATCGGCGCCGTGATCTTCCTCATCCTCGTCGTGATCCAGTTCGTGGTCGTCACGAAGGGTGCCGAGCGCGTCGCCGAGGTGGGCGCCCGCTTCACGCTCGACGCGATGCCGGGCAAGCAGATGGCGATCGACGCCGACCTCAACGCGGGGCTCATCACGGACGCCGAGGCGAAGGAGCGCCGCGCGGCGGTCTCCGCGGAGGCCGACTTCTACGGCGCGATGGACGGTGCCTCGAAGTTCGTCAAGGGAGACGCCATCGCGGGCATCCTCATCATCGTCATCAACCTCGTCGGCGGCATCGCGATCGGGATGACCCAGAACGGGCTCTCGATCACCGACGCCCTCGGCAAGTACGGCATCCTGACGATCGGCGACGGCCTCGTCACGCAGATCCCCGCGCTCCTCATGGCGGTGTCGACGGGCATGATCGTCACCCGCTCCGGTGCCGAGACCGAGATGGGGTCGAGCGCCGCCGCCCAGCTCGGCCAGTCGCGGAACGCCCTCACGATCGCCGGGGTCGCCGCGATCGCCATGGGCTTCATCCCCGGGATGCCGATCGTGGCGTTCCTCATCGTCGGCGGGCTCCTGCTCTTCACCGGGTGGCGCATCGGGCAGAACACGAAGCGCGAGGCCGCGGCGGCGTCGCAGGCGCAGGCGCTCGAGGCGGCGGCCCCCGCCGCCGACACCCCGGAGGACCTCATCGAGCAGATGCGCGTGCACGCCCTCGAAATCCTGCTCGCCCCCGACCTCGTCGACATGGTGTCCGGCGCCTCGGACGACCTGCTCGGCCGGGTGCGGGCACTGCGCCGGAAGATCGCGGTCGACATGGGCATCGTGGTGCCCCCGGTCCGGACGCGGGACAGCATCGACCTGCCGCCGTCGACGTACGCGATCCGGATCGCCGGCGTCGAGGCCGGCCGGGGGACCGCACCGTCCCGCAGCGTCCTCGCCCTCGGCGACCAGCTCGACGGACTCCCGGGCGCCGCCACCGTCGAGCCGGTGTTCGGCCTCGCCGGCAAGTGGGTCCCCGCAGAGCTCCGGCACGCCGCCGAGATGACCGGGGCGACCGTCATCGACCGGGTGTCCGTGCTCGTGACGCACCTGCAGGCCGTGATCGGTGACAACGCCGCGCGCCTGCTCACCCGCGAGGACGTCAAGGTCCTCACCGAGGGCGTCAAGCAGGTCAACCCCGCCGCGGTCGACGAACTCGTCCCCGGCATGCTGTCGATGGCCGAGCTCCAGCGCGTCCTGCAGGGGCTCCTCGCCGAGCGCGTCCCGATCAACGACCTCGGCCGCATCTGCGAGGCACTGACCCTCCGCGCGAAGGTGTCGACCGACCCCGAGGGGCTCGTCGAGTCCGCCCGTGCGGCCCTCGGTCCCGCGCTCGTCGCCCGGCACACCGACGGCGGCGTGCTCCGCGTCATCATGATCGACCCGCTGCTCGAGCAGACGATGCTCGAGGGGCTCCGCCCGTCGGAGCAGGGCAGCCAGATCGTCCTCGACGCGCACCGCATCGAGCAGGTCCTCGGCTCGGTCCGCGACGCCGTCCGGTCGGTCGAGGACCAGGGACTCTCCGCCGTCCTCGTCTGCGCGCCGCAGCTCCGGCCAGCCGTGCACCGCATGGTCGCTGCGCAGTCGAACGGCCTGCCGGTCCTGTCGTACCAGGAGGCCACGGCCGCGGGCTCCACCATCGAGACCGTGGGGGTGGTCCGTGTCACCGACGCGGTTGCAGCGTGACGGAGCCACCCTCGAGGCGGTGCGCGACGCCGTCCGCGAGGAGTTCGGCCCCGCCGCCCGGATCGTCGCCGCCGAACGGGTGACGACGCCGGGCATCGCCGGACTGTTCCGCAGGGCCCACGTCGAGGCCACCGTCGAGGTCCCGTCGCCGGACGAGGCGCCCACCGCCGTGGTGGCGATCGCCGACGGGCCCGTGCAGCGCGCGGGCATCGCGGCGCTGCTCGCCGACGCGGAGGCCGCCGAGGCACGCATCATCGCCGCCGACGGCACCGGCGCGACCCGCGCCGACGCGTTCGCGTCGGTCCTCGACGGGTTCGTCGCGGACGGCATCGCACCGGCGTCCGCACCGGTGGTCCGCAGCCTGCCCGACCAGGGCGGGTCGCGCCTCCAGGCCGTCACCGACACCCTGCCTGGAGGCGCGGCGCGCCTCCTCGACGATCCGGCGGTCCTCGACGAGGGCGTCGTCCCCACCGTCGCCATCGCGTCGCCGGTGCGCCCGGTCGTGCCGTCGGTCCGCTCCGCGGACGGCGACCTCGTCCTGCTCGTCGGCCGTGCGGGCGACGTCGACGCGGTCGCCGGGCTGTTCGCCACCCGGCACGCGCTGCGGCCGACCGCGGCCGCGGACCGGCGCTCCGGGATCCTCGCGCGGGCCGACGGCGTCCGCGACGGCGCGACGGTGCTCGCGGTCGCCGCGTGGGACGACGCGGCGACGATCGAGGCACTCGGCGCCGACCAGGTCTGGCTCGTCGTCGACGCGGGACGGAAGACGGAGGACGCCGCTGCGATGCTCCGGGCGGTGGCGGCGCGTGTGACCGTCGCGGGCGTGGTCGCGATCGGTACCGCGGAGACCGCCACGCCGGAGTCGGTGCACCTGCTGGGAGTGCCGGTCCTGTCGCTAGGCTGACGGGGTGCTGGTACTCACGCGGAAGGTCGGCGAGCGGATCCTCGTCGGTGACGACATCGTCATCACGGTGCTCGACGGCCGTGGCGACGGGGTGCGCATCGGCATCGACGCCCCGCGCGGTGTGAAGATCCAACGCGAGGAGGTCGTCCGGGCGGTCATCGAGGCGAACGCCGAGGCCGCAGCCGCCGCGGGTGCTGCCGACGACGACGCCGAGGCCCGGCTCCGTCGTGCGCTGGGCGACCAGGGTGGTCCGTCGGCCGGGTCCTGACCGTCCGCCGCTCTTCCTAGAGGAGGACGACCGCGGCGGCGAGACCCGCCCAGCAGGTGCTCGTCAGGGTGCCCACGATGAAGCGCTCGCGCGCCGCGGGGGAGTCGAGCTCGGAGAACCGGCCGAGGCCCTTGACCGCGATCACCGCGGCGACGATCTCGAGGTGGCCCACGAGGGCGGCGCCGACGATGGCGAAGCGCTCGAGGAACCCGATGACCGCGCCGCCGCGGAGGACCTCCGAGGGTGGCGGGACCGTGGCGTTCCCCAGCGGTTCGTCCGTCGTGCTCACGAGGATGCCGCCGTGCGTGCCCCTGCGGACGTCGCCGCGGCGCAGGTCGCTCCGCATCGCGACGCCGAGGACGGCCCCGGTGACGGCGCTGCCGGCGAGGATGCCGAGGAGGCAGACCGCTGCGGCCAGGACGGTGCCGACCACGGGGTCCGGGGCGGTCGCTGCGAGGCCGACGCCGGTGCCGGTGCCGGTGCCGGTTCCTGTGCTCGTGCCGGTGCCGATGGTCCCGGTCGCGATGCGGATCGTGAGGAGGGCCAGGAGCACGACCACCGGCGGTGCGGCCCGGACGACCGGGGGCAGGGGGCGGACGGTGCTCCAGACGGCGGCGGCGAGCACGACGACGGAGGCGGTGGTCCAGAGCGCGGCGGTCACGGTGTGCGCTCCTCGTCGGCAGGTCGGTCGGTCGACTCCAGCAGGGCGGCCAGCGCGGCGCGCACCGGGGCGTCGCTCCGGAGCTCGGCCGACGCGTACCGCTTCGCGACCGCCTGCGGTGTGATGTCGAGGCGGGCCGCGGCCTCGGTCCGGGACAGGCCGGCGTCGAGCAGGTCGGCCAGTTCCCACCCCTCGGCGGAGCGGCGGCCGAGGGCGCGGACGGTCTGTGCGAAGAGCGGCTCCACCTCGGACGTGTCGCGCGAGGCACCCGGTGCCACCTCGAGCGCGAAGCGCTCCGGCGTGGACTTCGCACGCTCGACGGCCGCCCGCGCCGCGTAGAACGCCGGGCCGGTGGCTGCACGGGTGGACGTCGGCAGGGGTGACTCGACGGCTCCGACGCCGACACCGATGCTCCAGCCGCCCTGCCGCGTCAGCGCTCGGACGACGTCGACGGCCGCGCCCCCGGAGGACACGAGCACCTGGAACTCGTCGCCCGCGGTGCGTTCCGGCGGCAGCACCGCGGCGTCGCCGAGGACGTCGGACACTCCCAGCAGAGCCGTCTCGACGCGGTCTGATCCCGCTCGGCTGTCGATCTGGTCCGCCGTGATGACGATCATGATCCCTCCTGTCGTCAACCCTACAAGGTTGACAAGCGCACAATCAACCCCACAAGGTTGATCGCCTGGGACGGATCACGGGCGCGGCTTCTTCTCCTGCTCGGGCAGGTGCCCCGCGGCGGCCTCGGCGGCGAACCAGGCGCGCGCCTCGTCCTGTCGCTCCCGCTCGGCACCGAGCGCGATCGGTGCCCGCACGTGTCCGGGCTCGTACCCGAACGTCTCGAGCAGCTGCGGCACGACCGGGCGGACCCGGGCGACCAGTCGGTCGATGTACGCGGACACGGCCCGGGCGCGCTGAGCGGTCAGACGCCCGTGCACGAGGTACCAGCCGAGGTGCTGCTCGAGCAGGCCGAGGGCGAACATGTCGCGGAGCCAGACGAGCACCCGCCGGGTGTCACCCTCGGGGACCTCGTCGAGGGCCTCGGTGAAGGCGTCCCACTGCATGAGCTCGGCGTGCGCCTTCGACGCCTCGATGAGTTCGTGCTGCGAGCGGTTCAGGAGCAGCGCCGCGCGCTCCCGGTCCTTCCCCGCCCCGGCGAGCCGCATGCCGATCTCGGTCACCATCGTGTCGACGCGGCCGGCGAGGAGTTCGCGCTGGGTCGTCGGGTCCTGGAGATCCGTCACGCTCGCGGCGAGGGAGCCGCGGTCGGCGAGGGTCTGCTCGAGCCGCCGGATCCCCATGGCGTCGGCGAGCTTCGACGCTGCCGTACCCGCGACGAAGCGCGCGGTCGCCGCCGCGTCCTTCGGTGCCCGCGCGCGGAACTCGGTGAGCAGCCGCTTGCCGACGAGCTGGAGCAGGACGGTGTTGTCGCCCTCGAACGTCACGTAGACGTCGAGGTCGGCGCGGAGGCCGGTGAGGCGGTTCTCCGCGAGGAACCCGGCACCGCCGCAGGCCTCGCGGCACTCCTGGAGCGTGTCGAGTGCCGACCACGTCGACATCGCCTTGAACGCGGCCGCCTGCGTCTCGAGGTCCTCGCGGCGCTGCGGCGTGTCCTCACGTCCGCTGAAGACGTCGTCGAAGGTCCGGAGCAGCTTCTCGTGCGCGAACGACTGCGCGAACACGGTCGCGAGCCGCGGGATCAGCCGGCGCTGGTGCCGGCCGTAGTCGAGCAGGACGCCCTCGGTGCCGTCGCCGGTGGGGAACTGCCGTCGCTCCATCGCGTAGGTCAGGGCGATCTGCAGACCGATCTTCTGCGCCACGACCGCCGCGCCGTCGAGCGAGACCCGGCCCTGCACGAGCGTGCCGAGCATCGTGAAGAACCGACGGCCGGGCGACGCGATGGGGGAGCTGTAGGTGCCGTCCTCGGCGACGTCGCCGTAGCGGTTCAGGAGGTTCGTCCGGGGCACGCGCACGTGGTCGAAGTGCAGGCGACCGTTGTCGATGCCGTTCAGGCCGCCCTTGTAGCCGTCGTCCTCCCCGCCGACGCCGGGAAGGAACGTGCCCTCGTCGTCGCGGATCGGGACGTAGAACGCGTGCACACCGTGGTCGACGCCCTGCGTCACCAGTTTCGCGAACACCACGGCGGCCTTGCCGTGCAGGGCGGCGTTGCCGATGTAGTCCTTCCACGCACCGCGGAAGGGCGTGTGGATGACGAACTCCTGCGTGTCCGGGTCGTACGTGGCGCTTGTGGCGATGCTCTGCACGTCCGACCCGTGCCCGGTCTCGGTCATGGCGAAGCACCCCGGGACCTCGAACGAGACGATGCCGGGGAGGAACTCGCGGTGGTTCCGTTCGGTGCCGAGGTGGTGCACGGCGGAACCGAAGAGGCCCCACTGCACGCCCGCCTTGATCTGCATCGACGGGTCGGCCGTCGTGAGCTCCTCGAACGCCGCGAGGTTCCCGCCGTGGTTGTCCTGGCCGCCGAACTCCGGCGGGTACGGCCGCTGGATCGCACCGGCCTCGACGAGGATGCGCAGTTGGTCGAGCGTGCGCGACCGGGCGTCGGCGTAGGGCATGCCCTCGATCTTGTGCATCGCCGGGTCGAGCGCGAGGCGACGGGAGATGCGCCGGTCCTCGGCCCACCGGCCGAGCAGGAGTTCGGCGACGAGGTCGACGTCGATGTGCACGTCGGCAGCGGTGGACCCGACGGGGGTGCCCGCGGCGGGGTCACCGGCGGCGTCGGCCTTCGGGGTGCTGGCCTTCGGGGTGCTGGTGCTGTGCGCGGGCGCGGTGTCGACCATGGTCGGGAGTCCTCCTGAACTGCGGTGTCCGGTGTTGCAGAACCCACGCTATGCACTCCGCCTGCTCGTGACGTGAACGCCGTGCGGGCGGGACAAACCACGGTCGGGGCAGGCCGCTCGTCCTCGTGGGAACCCTCCAACCGGACACCGCGCAGTTTTGTGAGCACCCGTCGACGATTGTGCCGCCGCGCCTCGTCCGGGGCAGACTGTGCGGCATGTCAGGTACCACCGCTCCGGGTCACGAGCCCAGCACGAAGCGCACGTTCTTCGGACAGCCGTTCGAACTGTCCACGCCGTTCGCGGTCGAGCTGTGGGAGCGGTTCTCGTTCTACGGCATGCAGGGCATCGTCCTGATCTACATGTACTACTCGCTGACGCAGGGCGGGTTGGGCATCGACAAGGGCATCGCGAGCGGGATCATGGGCGCCTACGGCGGCGCGGTGTACCTGTTCACGATCATCGGCGCCTGGGTCGCCGACCGGCTCATCGGCGCGGACCGGACGCTGTTCGGCAGTGCCGTCGTCGTCATGCTCGGCCACATCGCGCTCGCCGTCCTGCCGGGCGTCACCGGCGTCGGCGTCGGACTGGTCCTCATCGCCCTCGGCTCGGGCGGGCTGAAGGCGACCGCCACCACGATCGTCGGCGGTCTCTACACGAAGGACGACCCGCGTCGTGACGCGGGCTTCTCTCTGTACTACCTCGGCGTGAACCTGGGCGCGTTCTTCGGCCCGCTGCTGACCGGGCTGCTGCAGAGCACGCTCGGGTTCCACTTCGGCTTCGGCCTCGCCGCCGTCGGCATGGCCGCGGGTCTCGTGCAGTACGCCATCCGTCGCCGCCACCTCCCCGAGGTCGTCCGGCAGGTCACCAACCCGGTCGACCGTCGACGCCTGCCGCTCGTGGCCGTCTTGGTGGTGGTGGCGCTCGTGGTGATCGTCGCCGCGGTCCTCACCGGGCTCCTCAACGTCGGCAACCTCCCGACCGTGGTCGTCGCGATCGTGGTCCTCGCGACCATCGGGTACTTCGTCGTGATCCTCGGCAGCGGCATCAGCGCCGAGGAACGCTCGCGCGTGTTCGCGTTCATCCCGCTCTTCATCGCGAGCGCCGTGTTCTGGTCGCTCTACCAGCAGCAGTTCACGGTCGTCACGGTCTACGCGGACCAGCGGCTCGACCGCTCGCTGTTCGGGTGGGAGATGCCGGTCTCGTGGGTCCAGTCGATCAACCCGGTGTTCATCATCGTGCTCTCCGGCGTGTTCGCCGCGATCTGGACCAAGCTCGGCGACCGTCAGCCCTCGACCCCGACGAAGTTCGCCCTCGGCACGGGCATCATGGGCGTCGCGTTCCTGCTCTTCCTGCCGTTCGTGCGCTCCGGCGAGAACGGCACGCCGCTCCTCGCACTCGTCGGCATCCTGCTCGTCTTCACCATCGCCGAGCTGCTCCTGTCGCCCGTCGGGCAGTCCGTCGCGACGAAGCTCGCACCCGCGAAGTTCCAGACACAGATGGTGGCGCTGTTCTTCCTGTCGGTGTCGCTCGGCACCGCGGCGACCGGCGTGCTCTCGCGCTACTACGACCCGGCGAACGAGGCGCCGTACTTCACCGTGCTCGGCCTCGCGGCGGTCGTGGTCGGCGTCCTGCTGCTCGTGTTCGCGAAGCCGGTCCTCCGCCTGATGCGCGGCGTCCGCTGACCAGCGCGCCCGACCACGGCGGGTGGTCGCACCGGGTAGGCTGGTGTCGCCAGATCGGCCCCCGGAACCAAGGAGTCACGACATGCTCGAAGTCATCGCAGGCGTCATCATCGGGATCTGCGTGCTCGGCGGCGTCGGGCTCTGCATGGCCACGGCGGCCATGATGAAGAGCGGCTCCGAGGAGTACTAGGCCCGCTCGTCGGCCCCGGTGGCCGCTGCCGGCTCGACCGGCACCAGTTGACGACTCAGGACGGTCGCGCGCTCGAAGGGGCCGCGGCCGTCCGTCGTGTACGCGGGCTCGTCGAACGCGACGGTCCACGTCCGCTGCGTCCCGCCGAGTTGGCTCCCACCCGGTGCGACGATGACGCCGATCGGTTCGTCGGCCCAGTGCTCGCCGCCCTGCTGGCCGGGGTCGACCACCTGGACGAGTGCCCCGATCCCGAGGCCGGGGCGGTCGTCGGGGCGGGGGCTGGGGGAGCGGCGTCCGAACACCCGCCCACCGTACCGCTCCGTCCCTGCCCGCCGACCGCTGCCCGTTGGTCGCGGGACACGCCGTCCGCGCCCCGCGTTGGTCGCACGACGTGCCGTCGCGCGGCAGCCGGGGCGACATGTTCTGCGACCAGCCGCAGGCGACGGACGGCAGGCGCGTGGCGGCCTCGCACCGCCTCCCGTCCGCTGCGCCGGTCGCGTTGGTCGCAGGACATGCCGTCCGCGTCGCGCGTTGGTCGCAGGACACGCCGTCGCGCGGCGGCCGGGGCGACATGTTCTGCGACCAGCGGCAGGCGACGGACGGGAGGCGCGTGGCGGCCTCGCACCGTGCCTCCCGTCCGCGTCCGGATCGCGTTGGTCGCAGGACACGCCGTTCGCGTCGCGCGTTGGTCGCACGACGTGCCGTCGCGCGGCGGGCGGGGCGACATGTTTTGCGACCAGCCAGCCCCGCGCCGCCCCGCGCCGCCGCTGCCGCGCCCCGCGGCTACGCGCCGGGCGCGACCCGCGCGATCTCGGTGATGGACGAGTGGCCCGTGTCGGGGTGCTTCCGCATCGAGAGCAGGCGCTCCATGGACGGTTCGAGCGCCGTCACCTTGTCGAGCGGCGCGCTCACCACGAGCTGGAAGCCGAGCCGGAGCCACGCTGTCACCGCACGCCCGGCGAACTCGGAGTCCGCCTTGATGAACGCCTCGTCGAGGAACACCGGCGCGAACCGGGGCCGTGGCCGTGTCTCGTCGCCGAGCTGGTACCGGAGCGCGGCGCCGACGATGAACGCGACCAGCTCCTGCGTCTCGCCGCCGGACTTGTCGCCGAGGGACGAGTACACGCCGAGGTCGTTCCCGTCGACGTCGTAGCGGACGGCGGTGATCTCCATGTGCCGGCGGACGTCGAGCACGGCGTCCCGGGCGGTGGTGCGGCCCCGGGGTGCGGCGGAGTCCGGCCGGATGATCGCCATGAACCGGCGGAGGCGACGGAACCGGGTCTCGAGCACGTCGTCGGTCAACTCGGTGTCCACCGAGGCCGACAGCGCGCGGAGCTCCTTGCGGAACGACGCGACCTCTTCGCGGGTGACGCGGCGGATGACGATCTTCAGCCGGTCCCGGTTCGCGCCGAACGGCAGCTCGCGGAGGATCTCGTTGACCGGCTCCAGGCGCTCCTCGATCTCGACGACGGCCCGGTCGAAGGCTCCTGCGAGCGGCACGAGGTCCTCGCCGCTCCACTGCGAGAGCCGCCGACGCCACTCGGTCCGACGGGCATGGAGGCCGGTCGCGAGGATCTGCTCGAGGATCGCGTGGTAGTCCTCGTAGGAGGCGACCCCGGTGCCGAGGTTCGGGTCCGGCCAGGCGTCCTGGTACCGCTGGAACGTCAGGGTCAGGGCGTTCGAGGCCGAAGCGGCACCGTCGAGCGCCTGCGACAGCCGCTCGTCGAGCCGTCGTCGCAGCCGGCGGGTGGCGTCGTCGAAGCCGTCGATGCCGTCGGGGGCACCGACCTCCTCGAACGTCTCGGACAGCAGCTGCGCCTGTTCGTCGTCCGGCAGCGAGTCCGGGGCGTCGTCGAAGCGCGCGAGGATCTCGGCGGCGGCGTCCTGCCCGTCGACGAGGACACCGTGACGCTCCTCGAGTCGCGAGACCGACAAGCGCGCTGCGGACCGGCGGTCGGAGGCCTCGTCGAGGGCAGCCCGGAGCCGAGCGACCGTCGCCCGGAGCGTCCGGAGACCGTCGTCGGCGGCGAGCAGCGCCTGGCGTTCGGCGTCGAGCTGCGCGAGCGACTCGTCCAGACCCGCGACGTCGATGCCGTCCCAGCTCGCGTCGACCACGTGCTGGTGCGCATTGCGGAGGGCGTCGAGCGCGGCGATGTCCTGCGCGACGTCGGTGCGCCGGGCCTCGAGCGTCGCGAGGTCCTCGGCGATGGAGGCGAGCTCCTCCTCGACCGCGGTGACCCTGGCCTCGTTCGTGAACCCGATGACGTTCGCCTGGCGCCGGTCGCCGTGTGCGCCACGTCGGCCGTCACGGAGCTGTCCGGACCGCGTCACCCGACGGCCCCCGCCGCCGAGGTCGCCCGCGTCCTCGACGCAGCGGGCGTCGGTGCGCTCCGACTCGATGCGTTCGCGCACCCAGGTGCTGAACGGGGACGGCTTGATCGCGAGCTTCCCCGACACCATCGACGGGTCGCCGTCGAGGTCGATGTGCGGCCCGGTGGGGACGCCCTCGAACTGGACCCGCACGGGCAGGCGGAGGGAGTCGATGGCCTCGCTGAAGGCCGCGAGGTGGTCCTGGTCGACCAGGAGCGTGCGGGCGACGGGCGCGAGCACGGACTCGATCGCCGTCCGCCAGGCTTCCTCGCCCGGGAGCACGTCGAGGAGCTCCGCCACGAAGGGCAGGTCGGCGGGGTCGGTGCCGGCGGCGCGGGCCATCGCGACCCGGGCCTCGTGCATCGGCAGCGGCATGGCGCCCTGGCGGTGCTCGAGCGACTGCCGTTCCTGGCGCAGGGTGCGTTCGCGGTCGAGGAGCGGGTACTCCTCGCGGGTCAGGGCGTCGCGGCGCTGGTCGAGTTCCTGCCGAGCGGTGGCGTACGTCCCGAGGAAGTCGTGCGACGCTCGCTGCGCCGCGGAGAACCCGGTCTCGGAGTCGACCGTGGTCTCGAGGACGGCGGTGCGCTCCTCGAACACGGCGCGGGACCGGGCCGCTGCGTCACGCTCGCGCGTGCGGCGGTCGATGCGGTCCTCGAGCTGCGCGAGCGCGTTGCCGCCCTGGTCGCGGAGCCGGGCCTCGGCGTCCCGGAGCTCGATCTCGACGGCTGCGTGCCGAGCGGACGCGGCGGCGACCTCCGCTCGCGCGGCCGTGCGCTCGCGGGTGTTCCGGGCGACCTCGTCGTCGAGGAGCGCGCGCTTCCGGGAGGCCGTCCAGTGCGCGAACGGGGAGACCTCGGCGCCGGTGGCGATGCCGTCGAGCGCAGCGGCAGCCGCCTTCGACCGGGCGATCTCCGCGTGGAGGTCGACGATGGGCGAGAGGATTCGGACCTTGCGCTCCTCGGTGTCCATCGCCTCGTACGCCTCGTCGAGGGCCGAGAAGTGCGCGAGGGCACGGTCGGCCGCCTCGTAGGTGGCGGGCGTCTCGAGGACGAGCGACTTGTACAGGGCGTCGACGGTCGGGAGGTGCTGCCCGGCCTGGATGCGGGCGAGCAGGCGCATCGCCCGGTTGCCGCCGCCGGAGTCACCGATGCCGAGCCGGGTCTGCAGGGTGTACGCGAGCTCCTGGTAGGTGTCGCGGATCACGAGCCCGGGCACGCGGCCGGTCAGTTCGAGGTGGTGGAAGCGCGACGGCACGAACTCCTCGAGCCGGCGCAGGTCGAACGTGTCGTCGACCGTCGCCATCGTCATCTGGATGTCGCCGACGCCGCGCGCCCGCTTCGGCACGATGTACGCGCGCAGCACCGTGAAGCGACGCTCGTCGTCGTTCCGGAAGGTCACCGCGACGGCACCCCACGTCGTCTGGTCGTCGCCGCGCAGGTTGACGTCGCGGAGCGCGCCGGTCTCCGGGTCGCGCTGGGTGTCGACCTTGCCGCGCAGGTACGTGAGCAGGTTCCGCTGGTCCGCACCGCGTGCGCGGCCGGTCGTGGTGTCGTTGGACGCCCCGTTGAAGGGCACGTCGGACGGCATCATCACCGCGAGGTACGCGTCCATCAGCGTCGACTTGCCGGTGCCGGACGCGCCCGAGATGAGGGTCGCGGTGCCGGACAGCTCCACCTGGCGGTGGCCGTGGAAGCCGCCCCAGTTCACGACCTGCATCGACTCGGCACGCCACTGCGCCACCGTGTCGAAGAGGGCGGGCATCGCGTACTCCTCGTACGCGGTCGTGCCGGTCGCGGTGTCGGTCATGCTGCCGGCTCGCCTTCGTCGTCGGTGTCGGTCGGCTCGGCCTGGAGGCCCGGCTCGGCTCCGGCGGTCGCCTCGCCGTCGCCGCTGGTCGCGGTGCGGAGCCAGGTGTCGAGCTCGAGCAGCCGTTCGAGGGGCAGGAGCACCTCGACGACGCTCGCCACGCGGAAGCGGTCCGGGTCGGTGGTGCGGAGCAGGATCCGGGCGCGGACCAGCCGCTCCACGGCGCTCGCGACCCGGGCCTCGTCGCGCGTGCGGTCGGTGGAGCCCGCTGGGAGGAAGCCGGCCACGTGCCCGAGGATCTCCGAACGGTCGACGACGACCTGGTCGGGGCCGGGACGGGTGTCGGCGCGGAGGCGCATGCGCAGGTAGACGAGGACGATCGTCTCCTCGCGCGTGTACGGGACGTCGCGGAGCAGGGTCGGGAAGGCCCGGCGTTGGCTCTCCGAGCGGGCCTGGCGCTTCCAGGCGACCTCGCGGTCCCGGTCGACGTGGAGCTCGAGGAAGAGGTCGTTGAGTCGCGACCGGAGCTGCCCCTCGGCGTCGAGGACCGCTCGCCACTCGTCGGCGTGGGTCCGCGCGCTCACGTAGGTGTGCCGGAGCAGCGCGACCAGCGCGCGTCGCTGCGGCTCGTCGAGACGACCCTCGTCGCCCTCGAAGAGGGCGAAGCTCGTCTCGTCGCGGTCCTCGTCCTGCGGGACCGTGTCGAGGCCCTCGAACCCGGCCGTGTCGTCGACCGGTGCCGGCGTGGTGTCGCTCACCGTGCCTCCTGTGCGTGTGGTGCTGTGCGTGCTGGGTCGTGCGCTGCGTCGTGCTCCGCCGTGGCGTCGCCGTCGGCGAGGGCGGCGGTCGGCATGTGGAAGGTGACCGCGCTGCCGTCGGGCCGGACCGTGTGGTGGGCGACCACGTGCCGGGCCTCCTCGAAGTCCGGGCGGCCCGTGAGCAGGTGTGCGAGGCCGAAGAGCTCGACGGGTCGGCGGTGCTCGTCCGGCAGGCCGTGGAAGGCGGCGGCGCTGGTCGTGTCGACCGCGGACCGGAGTGCGTCGCGCAGCTCGGCGAGCAGCGGGCCGCCGTGGCGCCGGAGCGTGTCGACGTCGAGGTCGTCGAAGACGTCGTCGTCGGGCTCCTCGATCGGTGGCGGCACCGACTCGTTGTCCGGGTCGTAGAAGCGCTCGCGGAGGGTCTCGACCTCGGCCGGCTCCGGCAGGAGGCCGAGCGGCACGCGGTCCCGTGCCGATCCACGCTCGATCCAGGCCGCGAGCCCGCGGTTGACCGAGCGGAGGACCGCGTCGAGCTCGCGGTCGCGGACGACGTCGTGCGCGACGATCTGGTCGCGGAGGGTCGCGGTGAGCTGTCGTCGACGGGCGAGGACGTCCTCGATGCCCTGCCGCAGGATGCTGACCGTGTTCCGGAACGCGCGGCGCTCACCAGGCTCGAGGGTGGAGGCGAACGGGTGCGCGAGGATCGTGCCGATGTCGTCACGGAGTCGGAGCAGGAGCGCGTCGTCGCGGAGGAGCTCGAACGCACCCTCGAACGCGCGGCCCTCCGGCGTCGACTGCATGAGGTTGTCGGTGCGGGCGAGGTAGTCGTCGAGGATCTCGCCGATCGGGCGGACCTCGCTGCGGAAGTCCTCGACGATCGAGCGGTGCATCGTCGCCACCGCTTCCTCGACCCGCTTGAAGTCGCTCGGCAGCTGGCGGATGAGGTCGGAGATGTTCGTGTACCCGTCGCGCATCCGGTCGTCGTCGACGGTCTCGACCGTGTCGCCGCTCGCCAACCGGTCCCGCTCCGCCTGGAGCTCGGCGATCTGTGCGTCGAGGCGGCGGATCTGCACGTCGGGGTCGGGTTCGGCGCGTGCCGCCCACCGGTGCACGGCGTCGACGATCATCGCGAGGCGGCTCTCGCTGATGAGGGCCCGATCCGCGCTCAGGGCGTCCACGAGGCTCAGCGCCTCGAGGGCGTGGCTCGTCAGGGAGTACTGCTCGTCGCCGTCGGGGGAGTTCGACCGCACGAGCCACTGTGCGGCGACCCACTCGCGACAGAGCGCCCGGCCGTTCGGTCGTGTCTCCTCGACGTCGCCGCCCTGCTCGCTCGCGGGCACCCGGGCGCCCATCGCCTGGAGCCGGGCGACGTGCTCCTCGACCTGGAGGTGCATCCGGTCGGCGGGGACGTACTGGACGTCGCGGTCGAACACCGCGCGGAACACGGCCACGACCGCGGCGCTGGTCGGACGCGAGAGGAGCCGGAGGGTCGGACGGTCGAGGACGGCGCGGACGCGGGCGAACTCGAGGTCGACGTCGGTCATGTGCCCCTGTGGATCGTTCTGCTGGTGTCGGATTGCTGGAGTCGGCGTGCGTCGGCTGCTTGCCGGAACGACGAGAGCCCGACGCGTGCTGCGTCGGGCTCTCGGTCGTGTCGTCAAGCGACACAGCGGGTGGGCGATACCAGACTCGAACTGATGACCTCTTCGGTGTGAACGAAGCGCGCTACCAACTGCGCCAATCGCCCGCTGCACTTGTCGTGCCAGTCGATAGTAGCGGATGCGGGAGCCGGAGCCGAACGCGACGTGCCGCCCGGGTGTGGCGCGGGGGTTCGATGCCCACGCATCCGCGTGAACACGGGGGACACGCCCGGTGAACCGGAAGGATTTTGGCGGATGCGCCAGGGTTCGTATAGAGTTTACGACGTCGCCGAGACGGCAGGCCAGCACGAACGGCCACCCGAGCAGCGACATGCGGATGTGGCGCAGTGGTAGCGCATCACCTTGCCAAGGTGAGGGTCGCGAGTTCGAATCTCGTCATCCGCTCGAGTGTCTCGACCTCCGGGTCGCGACGACTCACCAGAGGGTATCCCACCGTTCGGGTACTCACGGAGACGTGAACCTCGATGGTGGGGTGGCCGAGAGGCTAGGCAGCGGCCTGCAAAGCCGTCCACGCGGGTTCGAATCCCGTCCCCACCTCCAGCTCCACACTCCTCTGGGCGATTGGCGCAGCGGTAGCGCGCTTCCCTGACACGGAAGAGGTCACTGGTTCGATCCCAGTATCGCCCACCACGAAGAAGCCCCCGGCAGACGCCGGGGGCTTTCGTGTTCCACCAGGGGTTGCTCGATCCGCAGATCCGAGCAGATGGCACGGCCGAGGGGCGTGCAGTGCTGTCGTGCGGTGCGACTTCCGCGCCTGCGGACTGGCCGGCACCCGACAGCTGACATCGCATCGGGAGCGGTGAACGCTGGTGCCGGCGCGGGCGCCGCCCGACTCGGCCGACCGTACCCGAGGACGATCGACGGTTCTGGGCGGTGCTCACACATCCGACCCTGACGACGATCGGGGCGACGAGGAGTCCGCTCACCAGCCCGGTCCCCACGTCGAGACCGCCGCGGCCGTTCGGGACAGCGACCCAGTCAGCGGAGGACGCCCCGGCCGGCCCGGCAGATCGCTCCGAGGATCGCGTCCGCTACTGCACGTCGGCGTAGACCGCCAGCGACGGCTGACCCTTCCCGGCTGCGTTGACGGCGGTGACGCTCATCTCCCAGCTCCCGGACGAGAGGCCGGTGAGGGTGAGCGGGCTCGACGTCCCGCTGACAGTGTGTGTTCCGACGAGGGTGGAGAGCACGTAGCCCGTGATGGGGAGCCCGCCGTCGTCCGCGGGCGGCGTGAAGAACACCTCGGCTGTCCCGGGGCCGCTGGTGACGGTCGTGATGGTGGGGCGGCCCGGCGCCGTCACGCTCACCGGCGCGGTGCCGAACCGCGCGACTGCTGGCTTGCTCGGGTTGCCGGCTCCGTCGATGGCGAAGACCTCCACCGTGTACACGCCGGCGGGAACGGTCGGCACCGCCGCAGTGGTACCGGACACGGTCAGCGGTGTGCCGCTCTCCGGTGTCGCGTTCGCACCAGTGCCCTGCACGAGGCGGGCAACGTAGGACTTGACGTCCTTCGATGCCGACGCCTTCCACGTGACCTTCCGCGGTGACGCCGACGACACGGAAGCTGACGTCGGTGCCGCAGGCGGTGTCACGTCGCTTCGTGCCTGCCACTGCAGCGTTCCCGTCTGCGGGTACTTCTCCCCGTTGTCGCAGTACTGCACCCACGACATGTTCACCGTGTCAGGCAGACCGGTCACCGGGTTGAGGGTGAACTGCTTCACGGTGACGGTGCCGCTCGAATCGCAGGCCCACGAGTCCACGGTGTCGACGATGCTGTACCCACCGCCGACGGTGGTCTTCGTCGTCCCGACGGGGAAGGGCCGTTTCTCCGGTGTCGTGAGCCGGATGTTGAGCGCGCTCCCCGAACCGTCGGGCCGGTCCGCGTTGAACATCCACCCGTAGGGCATCTGGACGACCGACATGGTCGTGTTCGCCGAGTTGGTCTTCGTCGTCCTGCCCTTGTCGACGATGCCCTTGCCGTACGAGGTGATGCTGGTCGTGCCGAGGAACGCCGACCCGGTGAGTGGCACGGTGCGGGTTGCCGTCCCGACCTTCACGTTCAGCACCGCGGTGGCGGGCCCGGCGGCCTTCGGCACGAAGCCGACGGCGAAGGTGCAGGTCGCGTCCGGCGCGAGCGTGGTCGTGCAGGTGCTGCCGCTCACGGAGAACGACGTGGCGTTGACCCCGGTGACGGCCGGCTTGCCGAGCGCGACCGGAGCGGTCCCGGTGTTGTGAACGGTTTGCTGCTGAACCGTCTTCGGGAGACCGATGTAGGTCTCCGGGAACATCAGGTTCCGAGCTCCGAACACAACGGACTCGCCCGCGTCCTCGCCGTACCGGAACTCACCCACTCCAGGCATGACGGCATCGAAACGGGTGATGAGACCGTTGGCCGGGTCGGAGGCGAGGTCGACGATGTCGAACTCGCCGTACATGTACTCACCGTCGATGGACAGTGTCGGCACCTTCGCGCCGTACCCCTGGTCTCCGACCAGGCGGTACACACCCGTGGTCAACGCTTCCCCGTCCGGAGGAGTCAGCGTGAACGCGGCGCCGTTCGTCGCCCGAGCATCGACGCCGCGGGTGGTGTCGAAGATCCGGCGTTGCACGTTCCCGCCGTCGGCGAACTCCAGCTGACCCTTGGTGCCGTACCACGGGGAGAGCACCTGCAGCACTCCACCGGTGTCCGTGGCCGCACCGGCCGGGCCGGTGCCCATCGTGGTGAGGAGCCCAGCTGTCAGGATTGCGGCGGTGCCGATGGCTGCCGCGCGGGCGATGCGCTGCATTGCGTGTCCGTTCTGTCCCCGTGCGCGCCTCGGGCAGGCGGCGCCGGTGACGCTACTCCCGAGCATCGTCACCGGGCGGGACCTGAACTGCTTCGCAGCACGCTCGAGCAACGGGTGCGAACTCCGCGCACGGGGATGGTCGAGAGTCGTCGCCGGCGCCGAAGGCTGCCGCCCGTGCTCGCAACCGTCGAAGTGCACCTGCGCTTCGACGTCGACATTCGTGCGGCGAAGCATTTCGCCTGCTCCCTCGCAGCCGTCCGCGTCGGAGATCGCTGCCGCTGGATCCGAGGCTGAGGACGGTCGGGTGATCGGGATCAGCCCCGCACGCTCCGCACCGTGCTGACGCGGAGGCCGTCGAACGTGCTCGTGAAGCCGGCGCCACCGAGCGAGATCAGCCCGATGCGCGGGTGCGCCCCGAGGTCCGCCGTCCAGGTGCCGCCCCGGACGAAGTGTCGGCCGTCGTCGCTCGTGTACGCCGTGTACTGGTCGAGCCCGTCGACGACACGGTGCACGATCCGCAGCGTGGTGCGGTCTCCCACCGGCCCGACGACCATGTTCCCGTAGTTCGGTGCTCCCGCCGGCTGCGGCGAGACCTCCTTGCCGAACTCCGTCTGCCGGGTGTCGAAGATCGAGTTGGACGTCAGACGGACGTAGTTGCCGTCGTCGCCGTACACGATCAGTCCACCCTGGACGTAGTTCACACCGTCGCCGGTGGCCGGGGTGTCCACCGCGACCGTCGTCTCGACGACGTAGTCGCCGCGCGGTGCGGGTTCGGCGAGCACGGAAGCCAGTGGCGTCGCCGGTGGGTGGATGTCGGCGTCCTGGGTCTGCCAGCGGAGGGCGCCGCCGCTGACCGTCCACGTCGACGGATCGGGTTCACGGATCCAGCTGAGCGATGCCGGCAGCGTCGACCCGTCGAACGAGGTCGAGGCAGAGCGGAGCAGTCGCCCGGGGACGTCGACCGGTGTCCGGGTCGGACGGTACGTCGGGCGTTCGCCGGGCTGGGCGACGGGTCCGGGCTGCACCGAGTCGGACGGACCCGCACCACCCCGGACGACGGGCCAGCCACCGACCCAGTCGAGCGGGTCGATGAGCACCGGGCGCTTCGTGTAGGTGCCCTGACCGGCGTAGTACGGGTCGTCACGGTCGACCGCGTGGTAGACGATCCAGTCCTGACCGGCGAGGTCCGTCACGACCGCGTTGTGCCCGGTCCCGACCCAGCGGTCGCCGTTCTGCGCGAGCATCGGGGTGCCGCCCACGCGGGTCGCCGTGATCGCCACGCCGTCCCGGTCGGTGAAGGGCCCGAGCGGGCTGCGAGACCGCGCGACGAAGACGCCGTACCCGGTGAGCGCGCCGTTGCAGCAGTTCGTCGCGGACCCCATGAAGTACCACCAGCCGTCGTGGCGCATGAGGTAGGTGCCCTCGTACCGGTTGTCGATGGCGATCTCGCGCTCGGTGGACGGCACCGAACGCAGCCCGTCCGGGGTCAGACGTCGGACGTTCACCCCGCCGAAGTAGCTGCCGAAGTACAGGTAGGTGGCGCCGTGGTCGGTGATGACCTCGGGGTCGAACTCCCAGCGCTGTTCGGCGCCGTTCGGCGCGGCCTGCGGCGCGACGACGGGACCGCCCGAGTCCTTCCAGGGACCGGTCGGGCTCGTGCTCGTCGCAACACCGACGGCCGATCCGCCACCGGTCGGCGAGGTCGCCGTCGGGGTGTCCGACGCGGCGTAGTACAGGTACCAGCGACCGTTCCGGTACACGACGTCAGGGGCCCAGATGCCGTTCGCGTCGCCGACCCAGGCCGGCTTGGCCGTGAAGGCGTCGCCGACGTACGCCCAGTGCGTGAGGTCCGTCGAACGGTAGGTGGGGACGACGTGCTGGACCAGCGATCCGTCGGGGTCCTCCTCGGTCGCGGTGAGGGCGTCACTCGTGCAGTAGAGGTACCAGTCGCGGTCCCGCCCGACCCCGTGCACGACGGTCGGGTCCGCACAGCTCGCGGCGGTCTGCCCGTCCGGCAGCGACAGCGTCATGGGGTTCTGGTGGGTCGGCGCGGCCTGGCCGCGTGCGGACGTCGCGCTGGCGGCCAGCGCGGGTGGCGCCTCGGCACCGGCCTGGAGGAACGTGGTCGCGAGTGCCGCGACCGTCGCGATCGTGAGGACCGCCTGCAGGGATCTGCGCACGGTGTGACCTGCTCTCGTCGTCGAGGAGCGTGCTGACGACGGTGAGACTACGCCGCACACGGCTGTCCCGCGATGGCGGGGTCGCCGGACGGCGGTGGCGCACGGCAGGATCATCACGTGCACCCGCTCCGTCGTCACTCCGTCAGCGCGCTCGTCGTCAGCGTCGTGGCAGCGTCGCTGCTCGTCGGCTGCTCCGGCGGCGACCACAGCGAGGCCCTCTCGGAGGACTCCGCCCAGTGGATGAGCCTGGCCTCCGCGCAGCTCGGCGTGGACGGCACGGCGAACCACGGTGGAGGGGGTGGGGGACTGATCGCCGAGGACGGCAGCAGGACGGCCCGCGCTCTCGTGTCGCTCGAGTACGACCTCCACGGCCCGTACGACGTGCTGGCCGTCTGCCGGTCAGAGCAGAAGGTGCACCTGCGCATCACCGAACTCACCGTCGACGATGACGGACCGAGTGCACTCCTCGGGCAGGCCGACATCACCTGCGGGACATCGAGCCGGATCCCGATCGACGTCCCGGCGGGCAGCGACGGGATCACCCTCGACGCATCGACGACGGACCGCTCGGGGCGGTCGTTGTTCGACGCCGTCGTCGTCACCCGGGGAGCGGGACGGTGAGCGCCCGCGAGGGCCGGAGACGGACCGTCCGACGGGTCGTCGCGCTCGGCATCGCGATCGCCGGTGCAGTGGCTGTCGTGGTCGGGGTGGGCGCCGTCGCCGGGGCCGTCGACCCCCGCGATCAGCAGGCGGCAGCCGCGTCCCCGACCGCGCCGGGACCCACGATCACGGCGGTCGGTGCCAGCAGCACCAGCTCGTCGACCCGGACGACCGTCCGGACCAGCGTGACGGTGCGGAACACCGGCACGTCGAGGACGTCTGCGCTCCCAGCGTGGCTGTACCTCGCGTCGGGCAGCGGGCGCTACGCGCTCGGGCACGTGCCGGTCCGGGCGCTGGCCACGGGCAGGACGGCGACCGTCGGTGCGACGCTGACCACCGCGTCCCGGGTGCCCGCCGGGAAGTACGCGGTCGTCGCGTGCACGGGCGTGTACTCCGCGTCGACCTGTCGCACGTCGACGTCGACGGTGCGCACCGGGCGAGCGACCCCGGCCCGGCCCGAGACCGGCGTGATGCTCGACGTCGCCCGTGCCTACTACCGCCCGGCGCTCATCGAGCGGTACATCGACCTCCTCGCCGCACACGGAGGCCGCTTCCTGCACCTGCACCTCACCGACGACCAGAACGTCGGGATCGAGAGCGCGGTCCTCGGGCAGACTCCGGCGAACGCCGACCTGCGCGACGGTGTCTACACGAGCCGGGTCACGGGCCGCCCGTTCCTCAGCACCGCCCAGGCGAGGGCGATCGCGGCGTACGCCGAGAAGCAGCGGATCGCGATCGTCCCCGAGATCGACACCCCGGGGCACATGGCCGCGGCGTTCGCGCTCCTCGAGGCGCGACACGGGCAGCGGTGGGTGGACCGCATCCGCGGCGGCGAGAGCGAACTCGACCCGTCGGCGCCCGGCAGCGTCGCGTTGGCGAAGGACCTGCTCGCCGAGGTGACGCGGACGTTCCCGCACAGTCGAGCGGTCCACATCGGTGGCGATGAGTGGGGTGCGGACGTCAGCGCCGGTGATCGGGTCACGTGGCTGAACACGATGGCGGCCGCGGTCGGCACCCGATCGGTCTGGGCGTGGAACGACGGCATCGACCGGTCGGCGATCCGACGCCTGGACCCGCGCATCCGCGTCACGTACTGGAGCTTCGACGGGGACACGGAGGACCCGGCGGAGCGTCGGGAGCGACGGGCGCACCGAGCCGGGGCGGACGACCTGGCCGCGGCCGGGACCGACCTGCTCGACTACGACTCGTACTACCTCTACGAGGTGCCGTCCGACCTCGACCCGGCGGATGCCGCGTACACCGCGGCTGACCTCCGCCGGCACTGGACGCTGCGGTCGTGGGACGGGGACTCGGGATCGCGGCTGTCCACGCCGATGTCGGGCGCGGCGGTCGCCGTCTGGGGCGAGGACCTCGACGCGCCACCGTCCTCGGCGCTCCTCCGGTGGAGCACGCCGCACATCGTGGCGATGATCGAAACCGCGGACGGGTAGCTCGAGCCCGGCCCGGCTCGATCGTCAGCGGGCGCTGAGGTCGTCGATGCTGTAGACGGTCGGCGCCGGGATCGTGACGTGGGTGTGCTTGCGCAGCCAGAAGGATCCGCCGCCGACAGTGAAGGTGTGCGGGCCCTTCGTGCGGTTCAGCTCGCGCGCGATGTCGTCCCGGCTGTCGCCGGTGACGCCGCGCGTCATGGTCAGGCGGCCGCAGTCCGACGTCTCGACGCCGACACCGGCTCGGGAGGAGCCGATGCCCCTGGTGGACCGGCTGGAGACGGTGATCGCCTCCGCGGCGGTGACGGTGCACGTCACCTGTTCCCGGTGCGCCGCGTCGTACGCGTTGCCGATGAACAGACCGGGGAACGTCAGGAGCGTGGCGAGGAACACACCGACGACGAGGAGGATCGACAGCGACTCCCGGACCGGCGCCCGGTCCCGTTGCACGGTGAGCTTGCCGAAGAAGTCCCGAAACGCCGTCCACTCTTCGCCGGTGTTCCGGTCGAGCCACTCCACGAGGGCGTCGTGGTGCCGGTGGAACCGGTTCGTGGAGAACCCACGGCGCCGAGCAGTGGCGGCGCTGATCACGGTGTTGCCTTTCCCGGAGGCCCGGAAGGCCACGAGCTCCCCGGGACCGATGACCTGCGTCCGGCGGAGCCCTCGGGTCGCCTCGAGACGGTCGGGGAACACCTCCACGCGGGTGCGGAGCGTGCCGACGGCCAGGGACACGGTCAGCGCGCCGACGACGAGCAGGAGGCCGCTCGTCCACGCCTGGGTGAACCGGGCGGACCCGAACACCTCCGGGTTGCACGCCGTCCAGGCGCCGGCCGCGACGACATCGGCTCCCAGCGCCGCCCACGACGCCGGCGTGAACCGGTTCCCGCGGACCGTCACCGGGCGTTCCTCACGTGCTTCCCCCACCGGTCGACCGTACCGAACGGACACTGATCCGGGCCCGACCGCGGCGGCTCAGGACGACGGCTGCCGTCCCCGCCGCCCGCGATCGCTGCGGCCCACCCACAGCCAGCAGCCGGTCCCGACCGCGGCGAAGCCCACGCCGACCACGAGCAGCTGCACGTGCACGCCGGTGCTGCGCGCGCGGACGCCCCCTGCGTCCCGGTCGGCGAGCACCGCCCGGTCGACGTCGGACGGGTCGTACAAGACCTGCAGCCGCTGGCCGACCTCGTACGCGCCGCCGCACGCCGCGTCGTCCACCATGTCCCACGTGTGCGGCTCCCCGTTCGCGGTCCCCGAGACCTGCGGCACGCACTCGGTCCTGCCCGGGCCGAAGTTCTCCGTGAAGTGGCGGACATCGATGGTGTCGATGATCGCGGTCGTGCTGGTCGCGACCGCGCGGAGTTCGTCGTCCTGGTGCGCCCGGTACCCGTCCGCGATGAAGCCGGCGATCGCGCCGAGGACGAACACGCCGCCGAACAGCGGCGCGAGGATGAACACGGCGAGGAACCCGGCGCCCGCGGCGATGGTCTTCCAGGTGCCCCCGCGACCCTCAGCGGGACGTCTCCGGTCGGGCAAGGCGGCTCCTCCGCGTCTCGTGGTGTCGTCCCGGCGCAGCGCCGGTACTGGACCGCGTCCCCCGGTGGTCCCGGCGCTCCGTCGGTGGCCCAGGCTGCCGCCCGTGCCGGTCCGACCGACCTTACGGCGGTGCGCGACGCGTCCGACGCCACCGGCTCGGCGGGTCACCGGCCTGGTGCGACGCTCTGGGGCGCTCAACCGGGCAGGGTCACGCCGGCGACGCGGCGCAGGGCTCGCAGGCCACCCGGGCTCCCGGGCCAGTGCCGCACGAGTGCGTCCGCTCCGGCGCTCCGCACCACGAACCGGAGCGCGATCACGACGATCAGCGCGTCGTCGAGCCACCCGAGGACCGGGACGAAGTCGGGTACGAGGTCGATCGGCGAGAGCAGGTACGCCAGGAGGACGACGAGCCAGGCCCGAACGCTGACCCGTACGGTGCGGTCGACGACGAGGCGACGGAGCAACCGGACGACGTCGGGGGCGAGTCGGAGGAGTTCGCGCAGCGAGGACCGGTCCGCGTGCCGCCGTTGCTCGACCCAGAGGGCGGCGACGACGACGAGCCACGCGAGCAGGAGCCCGCCGACCGCACTCGCGACGACCTCGAGCGCGGTCACCGGACGAGGTCGCCGGTCGCCGTCGTCGGTCCCGGGTCCTGCGCGAGCTCGGGGACGCGTGCTGTGAGGTGGGTGTCGACCGCGATCGTGAGTGCGGTGATCATCATCGACAGTCCGACGGACGACAGCGTGTCCGTCAGCCAGTGGTAGCCGAGGTAGAGCCGGCTGATGACCTGGGACGCGATCATGAGCGCCGCGAGTGCGAACACGCCGACCGTGATCCAGCGTCGGTGCGTGCGCGACGCGATCAGGAACGCCCCGATGAGGAAGAAGTCGCTCGCGCCGAGGACGTGTCCTGACGGGAACGAGAACGAGTGGTCGGGGCCGAGCAGCATCTCCGCGACCGGCGGACGTGGGTGTCGGACGAGCGGTGCGAGTGCCTGAGCGGTCATCACGCCGAGCACCATCCCGCACGCGAGGACGAGCGGACGCCACGCGTGGTGCGCCAGGAACGCCCAGGCGACGGTGACCACGAGGACGACGATCGGCATGCCGATCGGCCCGAACACCGTCGCGAGCACGACCATCACGTTCGTGCGGTCGGCGTCGCGCTGCGTGTCGAACCACTCGTCGACGGGACGGTCGAGTCGCTGGAAGCCGGTGTGCGTCAGGACGCCGACGAGCACGGTCCCGAAGACGACCGTTCCTGCGATCGCGAGCACGACGGCGGCACGGAGCAGGACGGCCCGCTCGACCCGGCCCACGGTGCGGACCTGCGGGGCGAACTTGCGGTGCCACCAGCCTCGGCGGTCGGCGGCTCCGGCGACGGGCTCCTGCTGCATCGACCCATCGAACTCCTCCGTCGCGGGTTCCGTGCTGTTGCCAGCGGCTCCGGAGCGACGCTGCGGTCGCGACGCGCCCAGGAGACGGACGGGAGGCCCGTGGCGATGTCGCCACGGGCCTCCCGTCCGTCGGTCCGACCGCTGGTCAGCCGGTGTGCGTGTAGGTGGACACCCAGTCGATGTAGAGGTGCCCCTTCCCGCCCCAGTTCCCGACCTGGAACATGTAGCGGTGTGCGGTCCGCGGGACGTCGCGGGTGACCGTCGAGATGACCTTGCCGTCGAGGAAGTACTTGACGGACTTCCCGGGGATCCACTCGACCGAGTAGACGTGCCAGTCCCGCCACGACACCCGGGTGGACGTGCTGATGGCGTTGACCTCGTTCCCCGGCTTCATGGAGTGGTGGTGCGCCATGGGGGAGTCCTCGAAGTTGGCCTCCGGGTAGTCGATCTCGCCGTCGCTCCACACGTTCGACGTCGGCCAGAGCATGAACGCGGCACCGTTGCCGTTGCCACCGATCGCCTTCGCCCGCACGCTGAACTTGCCGCCCTTGTGCCCCCAGGCGCCGGTGGGGGTGCCGAAGGTGCCCGCGGCGCCGTGCTTGCCGTCGAGGTACACGTCCATCATCCCGTTGAGCGCACGGATCTGCTTGCCCGACCAGTACATGTTGCTCATGCCGTCCGGGTACGGCTGCCAGCTGTTCTTGTACGTCTGCGCGAACTTCCCGCCCCAGTTGGCCGCGGTCTTGAACTCCTCGACGAACTGCTGCTTGAACTGCCCGATGTTCCCGCGGGGGGCGTTCACCGCCGCGGCCTCCGCGGGTGCACTGGTCCCGAACGGTACGAACGTGAGCCCCGCGGCGAGCACCATGACGGTGAACACGGCCCGGATCGAAGTGTGCTGGGGCATGCGTCTTCCACTCCCTGGTCTGGGACGGGCTGCCACGGAGCAGCACGTCTCGGCGGCGACACCGGTCCCTCGGTGCCGCGACGTCCCGGGCCGGGCTCCCAGGCCGGACCGGTGCGTGTTGGTCGAGCGTAGGCAGGAGGCGTTGCCCAGGGCACGCCCGGGATGTCCCCAGATGACGGGGCGACGGCACCCCATTTGGAGGGGGTCGACGCGCCCGACGAAGGCCGTCGGCTGTGCACGGCGGGATGGAGGGGCTACGCTGATCGGGTACGCGGATGTGGCGCAGTGGTAGCGCATCACCTTGCCAAGGTGAGGGTCGCGAGTTCGAATCTCGTCATCCGCTCGCTGGAGAAGGCCCCGGTCGCAGTGACCGGGGCCTTCGTCGTACCGCGACGGGTACCGGGCCGGTGGATGTCCGCGGCGGGCACCACGGACGCGGGACGCACGGCGGGCGCAGGATTCGGGTGCCCGCGCTCGTCGGCGTCGGGGCCACCGTGCCCCTGGGTCGTGGCGGATGGGTGGTCCGCACGCCCGATGGAGCATCCGGAGCAGCTCGCCCCCCGGATGGGTGCCGGGTTCGTGTTTGCGGTTTCCCGCATGATCCCCGCCGGATCCGGCTGCACGCTTGCGCTCAGGCCGCCGGCGTGTCGTCCCTCCGGCCGTCGAGACGGGCGGTGCCCGACAACCGGACACGGTGGCCGGTCGGAGAGTCGACGACGGTGACGAGCACGGTGTCGCAGTCGCGGCAGCGCGCGACGGCTCCCATCGCCGTCAGGTGGACACGGGTCCGGGCGAGGACACCGTCGCTCGCACAGCCCGGGCACCGGAGCAGGACCGTCGTCGCGTCCGGTCCGAACCGCTCGACGAGCACCCCGGCGAGCGCGTTGCCGTCGACGATCGACATCAGCTGCCCCCGAACCGTTCGGCGCGGACGTCGCTCGTGTCGTGCCCGAGCTCGGTGAGCCACCCGAGCACCTGCTCGACGAACGGGGTGGAACCGCACACGTAGACCTGGGCTCGCGCATCGGGCGGGAAGACCGCGGCCGCGAGGGTCTCCCGGGTCAGGCGTCCCACGGGTTCGCCGGCGGGGGCTCGTCGGCTGTGCACGAACGTGGTGGTCACCCCCGCGTCGGCGGCCCGGTCGAGTTCGTCACGGAAGAAGACGTCGTCGGGGGTCCGCACGGCGTACAGCAAGCGGAACGGCGCAGCGTCGCCGACCTCGGCGTGCGCTGTGGCGATCGCCGCGAGGGGCACGATGCCCGATCCGCCCGCGATGAGTTGCACCGGCCGGGCCTCCGGCGACGGGTGCCAGACGAACCAGCCGCCGAGCGGACCGTGCACCTCGAGGACGTCGCCGACCTCGATCGCGTCGACCAGGAACGGGGAGACCTCGCCGCCGTCGACCCGGTCGACCGCGAGGACCACCTGCGTCCCGGATCCCGACGACGCGACCGAGTAGGACCGGGACGCCTGGTAGCCGTCCTCGGCGGTGAGGCGCAGGTCGAGGTGCTGGCCGGGGTCGTTGCCGGGCCAGGTCGGGACGTCGAGGACCAGGCGCCGGGCGTTCGGGGTCTCGGGTGTGACGGAGGCGACCGTCGCGGGGTGCCACGCCGGCCGTCGACGGACCGGTGCCGACGGATCGGGGGTGAGCCGTGCCTCCAGGCCGGTGGACGGGGGTCCGCCGCTCACCAGTACCGCTCTTCCTTCCAGGGGTCGCCGTGCATGTTGTAGCCGGCGTTCTCCCAGAACCCGGGCTCGTCGTCGGACTGCATGACGATCCCGCGCACCCACTTGGCGCTCTTCCAGAAGTAGAGGTGCGGCACGAGGAGCCGTGCGGGTCCGCCGTGCTCGGGTGTCAACGGTTCGCCGTCGGCCTCGAACGCGATCCAGGACTGCCCGTCGAGCAGTTCGTCGAGCGGGACGTTCGTCGTGTAGCCGCCGAAGCTGTGCACCATGCAGAAGTCGAGCGACGTCTCGACGTCCGCGAACAGCCGGTCGAGAGGGACGCCGCGCCACGGCATGTCGAGTTTCGTCCAGTGGGTCACGCAGTGGATGTCGACCGTGACGTCCTCGACGCCGAGTGCCTGCACCTCGTCCCACGTCCAGGAGTGCAGGCCGCTCTCGGTCCGGACGGAGAACGACCAGTCCGACGGCTCGATCTCGGGCGTCGCGCCGGCGGACAGGACGGGCCAGTCCTGGACGAGGGTCTGGCCGGGCGGGACGCGGGAGTCGTCGCGCTCGTGCCGTCGACCGCCGAAGCCGCGGGTGAAGGTCGCCATGCTCGATCATCCCGCCTGCTCGTCGCCCCGCATGTAACGGGTTGGTAAACACTCGGGCTGCCCGCGCTCACCGGACCGACCACGCCGGATCGGTGCGCCCGTGCGCATCGAGGCCGCCCCGGACGGGTCCGACGGCCGGCTGCAGGGGGTTGGGGGATCGCCGTCGTTCCCTTATCGTTCACCGGAACGATTACCAGGAGGGGTCACCCCGAATGCAGCCCATCGTCCACGAACCCCGGAACGCCCACGGCCCGAGCCGCCGGACGCTCCTGTCCGGCGCCGCCGGACTCGCCGGCCTCGGCCTGCTCACCCTGACCGGGTGCAGCTCCGGCGCCTCGGCGGGCACGAACGCCCTGCCCGAGGTCGCCGCCACCGGCACGGCACGACGCGGCGGCCGACTCCGGGTCGCCCGGCCAGCCGCCTCGGCCGCCGAGACCCTCGACTCCGCGAGCTCGCTCTCCGCCTACGAGTACCTGGGCGCGCTGTACAACCGGCTCGTGAAGCTCGACCAGCAGGGGCAGCCGGTCCCCGACCTGGCCGAGGAGTGGTCCGCCAACGCCGACGGCACCGAGTGGACGTTCCGGCTCCGCCGCGGCGTGCGGTTCCACGACGGGTCGCGCTTCGTCGCGGCGGACGCGATCGCGAGCATCCAGCACATCCTCGACGAGAAGACCGGCAGCCCGCAGGCCGGGGTCCTCGGCGAGGTGATGGACGCCCGGTCGATGACCGCCGTCGACCCGTACACGCTCCGGTTCGCGCTGACGAAGCCGAACGCGGAGTTCCCGTCCCTGCTCACGGCGTACCAGTGCTACATCGTCCCCGCGGACGCCGTGGCCGACATCGGGCGGACCGGCATCGGCACGGGCCCGTTCCGGCTGTCGTCGTTCACCCCGGCCGGTGCCGGGAGCGTCGAGGCGTTCGACGACCACTTCGCGGGGCGCCCGGCGCTCGACGGCATCGACTTCTTCTCGATCCAGGACACCACCGCGCGGGTCAACGCCCTCCTCGCGGGACAGATCGACCTCATCTCGCAGACGAACCTCGACTTCGCCACGGCGCGGGTCGTGGCGGCGTCGGACCGGGCGACGATCGCCCGTTCGAAGAACGCCCAGTGGTACACGATCCCGATGCTCGCGACGAGCGACGAGTTCCGCGACCCCCGCGTCCGCCAGGCCATGAAGCTCGCTTACGACCCCCGCTCGATCGTCGAGACCGCGCTCCAGGGCACCGGTTCGCCCGGCTGGGACAACCCCGTGCCGCCGCAGCTCGCCGCGTTCGTGGACGACCACCGCGAGCACGACCCGGACAAGGCGAGGGCACTGCTCAAGGCCGCCGGCCGGTCGGACCTGCGTGCATCGATCTACACGTCGAGCTACGAGTCGGTCTTCACCCCGATGGCCGTGGCCTACCGTGACGCCGTCGCGGACGCGGGCATCCGCCTGACGGTGCAGAACTCCAGCTCGGACTCGTACTACACGCAGATCTGGATGCAGAAGCCGCTCATGGTGAGCTACTGGTTCACCGGGCGCCCGATCGACCAGCTGCTGAACCAGATCTTCCGGTCCGGGTCCTCCTACAACGAGAGCGCCTGGTCGAACGAGCGGTTCGACGCCCTGCTCGACGACGCCCGCGCCGAGATGGACGACGCCAAGCGCCTGACGCTCTACCAGGACGCCCAACGACTCATCGTCGAGGACGGCGCCGACATGACCCCGATGTTCGGGGACCGCCTGGTCGGGCTGTCCCGCGACGTCGTCAACTACTCGGAGTACGGCTTCGAGTTCGACTGGCTCCGGATCGGACTGCGCCGATGACGACCACCACCAGACCGACGGACGTCATCGTCCCCGTCCTCCGCCGACTCGGGATCGCCGTGCTCACGGTGGTCCTCGCGTCCCTCTTCGTGTTCCTCGCGGTGCAGGCGCTGCCCGGCGACGTCGCGCAGCAGCTCCTCGGGCAGAACGCCACACCCGAGGCCGTCAAGCAGCTCCGCGAGTCCCTCGGCCTCGACCAGAACGTGTGGCTGCGCTACCTCGAGTGGCTCGGCGGTGCGGTGCACGGCGACTTCGGGACGTCGCTCGTCAGCGGCGAACCCGTCGCACCGACGCTCTTCACGGCCTTCCGGAACAGCATGCTCATCGCCGTCCCCGCGATGCTCGTCGGCGTCACGCTGTCGCTGTTCCTCGGGGTGCTCGCCGGGGTCCGTCGCGGCCGCGCCACCGACCGGCTGGTCTCGATCGTCAGCCTCGTCGTGATGAGCGTCCCCGAGTTCATGGTCGCGACCGTGCTCGTGCTGCTCTTCGCGATCGGCCTGCCGCTGTTCCCCGCGGTCGTGCTGCGGGGGAGCGACGCCACGGTCGGTGAGCTCCTGCCGACCATCTGGCTGCCGATCATCGTGCTCACGCTCGCGATGGCCGCGTACATCGTGCGGACGGCGCGGTCCTCGACGATCGACGTGATGGCGTCCGAGTTCGTCACGACCGCGGAGCTCAAGGGCCTCTCGATGCGCCGGGTCGTGTGGAAGCACGCCCTGCCGAGCGCACTGCTGCCGACCCTCACGGTGATCGCGCTCAACGTGGCGTGGCTGCTCGGCGGCGTGGTCGTCGTGGAGAACGTCTTCAACTACCCCGGCATGGGCAAGCTCATGCTCGAGTCCGTGTACGACCGCGACCTGCCGACCATCGAGGCCATCGCGCTGCTCAGCGCGGTCGTGTACATCGTGTGCAACCTCGCGGCGGACCTCGTCGCGCTCGTGCTCGACCCGAAGCTCCGCACACGGCAGCGCCGGACCCGCGTCCGACGCGCGAGCGCGACGAGCCGATCCAGGAAGGCAGCCGCATGACCGCCGTCGCCCCCCGTCCGACCGGCACCCTGCGACCCGGTGCGGTCGGCCGTGTCCTCGCCCCGCTGCGCGGCTCCACCGCCTTGTCCGTCGGGCTCGGTCTCATCGCGGTCCACCTCGTGCTCGCGGTGCTGGCGCCCGTGATCGCCGGTCACAGCCCGGTCGTGACGAACGCCGGCGACGTCCTCTCCGGCCCGACGTGGACGCACTGGCTCGGCACCGACCAGTACGGCCGCGACGTGCTGTCCCGCACGCTGAACGGCGGCCGGTACGCGCTCCTCGTGACCTTCCTCGCGACGACCATCGCGGTCGCGGTCGGCACCGTCCTCGGCGCCGTCACCGCGTACGTCGACAACTGGTTCGACGAGGTGGTGATGCGGATCGTCGACGCCCTGCTCAGCGTGCCGTCGATCCTCGCGCTCCTCGTCGTCGTGACGGTCTTCGACGCCGGGCTCTGGGTCATCGTGCTCGCGGTCACGATCGTCTACGCCCCCGCCGTGACCCGCGTGGTCCGCGGTGCCGCACGCACCGTGATCACGCAGGACTACGTCACCGCAGCGCGCGCCCGCGGCGAGCGCCCGCTGTCGATCGTGTTCCGGGAGATCCTGCCGAACGTGCTCGACGTGGTGCTCGTCGAGTACGCGATGCGGGCGTCCTGGATCGTGCTGCTCGTCGCGTCGCTGTCGTTCCTCGGGTTCGGTGCGAACCCGCCGACGCCGGACTGGGGTCTCATGGTGCAGGAGAACCGGACGGCGTTGACCGTCGTGCCGCTCGGCACGCTCGCGCCGATCGTCGCCCTCGCCACCCTCGTGGTCGGCCTCAACCTCGCCGCGGACGGACTCGCGAAGTCCCTCGGCGTCGACCGTGCGACGCAGGGAGCGAGCGCATGACCGCCACCGCCACGACCACCGCGACCACACCGGGCGGGACTGCCGACGGTCCCGTCGTCCAGCTCGACGACCTCGCGATCTCCTACGCCGCGGGGTCCCGGACCGTCCCGGTCGTCCGCGGGGTGTCGTTCACGATCGCCGCCGGCCGGACCCTGGGGCTCGTCGGGGAGTCGGGCAGCGGGAAGTCGACGGTCGCCCGCACGCTCCTCGCGCACCTCCGTGCCGGTTCCGTGGTCGAGCGCGGCACCGTCCGGGTCGGCGGCGAGGACGTCTTCGCGCTCTCACCGGCCGGTCGCCGAGCCCTCCGCGGCGGCACGGCGAGCGTCGTCGCGCAGAACGCCGGACAGGCACTGACACCGTCGATGCGGATCGGCGAGCAGATCCGCGAGGCGCTCCGGGCGCACGGCGAGCCCGACGGCCCGGAGCGGGTGGCGGAGCTCGCGCGTCTGGTCCGTCTGCCGTCACCGGAGACGATCGTCCGGCGCTTCCCGCACCAGCTCTCGGGCGGGCAGCAGCAGCGTGTCGCGGTCGCGATGGCGGTCGCCGCCCGGCCCCGGGTCCTCGTGCTCGACGAACCGACGACCGCGCTCGACGTCGTCACGCAGGCGGCGGTCCTCGACCTCGTCGCGGAGCTCGGTCGTGAGCTCGGCATGGCCGTCCTCCTCGTCAGCCACGACCTCGGCGTGGTGTCGGCGATGGCCGACGAGATCGCCGTCATGCGCGCCGGCGAGGTCGTCGAGCACGCCGTGACGGCGGCGCTCTTCGCGTCGCCGCAGCACGAGTACACGCGTGCCCTGTTGGCTGCGGTGCCGGACGGGCGACGGCCGGGAGGCGCGGGTCGCCCGGCCCTGGAGGTGACCGTCCCGGGGACGGTCGCCGACGACGCCACGCGCTCCGGGCCTCCCGTCGGCACGCGTCCGGTGGTGACCGCCGAGGACCTGGTGATCCGGTACGGACGCGGCCTGCCGGCCGCGGTCGACGGTGTCTCCTTCACCGTCGGCGCGCGCGAGACGCTCGCGGTCGTGGGGGAGTCCGGGAGCGGGAAGTCGACGCTCGCGACGGCCCTCGCGGGGTTGGTGCCGGCCGAGTCGGGGACGTTCGCGTTCGACGACGGCACGGTGGCCGGCGACCTCGGCGTGCCGGTCGCCGGACGGTCGCCCGAACTGCGTCGCGCGGTGCAGCTCGTGTTCCAGAACGCGGACACGTCGCTCAACCCCCGGCGGACGGTCGGTGCGGCGATCGCCCGCCCGCTCCGGCTCTTCACGGGGTCGTCGTCGCGGGAGCGGGTGGGCGAGCTCCTGACGCTCGTCGGCCTCGGTCCGGAGTTCGCGGACCGGTTGCCGGCGCAGCTGTCCGGCGGGCAGCGGCAGCGGGTGGGGATCGCCCGTGCGCTCGCAGCGGAACCGCGGCTCGTGATCGCGGACGAGATCACGACGGCCCTCGACGTGCAGGTGCAGGCGGGGATCCTCGCGCTGCTGGCCGACCTGCAGCGCGAGCGGGGGCTCAGCTGCCTGTTCATCAGCCACGACCTCGCCGTCGTCCGGGGTGTCGCGGACCGGGTTGCGGTCATGACCGGTGGTCGGATCGTGGAGGTCGGGCCGACCGAGGCGGTGTTCGGCGGGTCGAACCACCCCTACACGTCGACGCTCCTCGCCGCCACGCTCGAACCGGGCAGCACGGAGTTGCCGGACGTCGACGACGGCGTGCAGCACTGGCAGGACGACGCGGGGTGGACCGACCACGGTGACGGCCACCTCGTCCGGAACTGGACCGAGCGTGACGTGGTCGTCGGGAACGGAGTGGATGCATGACCGAGCACCTGACCGCGATCGGGACGCCCGACGGCCTGCCGGACGGCGTCGTCGTCCGTGACGAGTGGATCCCGATGCCCGACGGGGTGCGGCTGCACGCCCGGATCTGGTCGCCCGCGTCCGCTTCGCCGTCGTCCGGGGCGCCGATGCAGCGCGTCCCGGTGCTGCTCGAGTACCTGCCGTACCGGCTCGACGACTGGACGGCGCCGCGCGACTCGGAGCGGCACCCCTGGTACGCCGAGCACGGGTACGCCTCGGTTCGGGTGGACATCCGCGGGACGGGGTCGTCCGACGGGTTCTTCGACGACGAGTACAGCGAGCAGGAGCTCCTGGACGGCGAGGCCGTGATCGCGTGGCTCGCCGAGCAGCCGTGGTCGACCGGAGCCGTCGGCATGTTCGGCATCTCGTGGGGCGGGTTCAACGCCCTGCAGCTCGCTGCCCGCGCCCCCGAGGCCCTCAAGGCGATCGTGAGCGTCTGCTCGACCGACGACCGGTACGACAACGACGTGCACTACGTCGGCGGGGCGCTCCTCGGGATCGACATGGCGGCGTGGGGCGCGACGATGTTCGCGTTCAACTCGCGTCCGCCGCGCCCCGAGGTCGTCGGCGACGGGTGGGTCGAGCAGTGGCGGGAGCGGCTCGACGCGAACCGTCCGATGACGCCGACGTGGCTCGCCCACCAGGAGCGCGACGACTACTGGCGGCACGGCAGCGCTGCCGAGGACTACGCCGGGATCTCCGCCGCGGTCCTCGCGGTCGGTGGGTGGGCGGACCCGTACCGGGACGCCGTGCTGCGGTTGGTCGCGAACGTGTCGGCGCCGGTCAAGGGCATCGTCGGGCCGTGGTCGCACCAGTACCCGGACCGCGGGCTCGCGCCGGGGCCGTCGATCGGCTTCCTGCAGGAGACGCTGCGCTGGTGGGACCGATGGCTCCGAGGGATCGACACGGGCGTCGAGGACGACCCGGCCCTGCGGGCGTGGATCAACGAGGGCGAAGCACCCGCGTCGTACTACGACCAGCGACGCGGTCGCTGGGTGGGTGCGGAGGCGTGGCCCTCCACGGCGACGTCCGTGCGGGCGGTGCCGCTGTCGGCGCTGCGCGGCGGCACGGACGGCGCCGCCGTCGTCCGGTCGCCGGAGCACACCGGCGTCGACGCGGGCCGGTTCTTCCCGTTCGGCAACGCCACCGACCTGCCGCCGGACCAGCGTGCCGAGGACGGCCGGTCGGTGTGCTTCGACCTGCCGGTGGACGAGTCGTTCGACCTGCTCGGGAACGTCCTCGTGGACCTGACCGTCACGAGCGACCAGCCGCGCGCCACCGTCACCGTGCGCCTGTGCGACGTCGCGCCGGACGGGTCGTCGACGCTCGTCACGCGCGGTGTGCTGAACGCGTCGGCCCGGGGAGGGATGGACCGCGCCGACCCGCTCGAACCGGGTGAGCCGACGGTGCTCCCCGTGCGCCTCGTCTCGACCGGACACCGGTTCGCCGCCGGGCACCGGCTCCGGATCGCGGTGTCGACGGCGTACTGGCCGTGGGTGTGGCCGCACGGCGCGAGCCCGACCCTCGCGGTCGATCCGTCGGCGTCCGCGCTCCGGCTGCCGCTGTGGACGAGGACGACCGACGACGGCGTCACGTTCGAGGCGCCGGAGCGGTCGACACCGCTCGCGATCGAGCGCGTCGAGCCGTCGGAGCCGCTGCCGCAGCGGACCGTCACGCACGACGTCGAGACGGGGGAGTGGACGCTCGACGTCGATCCCGGCTACGGCGGGGGCCGCGTCTACCCGGACGGGCTCGTCTTCTCCGAGGACGCGCGCGAGACCTACCGCATCCGGACCGGCGACCCGACGAGCGCCCGGGCGTCGTCGCGGTGGGCGATCGGACTGGCGACGGACGACTGGGCGGCGCGCCTCGAGACGACCTCGGAGCTCAGCGCGTCCGAGGACACGTTCCGCGTCGAGAACACCGTGCGGGCGTGGGCGCGGGACGGCGCGGCGGGCACGCCGGAGGTGCTCGTCGCGGAGCACACGTTCGTCGACGACGTGCCGCGGACGTCCGCGTGAGCGCGGCGTCGGGTGCTCCGGCGGCGGGCGGTTCCCGGACCCGTGCCCGGCAGCGCCCCGAGGTCCGCCGGGCGATGATCGTCGCGGCCGCCCGCGAGGTCATCGTCCGCCGCGGGGTCGGCGCCACCGGCCTCCGCGACATCGCTGCCGAGGCGGGGGTGTCGGTCGGGACGGTCACCTACCACTTCGACAGCGTCGCCGAGATCCTCAACGAGGTCGTGGTGCTCGAGACCGAGCGCTTCTACGGCGCGATCGTCGAGGCCGTCGACGCCGAACCCGACCCGGTGCGGGCCGTCCGGATGCTCGTCGAACCGCTGTTCGCCGAGCGGCAGGAGGTCCGTGAGCACTGGCGGGTCTGGTCGGACTACTGGACCGCCGTCGTCCGCCGGCCGGAGGTCGCGGCCGAGTACGCCGAACGCATCCGCGTCTGGGAGGCCTGCCTCGTGCGGGTCCTGCGCCGCGGCGTCGAGACCGGCGTGTTCGCGGCGTCGGCGCACCCCGAGACCGTCGCCCTCCAGCTCGCGGCGTACAGCGACGGCGTCGCGACGCAGATCCAGCAGGGCGTGCCGGGCCTGACCAACTCCGTCGCGCTCGAGTGGATGTGGTCGTTCCTCGCCCACGAGCTCGGTCCCGCGCTGGTGCGGGTCCCGACGGAACCCTTGTCGTGAGCGCGCACGGGCCCTACGGTGTCCGGATGACCAGGAACCGGCAGGAGCCCGCCCCGCGCGTGCTCGTCGCGGGCTGCGCCGACGACCTGCCGGAGATCCACCGCCAGCTCCTGGAGTTGCCCGACACCGCGTACGGGCAGGTGTTCGTCGAGGTCGCCCTCGCGGACGAGGTCCGCATCCTGCCCGCCCCGCCCCGCGTCGGCGTCACCTGGCTCGTCCGGAGCACCAGGGGGTCACGGATCGCGTCGCTCGTCTTCGCGGATCGCGGTGAGGCCCTCGCCGAGGCCGTCATCGGCTGGGCGGCGGAGTGGTGCGTCGCGGGCAGCGAGCCGTGCACCGTGCTCTGGATCGGGTGCACCGAGAGCCCCTGGGTCGAGCGGGCCCGGTCGGTCGTGCAGCTCGACCTCGACGACGCCGGCCAGCAGGTCGAGATCGGCGGCTGACCACGGCGGACTGTCCGCTGCACGTCGTCGTTCACCTGCCGGTCGTGGCGCGTTCACGAGCCTGTACCGCTGCACAGGCATCCTCTGACGGCACCCGTTCGGGGCACGTCCAGAGGGGATCCACCACATGCAGCACACGACCAAGCGACGCCGCGCGGCGCTCGCGTTCGGCGCCGCCGTCATCGTCGGCGCCGTCGCACTGCCGGGCACGGCCGAGGCCGTCGCCCAGCTCGCGCTGAACCAGCACGGCGGTGCCGCCCGCCACCAGGGCGACCAGACCCGGAACGTCCGCCAGGCGATCCAGAACGCCGGCGCGAAGAACGTCATCCTGCTCATCGGCGACGGGATGGGCGACTCCGAGATCACCGTGGCGCGCAACTACCAGTACGGCGCAGCAGGCCGGCTCCCCGGGCTCGACGCCCTGCCGATGACCGGCTCGTACACCACGTACTCGCTCGTGAAGAGCGGGGAGAACAAGGGCAAGCCCGACTACGTCACCGACTCGGCGGCGTCCGGCAGCGCGTGGGCGACCGGCACGAAGACCTACGACGGCGCCATCTCGGTCGACGTCGACGGGAAGCCCCAGCAGTCGCTCCTCGAACTCGCGAAGGCGAACGGCTACAAGACCGGCGACGTCTCCACCGCCGAGATCCAGGACGCCACCCCCGCCGTGCAGGTCGCGCACGTCGGCTCGCGCTCCTGCTACGGCCCCGACACCGCGGCCTGCGGCACCGACGCCCTGCAGGCCGGCGGCCTCGGCTCGATCAGCGAGCAGTTGCTGAACGCCCGCCCGGACGTCACCCTCGGCGGCGGCTCCGCGAGCTTCGAGCAGACCGCGAAGGCCGGCCAGTGGGAGGGCAAGACCCTGTTCGAGCAGGCCGACGAGCGCGGCTACCAGCTCGTCGACGACGCCGCCGGGCTCGCTGCGGTCCGCAAGGCCGACCAGCGCCAGCCGCTCCTCGGGCTCTTCACGCCGGGCAACTTCCCGACGCGCTACGCCCCGACCACCGCGACCGTCGGTGGAGCGGACGCCGCACCGACCCGCTGCACGCCGAACCCGGCACGTCTCGACACCGGGCTCTCGCTCGCGTCGCTGACGAACAAGTCGATCGGTCTCCTGCAGCAGAAGCACGGGAAGAAGGGCTTCTTCCTCCAGGTCGAGGGCGCCAGCATCGACAAGCAGGACCACGCCGCCGACGCCTGCGGTCAGATCGGCGAGACGATCGACTTCGACGAGGCCGTCCAGGCCGCGCTCGCGTTCGCGAAGAAGGACGGCAACACGCTCGTCATCGCGACCGCCGACCACGCCCACTCGAGCCAGATCGTCGACAACACGCCGCCGGCGGCGCTCTCCACCGCGCTCGTGACGGCCGACGGCACCACGATGAAGGTCTCGTACGGCACCGCGGCGGCCGGCGGCTCGCAGCAGCACACCGGCACGCAGGTCCGCATCGCCGCGTACGGCCCCGGCGCCGCGAACGTCGTCGGACTCTCCGACCAGACCGACACGTTCTTCACGATCCGCGACGGGCTCGGCCTGTCGGAGGACGTCGCCGCGCTCAGCCGTGGCGCACGGGTCGACGTGTCCGACCGGTCGCCGCGTCGTGGTGAGCGCGTCACGGTCACGGGCAGCCGGTTCGCCGGCGACCGCCAGGTCCGGGTGCAGCTCGGCGAGACCGACCTCGGCACGCTCGACCTGGTCGACGGCACCGCGGCGACGACGTGGCGCGCCGAGCGCGGCACCACGACGCTCACCTTCACCGGCGTGCAGACCGGCAAGGTCGCGACCGCGCAGGTGCGCGTGCGCTGACGCGCGTGATGCGGACGGGAGGCCCGTGGCGGGATCGCCACGGGCCTCCCGTCCGTCACGCGGCGCGTCGCACCGTCCTCAGCGGAAGACGACGTCCGGTGCGTCCACCCGTCGGTCCGTGACCGTGGTGGGCGACTCCAGGTGCACCGCACCCGACGGCACGATCCCCGCGCCGCCGAAGCGCTCCATCACGCGCCACTGGGCGACGACGTCCTCGCCGGCGTGTTCCGGCGGCAGGTCCGGCCAGAAGCGGAAGCCGCCGACGGACTCGAGCCGCTCCCGGTCGTAGAGCACGCAGGCACCGACCCAGGCCACCCGGTAGGGCACCCAACCGCCGTGCTCGACGTCGAGGTCCGAGGCGACGTGGGCGAGGTTCGCGGCGTTGTGGAGCGACCAGCGGTCGTGGGCCGGGGTCCCGCGGCGGACCACCTCCGGCTCGACACCGTCCGACCACGGTTTGAAAACCGCGGTCTCGTGCGGGCGCCGGTCGGCGAGGTACGACAACCCCTGCACCGCCGACCCCACGAAACCGCAGTCGAGCGTCCGGAGGGCGTCGAGCATCCGCCGCACCGTGCCCGGTTCGAGCCAGACGTCGTCGTCGAGGAACAGCACGGTCGGCGCCGTGGCGTGGTCGAGCAGGAACTGCCGGTGCTCCGCGAGACCCAGCCGCTCACGGTGGGTGCGGAGCGTGACGGGCCGGCCCTGTGCCTCCAGGACGCGGAGCATGGCGGCGACCGCCGGCCGGGAGGCGGCGTCCCCGTCCGTGGACTGGTCGCTCAGGACGAGTCGCAGGTCAACGTCCACCTGCGCCGCGAGCCCGGCGAGCGTCGTCGCGAGTTCGGCGTACCTGCCGACCGTCGGTACCAGGACGTCGACCGCGGGCGCTGCTCCGTCGACCCGGGGCCGAGCCCAGTCGCCGGACCAGCGTGCGGTCACGAGGATTCGCGGATGCGTCGCACGACCGCGGTCGTGGAGTGCTCCGCGACGTAGTCGACCATGACGACCTCGCCGCCGTACTCCCGCACCACCGCGGTCTCGCGGAGCATCTCGGGGGAGTAGTCTCCGCCCTTCACGTAGACGTCCGGACGGATGCGACGGAGCAGCGGGATGGGCGTGTCGGTCGCGAACACCGTGACGAGGTCGACGCACGCGAGCGCTGCGAGGACTCCGGCGCGGTCCTCCGCCGTGTTGATCGGGCGCTCCGGCCCCTTCAACCGGCGCACGGAGTCGTCGTCGTTCAGCGCCACGACGAGCAGGTCGCCGAGCTCGCTCGCCTGTCGCAGGTACGTGGTGTGCCCGCGGTGGACGACGTCGAAGCAGCCGTTCGTGAACACGATGCGGCGACCGGCTGCGCGGGCTGCGGCGACGGCGTCGGCGAGTTCGTCGTGGTCCACGACGGTCTCCGCCGGGGCGGTCACCGAGTCGACCAGGGCACGCGCCGAGCACACCGAGGTGCCGGCCTCGCGGACGACGACGTCGGCGGCGGCCTGCGCGAAGGACACGGCCTGCCGACGGTCGGCGCCGACGGCGAGGGCCACGGTGGCTCCGGCGCAGAAGGTGTCTCCGGCACCGGACGCCTGTTGCTCGGCAGCCGGCGTCGCCCGGGAGCGGAAGGCCTCGTCGGTGTCGGGGTCGAGCAGCACGGTGCCGTCGCGGTCGAGCGTCACGACGGCGGCTCGGGCACCCGTCGCTGCGAGGAGCGCGTCGCGGGCGTCGACGACCGCGGCCGCACGGGCGGCGCCCTGGCCGAGGTCGACACGGGCTCCGTCCGCGCCCGCGCGCGCCAGGAGTGCGGTGGTCTCGCCGGCGTTCGGCGTCACCAGGTCCGGGTGCAGTCCCGCCCAGCGGGTCAGGTCGTGCGCGTCCACGACGACGGCGTCCGGACGGTCGCGGTCGAGCACCGGCACGACGGTCTCCGGGTCGACGCCGAGGCCGTAGTCGCAGACCACCGCGGCGTCGGCGCAGCGGACGGCACGGGCGACGGCCTCGCCGAAGCGTGCCCGGGCGGCGTCGTCCGGCGGTGCGGCGATGTCGTCGACACGGACCACGACGCGGTCCCCGCCGACGACCCGGTCCTTGGTGGTGGTGCGGGCGCCGGGGACCTCCACGAGGAAGGTCGTGTCGACGCCGGCCGCGGCCAACCGGTCGCGCAGGGTCCGGCCGGACTCGTCGTCGCCCACGTACCCGACCATCCGGACCCGGGCGCCGAGCGCGCGGGCGTTCACGGCGGTGTTGGCCGCGCCGCCGGGCACGGCGATGCTCTCGGTCACGCGGACGATCGGGGCCGGGGCCTCGCGCGAGACCCGCTCGGCCTCGCCGACGGTCCAGCGGTCGAGGATGCCGTCGCCGATGACGACGACGAGCGGCTCGCGGTCGTCGATGCGACCCACGAGTTCGCGGACGAGCCGCACGTCGGCGGTCACCGGACACCACCCGCGGGCTCGAGGTGGACGACGGTCGTTGTGGTGAGCTCGTCGAGGAGGTGCGGCCCGTACCCGAACCCGGAGCCGGACGCACCACGGGGTTCGGCGCTGCCTCCGGGCGCGCCGCCGAAGACGGCGTTCACCTTGACGGTGCCGACCGGCAGCTCCGCCGCGGCGCGGAGCGCATTGCCGGTGTCGTTCGTGAGGACCGTCGCCGCGAGGCCGTAGCGGTCGGCTGCGGCGAGCCGGATGCCCTCGTCGAACGAGTCGACGACGCGGACCGGGGCGACCGGGCCGAAGGTCTCCTCGGTCATCACGGTCAGCTCGTCGGTCACCTCGGTGAGCACGGTGGCCGGGTACGCCGACCCCGGTCCGTCCGGGACGACCCCGCCCGTGCGGAGGACGGCCCCGCGGTCGACGGCGTCACGGACCTGCGCGTGCACGGCGTCCCGCATCCGACCGTCGACCAGCGGGCCGTACTCGGCGGAGGGTGCGGCCGTCCGGCGGTCGGCCTCGGCGACGAGCGCGGCGACGAAGGCGTCGGCGACGGCACGGTGGACGTACACCCGTTCGACGCTCGTGCAGATCTGGCCGGTGTTCGCGAAGGCTCCGAGCGCCACCTGCGCCGCGGCCCACGCGGGGTCGACGTCGGCGTCGACGACGACGGCGTCGTTCCCGCCGTTCTCCCGCACGACGTGGGCGCGGGTGCGGGTGGCGACCTCGGACAGCCGGTCACCGGTCGCGGTCGAGCCGACGTGCGCGTACACGTCGATGCCGTCCTGTTCGAGCAACAGTTCCCCCGTGGCCGCGTCACCGTCGACCCCGACGAGGACGCCGTCGGGCAGGACCTCGGCGAGGAGGGCGTTCAGGCGGGCGATCGTGGCCGGGCTGCGCTCGGAGCCCTTGTGCACCACGGTGTTGCCGGTGACGATCGCCGCGCCGAGGATCCCGCACGCCACCGCGACCGGGTCGTTCCAGGGCGTCAGGGCGAGCACGACGCCGCGGGGGTGCGGCACGGTCCAGTCGGCGGCGCCGTGCTGACCACGGAGCGACTCGCCGCGGTGGACGGGCCCGAGCTCCGCGTACTGCACGAGCGTGCCGATCCCCGCCTCGACCCCGCCGAGCGCGTCCCCGGGGACCTTCCCGGTCTCGCGCGTGTTCAGTGCAGCGAGCTCGTCCGCGTACCCGCGGAGGTGCTCGGCCGCGGCCCGGAGCAGCGCCCCGCGTTCCGCAGGAGCCGTCCGACGCCAGGCCGGGGCGGCCGCACGGGCTCGTGCGACGGCGTGCCGCACGTCCGCGGCGGTGGCACGCGGCGTGGTCGAGGCGACGGAGCCGTCCACCGGGTCGGTCACGACGAGGTCGGACGAGCCGGAGTCGGTGGCGGCGGTGCGAGGGGCGGCGAGGGTCATGCGGGTCCTTCCGTGCGGGACTCGCACGTTCCTCGGACGGCCCTGGACACGGTCACGGATCCGCGCTTCTCGTCCATCCCCCGACGGACGGTCGGCCCCGGGTCGGTAGACCTGGACCGGTGCAACTGATCGGCAACGGTGGTCCCCGGTTCGACGACGTCCACGAGATCGCGGTGCTGCGGGGCGGGGGACTCGGTGACCTGCTGTTCGCCGTACCCGCGATCGACGCCCTCGCCGCCGCGTACCCGGACGCCCGCATCACCTTGCTCGGCACCCCCGTCGCCCCCGCGGTGCTCGCCGGACGCACCGCCTCCGTGCACGCCTTCGAGGAACTGCCGATCGCGACGGGCGTCCGGGACTCCGGTGCCGGCGCGCCCAGCCGGGAGGACTTCGACGCCCGGACGCGCGGACGCTTCGACCTCGCCGTGCAGCTCCACGGCGGTGGTCGGAACTCGAACCCGTTCCTGCTCGCGCTCGGCGCTCGGCGCACCGTCGGCACCGCCACCGAGGACGCCGAGGTCCCGGAGCGCTGGGTCCGGTACGTCTACTACCAGCACGAGGTGGTCCGCGCGCTGGAGGTCGTCTCGCTCGCCGGGGCCGCTCCGGTGACGCTCGACCCGCGCGTCCTCGTGACGGAGCCGGAGCGGGCCGCGGTCCGCGAGCGGCTGGGGGTCGCGGACCGGCTCGTCGCCCTGCACCCGGGAGCGACGGACCCGCGGCGGCGCTGGAGCCCGGAGCGCTTCGCTGCGGTCGCCCGGGAACGGCTGGCGGCCGGGGACGACGTCGTCCTGGTCGGTGACGCCTCGGACCGGGCGGCGGCGGACGCGATCCGCGCCGAGCTCGGGGACCCCGCACGCCTGCACGACCTCGTGGGCACGCTGCCCCTGACCGAGCTGCCCGTGGTGCTCGCCGCTGCCGACGTCATGGTCGGCGACGACTCCGGGCCGCGACACCTGGCGGTCGCGGTCGGCACGCCCACGGTCGGCGTGTTCTGGTTCGGCAACGTAGTCAACGCGGGTCCGTTCGACCGTGGCCGCCACCGCGTCCACATGTCCTTCGTGACCCGGTGCCCGGTGTGCGGGATCGACGTCACGCAGGTCGGGTGGACGGCCGAACGTTGCGAGCACGACCCGTCGTTCGTCGACGAGGTCACGCCCGACGTCGTCCTGACGGACGTCGCCGACCTGCTCGCGACGGTCGCGCCGCGACGCTGACGGTCGCGCTGGGTCGCGACGCGACCACGTGACCGACTGGCGCGCCCCGCTCAGCGGCGACGCGAAGCGTTGCGCGGGGCGCGCCGACCGAGCCTGCGAGGGAGGACGGTGCCAGCTGGCACCGCGCCTCCCGTCCGTCGCGAGGTCGCGACCACGACGCCTGGTGACGCCTACGGCCAGCTCGGCTCGGTCGCCGGCATGATCGACAGCTCGCGGATCTCGCAGCCCGCGGGCTGCGCGAGGGCGAAGACGATCGCGTTCGCGACGTACTCCGGCTCGATGAGCTGCGCGTCCGGACCCGGCTTGTACTGCTCCGTGCGGTCGGCGAAGAAGTTCGTGCGCATGCCGGCGGGGATCACGTTGGTGACGCCGATCCGACCGCCGGTCTCCGCGGCGAGTGCCTGCGAGAACCCGCGGACGCCGAACTTCGACGCCGAGTAGGCGGTGCCGTCGCCGACGCCGCGCAGGGCGAGCGACGAGGAGATCGTGACGACCCGGCCGTGCGTGGCCTCGAGGGCGGGCAGCGCGGCACGGACGACCGCAGCGGTGCCGAGGAGGTTCACGGCGACGATGCGCTCCCAGTCGCCGGACGAGATGCCGCCGATCGGGGCCGGCTTGTCGATCCCGGCGGCGGTGACGACCGCGTCGAGACCGCCGTGGCGCTCCGCGGCGTCCCGGACCGCCTGCTCGGTCGCGGCGGTGTCCGTGACGTCGACCGCGACGGCGTCGACGCCCTCGGGTACGGCGTCGACGGCGAGGTCGAGCACGACGGGGGTGCCGCCGGCCTCGGTGACGGCGGCGACGACCGCTGCGCCGAGCCCGGAGGCGCCGCCGGTGACGAGGACGCGACCGATGGGGGTGGTGGGGACGGGCATGGACTTCCTTTCGTGGGGGTGGGGCACGGTCCCGGTCCCGCGTGCTGCGGGCAGGGCGTGCCGCTCAGCCGACGTGCGCGAGCGCCGCGGCGAGACGGGTGGTGGAGCGGCCGGGGTGGAAGGGCACGGTGACGACGCGTCCGCCCCACTCGGCGAGGGTGGCCGCCTCGGGGAGGTCCGCGGCGTCGTAGTCGCCGCCCTTCGCCCAGACGTCCGGACGGAACCGCCGGAGCGCCTCGTCCGGCGTGTGCTCGTCGAAGACCACGACGGCGTCGACGCAGTCCAGCGCGAGCAGGAGCTCCACGCGGTCGTCCTGCGTCATGATCGGCCGCTCGGGACCCTTGAGCGCCCGGACGGAGTCGTCCGAGTTGAGGCACACGACCAGGCAGTCACCGAGCGCCCGGGCCGCCGACAGGGTCCGGGCGTGCCCGGCGTGCAGCAGGTCGAAGCAGCCGCCGGTGGCGACGACGGTGCCGCCCTCGGCGCGGACCCGGTGGACCAGGCGCATCGCGTCGCGGTCGACGCCCGGCACGGCCACGGGCTCGGCACCGTGGTCGGCGAACAGCGCGGTCACGCCACCCGCCGCGAGGTAGGCGGAGGCGTCCGCGACCCCGGCGGCCACGGCGTCGGCGACGTCGGTTCCGTCGGCGAGCGCGACCGCGACCCCGGCGGCGAGTCGGTCGCCCGCGCCGCACGGGTCGCCGACCGTGGCGGAGGGGGCCGGGACGAAGCGGCTGCCCGACGGGGAGGCGACGAGCGCGCCGCGGTCGCCCATCGTGACGGCCACGGCGTGCGTGCCCCAGCGCTCGCGGAGGGCTGCGGCGGCGTCGGTCGCGAACGGGACGCCGTCGCCGCCGATGCCGCTGGCGGCCCGGGCCTCCGCGGTGTTCGGGGTCGCGATCGTGGTCCCCGGGACCGGCTCGGCGCCCTTCGGGTGCGGGTCCCAGACGACGGGCGTGTGCGCGGCCACGGCGGACAGTGCCTCGCGGAGAGCGGGCGCGGCGGCGACGCCCCGGCCGTAGTCGGCGACGACGATCGCGTCGGCCCCGGCGAGGGCGGCGGTCATCTCGGCGGTGACGTCCGGGACGGGCGGGGTCGCGCAGCCCTCGTCGATGCGGACGAGTGCGTGGTCGACGACGCGGACGCGGGTCTTCACCGGCGTCGGTGCACCGGACGGCCCGGCGACGACGCGCACACCGGGGAGGAGCGCACGGACCTCCTCGCCGCGGCCGTCGTCCGAGAGCACGGTGACGAGGGTCACGTCGTGGCCGTCCTTCGCGAGCATGGTCGCGACGAGTCCGGCGCCGCCGGCGCGGCGGTCGTCGGTGCGGACGTCGACGACGGGCACCGGGGCGTCGGGGCTCAGGCGTTCGCTCGTGCCGGAGACGTCGACGTCGAGCAGGGTGTCCCCGACGACGACGATCCTCCGCGCGGCGCCGGTCACCGGCGGGCTCCGCGGCGCAGGGCCGGCTCCATCGCGCGGCACAGGGCGTGCACGAGGACGAGCTGCGCCTCCTGCACGTTCGCGGAGGGGCCGTCGATGCAGATCGCGTCGTCGACGATCGACGCGAGGGGGTTCGGCCGGGGCCCGGTCATGGCGATCGCGAGCGCGCCGACGGCCCGTGCGGCCTCGGCGGCGCGGAGCAGGTTCGGGCTCTTGCCGCTCGTGCTGAGCAGCACGACCACGTCCCCGGCGCGGGCGTGGGCCCGGACCTGGCGGGCGAACACCTCGTCGTACCCGTAGTCGTTGCCGATCGCGGTGACGGCGGAGGTCTCGGCGTGCAGCGAGATCGCCGAGTACGCCGGACGGTCGCCGTCGAACCGGCCGGTCAGCTCGGACGTGAGGTGCTGCGCCTCGGCCGCCGATCCGCCGTTGCCCGCGGCGAGGAGCCGCCGGCCCGCGACGAGTCGCGTCGCGATGTCGTCGGCCCAGGCCGCGATGTGGTCGCCGTGGTCGACGAGCGAGGCGATGACGGGGACGGACGCGGCGACGTGGTCGCGGACGAGCCGGACGCTGTCCACGCCGGTCCCGGTCGCGGGCTGGGTCGGGGAGATGGTCATCGTGCGGTCCTCTCGGTGGTCGCGGTGCGACGGGGGGCGCGACGTGCGCCGGAGCGGGTGTCCGCGACCGCGCCGCCGCCGGCGATGAGCCGGTCGTAGACGCGCTCGCTCTCGGCGGCGACCTTCTGCCACGTGTACCGGGCGACCGCGCGTTCGCGGCCGGCGGCGCCGAACGCCTCACGGCGCTCGGGGTCCTCGAGGAGCGTGCCGATCGCGGTCGCGACGGCGTCCTCGTCGCGCGGCGGGACGTGCAGGCCGGTGGCGTCCTCCACGACGGTGTCGATGAGGCCGCCGACGCTCGACGCGACGACCGGTCGGCCGCACGCCATCGCCTCGAGGGGCACGATCCCGAACGGCTCGTACCAGGGGGCGCACACCACGACGTCGGCGCTCCGGTACACGGCGGGCATGTCGTGCTGGCCGAGCTGCCCGCGGAAGTGCACGTGGTCCCGGATGCCGAGCGACCGGGCGAGTGCGTCGAGGCGCTGGTACTCCGGGTCGTCGGGCAGGTCGGCTCCCGCGACACCGGCACCGCCGACGACGACGAGTTCGACGTCGCGGCCCTCGTGCACGAGCTCGGCGACGGCCGCGATGGTCGTGCCGACGCCCTTGCGCTGCACGAGTCGGGACGCGGTGAGCACCCGCTGCGTCCGGCCCCGAGCCTCGACGGGTCCGTCCGGCCGGAAGGTCTCGACGTCGACACCGCACGGCACGACGGAGATGCGGTGCAGCGGGACACCGAGGGCCTTGAGCTCGAACGCCTCGTCCGAGCAGGTCGCGACGACCTGGTCGACGCTCCTCCCGACGGCGGGCTCGACCCACTCGCGCTCGACCGGGCTCGTGTCCGCGGCTCCCTGGTGACGGCGCTTGACGACCCCGAGCGCGTGGAACGTCTGCGCGACGGGGATGCGCACCCCGCCGGTGCGGGCCTGCACCTGCGCGACGGCCTCGAGTGCGGCGTGCCCGGACATCCAGAAGTGCGCGTGCACGACGTCGGGCCGGTCGACGAACCACTCGGCGGCCAGGACCGAGGCGAACGTGCCCATGTACGGGAACAGCTCGTCCTTCGGCACCGCGCGGGCGGGTCCGGCGTCGACGTGGACGACCTCGACGCCGGGACGCAGGAGCACCCGCACGGGCAGGTCGGACGCGTCGCGTCGGGTGTAGACGGTCACCTGGTGGCCGCGGTCGGCGAGCGCGCCGGACAACTCGGCGACGTGCACGTTCTGGCCGCCGGCGTCGACGCCGCCGAGGGTCGCGAGCGGACTCGCGTGCTCGGAGACCATCGCGATCTTCATCGGGCACTCCCTTCGAGCACGACCTCGGTCGTGCCGTTCCGCCGCGCGGTGCGCGCGGTCCGGTGGTCGGTGACGACCCGGTCGAGCAGGTCGTCCCAGTCGGCGGTGAACCGCGCGAGCGCGTGGCGCTCCAGCGCGGCCTCCCGGGCGACGGCACCGCGTCGGCGCGCCTCGTCCGGGTCCTCCAGCAGCAGCCGGGAGGCACGGACCAGCTCGTCGACGTCCGTCGCGATCGCGCCGGCGTCGGCGGGCACGGTCCGTGGTGCGTCCGTCGTCGCGAGGACGAGGACGGGCATCGCCATGTGCATCGCCTCGATGAGCGACAGCCCGAGGGACGTCCACCGGTTCGGGTGCACGTACGCACGACGCTCCGCGAGCGCGCGGTGCATCGGGTCGGCGGGCACGTCGCCCAGCGCGACGACGCGGTCGCCGAAGCCGAGTTCGCCGATCCGCTCGGTGCCGATGCCCCAGAGGTCGACGGGCGCCACCGAGGCGAAGCGGGGGAGCAGGTCGGTGCCGACGACCCGGCCGCGGCGGACCGGCTCGTTGATGACGACACCGAAGCGTCCGAGGGACCCGGTGTACAGCGGCCCGGGGTCGACGACGCCGTGCTCGACCACGGTGGTCGGTGTCGTGCCGCAGTCCCACATGAGGGCGTTCCAGTGCGTGACGTGGGCGATGACGAGGTCGTCGCGGTCCCGCAGCGGGTGGCGGCTGTTCGGGACGTCGACGCGTGGTGCGTTGTGCTCGACGAACACGGTCGGTACCGAGCGGCCCCCCAGCAGCCGCTCGGCCGCCTCGAGCTCCTCCGTGCGCTGCAGCACGACCACGTCGACGTCGGCGTCGGCGACGTCCTCCGGCGCGATCTCGACGACCGAGTCCGGCCAGTCCCGGCCCCCGCGTCCGAGGCCGTCGGCGTCGCGCGCCGCGGTCGTCGGGACGAGGTACTGGTGCTGGCCGCGGACGAAGGCGTCCATCCAGCCGCCGTGGACGTGCCACACGAGGATGCGCATGCAGGCCTTCCGGGTCGAGGAGCAGGAGGAGAAGGAGAAGCAGTGGCGCACGCTACGCAGCGCTCGCCCGGCTACGGCGCAGGAAGGTGCTCGGTGATCCGCGAAGCGCGGTCCTGCAGTCGGCGGTGCGCATCCAGCACATCCTGGACGGACACACGGGCCAGGCAGGGGTGGCCCGGGACCGGGCACGCACGGGCACGGCTGAGTCGGCACGGTGCGCTCTGGTCGCCGAGCACCTCGACGAGCGGCGCGTACGGCGCCCACTTCACCGCCGGGACGACGGGGGAGAACAGGCTGACGATCGGCACGCCCACGGCGGCCGCGAGGTGCGCCGGACCGGTGTTGCCGACGACGACCACCTCCGCTCCCGCGAGGACTGCGGCGAGCTCCGCCGGGGTCGTCGAGCCGCCGAGGTCGATCCCGGTGGACCCGGCGACCTCGGCCGTCAGTGCCCGCTCACCAGGCGATCCCGTGACCACCACGGGGACCCCGGCGGCGGCGTAGGCGGCGACGAGCGCTCGGTGCTGCTCGGCCGGCCACGCCCGGGCCGGGACGCTCGCACCGGGGTGGACGACCACGTACCTGCCCAGACCGGCCACGGCCGCGGGTGGGGCGGCGTCGAGGCGCACCGCGAGCCTCCCGGCATCGTCGTCGGGGAGCGCGAAGCCCGCGGCCTGCGCGATGCGCAGCGCACGCTCGGGCTCGGGGAGGTCCTCGGGCAGGTCCTCGCCCGGTCGGAGGCGCACGTCGAGGAGCGACCCGGGGTGGTCGACCGACGCGCCGCTCACCCGCGGGACGCCGGCGAGCCGGAGCAGCAGCGCGAGCGGCAGCGGGGACTGGTGGAAGGACGTCAGGACGACGGCCTCGTCCGGGCGCTCCTCGGCGACCAGTGCGCGGAACTCGTCGACGACGGCGTCGTCGATGGGTCGGGCGGTCTCGGTCACCCACGGTGCCGCCCACGTCCGGAGGCTGTCGACGCCGGGGAGCAACCGGCCCGCGGGGGCACCCTGCGGGCCGCAGAGGAGCGTGACGTGTGAGGCGCCGGCGGCGACCGCACGCACTGCCGGACCGGCGACGAGGACGTCGCCGAAGGAGTCGAGCCGCGCGACGAGGACGCGCGGGCCGCGGGTCCCGCTCACGCGACCGGCGTCGGACGCTGTGCGAGGACGAGCGTCACCGCGTCGTCGAGGGTCGCGGCGACGGTGTCCGCCGCGTCGACCTCGGCCGGCCGGGTCCGCGCGGTGGGGACGAGGATGCCCTGCGCCCCTGCCGACCGGGCCGCCTCGACGTCGGCGCCGATGTCTCCGATCACGACGAGTTCGGTGGCGGGCACCCCGAGCACCTCGGCGGCGCGCAGGACCATGCCGGGCCGGGGCTTCCGGCAGTCGCAGCCGTCGTCGGCGTCGTGCGGGCAGACGCACCACACGTCGAACGGTCCGATCAGCTCGTCCACCCGCGCGTTCGTCGCGTCGACCTGCGCACGGGAGGCCATGCCCTTCGCGATCACGGACTGGTTCGTGACGACCCCGGTCCGCAGGCCCGCGGCGCGGACGCGCTCGACCGCCCGGTGCGCCCCCGGCACCGGGACGACCAGGTGCGGGTCGGCGTTGTAGGGCACGTCGATGACGAGGGTGTCGTCACGATCGAAGAGGACGCCGCCGACGGGGCGGTCCGGTGCGAGGGCCATGCACCGAGCAGTACCGGTCCGGCACCCCGCGTCGGCCCAGGAAGAGCCGTTCCGCGCGGTGCTGACCGCGCCCGCAGGGACGCCCGCCTAGCGTCCGCGACCGTGACCGCCCTGCCGACCATGCCCCCGTCCGACGGCCGACCGGAGCTCCTCGTGCTCCGCGCCATCAAGCTCGGGGACCTGCTCGTCGCCGTGCCTGCTCTGACGGCGCTGCGTCGTGCGTTCCCCGGCCACCGCATCACCCTCGCGACGACGGCCTGGCTCGCCCCCGTCGTCGAGCTCGTCCCGGCGGTCGACGTGCACCTCGCCCAGCACGGGCTCGACCACCCGATCGCCGCCCCGACCGGCTCCGTCGACGTCGCGGTGAACCTGCACGGGGTGGGACCCGAGTCGAACGACCTGCTCGAGGCCCTCCGACCCGGCCGGGTCGTCGGCCACCGGGACCCGGACCGCGGACACGACGGTCCGGAGTGGCCCGAGGGCCTGAACGAACGCGAGCGGTGGGCACGCCTGCTCACCTGGCACGGCATCCCCGCCGACCCGGACGAGGTCGCGATCGACCGGCCGGTGACGCCGTCCGTCGCGCCCGGCGCCGCGGTCGTGCACGTCGGGGCCTTCCACGGCGCACGGCACTGGCCGACCAACCGCTTCGCCGAGGTGGTGCGCGGGCTCAGGGCGCGCGGACACGACGTGGTCCTGACGGGAGGCGCGGACGACGTCGACCGCGCCCGTGCGGTCGCGGACGCGGCCGGCCTGCCGCCGGGGGCGGTCCTCGCGGGAGTCCTCGACCTGCAGCCGTTCGCGGCGGTCGTGGCCGACGCCGCGGTGGTCGTGACCGTCGACACCGGCGCGGCGCACCTGGCCTCCGCCTACGGGGTGCCGTCGGTCGTCCTGTTCGGCCCGGCCCCGCCCGAGGCGTGGGGTCCGCCGGCGTCCGGTCCGCACGTCGTGCTCACCGACGCAGCGCAGCGACGCGGCGACGTGTTCTCCGAGGAGCCGGACCCGGCGCTGCTCGCGGTGGGGCCGGACGACGTGCTGGCGGCGGTGGACGGACTCGGGGTCGTGCCGGTGCGGTCGGGTCCAGCCGTTCGTCAGTAGGTTCGGGAGCGGCAGCCGGAGGGTCCGGCCGCCGGGAGGGAACGACCGTGTTCGAAGCCGCGAACATCCGGGACTGGATCGGCCTGCCGGTCGTGGACCAGTCCGACGAGAAGATCGGGACGCTCGAGAGCATCTACTACGACACGGCGACGTCCGACCCGGCGTTCGGTGCCGTGACCACGGGGCTCGTCGGCTTCCAGAAGCTCGTGTTCGTCCCGCTCACCGGTGCGCTCGTCGCCCCGAAGCACCTCGTCGTCGCGTTCCCGAAGAAGCTCGTGAAGGACGCGCCGTCGATCGCGACGGACGGTGAGCTCGACGCCGCGGTCGAGCCGGGCCTGTACGAGCACTACGGGCTGACCTACCAGACGGGCAGCAACGGCGAGCGACGACTCGGGCGGCGCTGAGGGGCACACTGCGGGTGACGCCGAGGACGAGCCGCTAGCCTGGGCGCTCCGTCCGCCCGTCCTCGTCCGTCCCGTCCGCCGGAGGTCCCCCTGTCCCGCTCGGTCCGCCCGGTGTCCGCCGCCGTCCTGGCCCTGGTCGCTGCGGTCTGCGTCCTCGTGACGACCGGCGTGGTGCCGGGAGCGCCGGGGCCGTCGGCCGCCGAGGCCGCGCCCTCGTGGCCGCAGCCGCAGCCGTTCCCGGTGTCGTCGGACCCGCCCGAGCGACTCGCCGACGTCCCGCCGGGGAGCGAGTACGTGGCACTGGGGGACTCGTACTCGGCCGGGTACGGGCTCGACGACCCGAGTCACCTGCCGACGAACGCCTGCGGGCAGTCCGCCCGCGACTACCCGCACCGCATCGCGCAGCGCTTCGGGCTGCAGCTCACCGACGTCACGTGCGGCGGCGCGACGAGCGACGACGTCACGTCGGGCTTCCAGTTCAAGGGTGTCCCGCCGCAGATCCGTGCACTGTCCGCGTCGACGCGGCTCGTCACACTGACGATCGGCGGCAACGACGCCGACCTCTTCGGCACGGCCGCGTCGTGCCTGGCGCTCAGCGCGAAGGGGCCGGTGTTCTCCGGACGCGATGCCCCGTCGTGCGAGAGCACCCTCGTCCGGGACGGCGAGGACCAGCTCGGCACGAAGATCGCCTCCCGGGTCGCGCTCGGCGTCGCGGACACGCTCGCCCGCGTGCAGGAGGCTGCGCCGAACGCCGTCATCGTGTTCCTGGGCTACCCGGCGATCTTCCCCGACGCGGAGCACACGCCGGCGAAGGGCTGCTTCCGTGCGGCGGTGGACCTCGGGACGCTCGCGGGCTCGTTCCCGACCGACACGTACCCGTTCACCGACACCGACGTCGTGTACCTGCACGGCGTCCAGGAGCAACTCGACGACGTGTCCGCCGAGGCCGCCCGTGCCGCCGGGGTCCGGTTCGTCGACGTGTTCGCGGACACCCAGGCGCGGTCCGCCTGCGCGACGAAGCGGCCCTACGTCTCCGGGGTGTCGCTCGACGGCGCGAGCAACCTGCAGCGCATCGACCTCGAGCCGGGAGCCCTGCACCCGAACGAGCGCGGCGTCGCCTACCTGACGGACCGGGTCGCGTCGGCCGTGCAGGACCTCGCCGGCTGACCGACGGCCCGGCCCGGGTCACGCGGTCGCTTCGCGCTCCTCGGCGGCGGCGTGCGCGGTCGGTGGGACGACGCACACCGGCGACACCGCCTCGCGGAGCACGTCGTGCAGGACCGAACCCGACAGGGCGTGGACGTGGCCCTGCCCGAGCACGACGAGCGACGCCGTGCGCGAGTGCGCCGCGATCGCGTGACCGGGGTGTCCCTCGACCAGCAGCGGGTGGATCCGCAGGTGCGGGTGCCGCCGCCGCAGCTCGGCCGTCACCCGGTCGAGCAGTTCGGCGTTCCGCGCGCGCCAGCGCATCGGGTCCTCGGCGAAGTCGGTGAGGCCGGTCCGGGTGAGGACGGGCATCTCCCACGCCCGGAGCACGGTCAGCCGCCGGTGCCGCCGCTCCGCTTCGTCGACCGCGATCGACACCGCCCGTTCGTCGAGCGGCTCCTCGACCGCGAGGACGACGTCGCCGTCGATCGGGTGCGGCCCGTCCGGCACGACGACCGTCGGTACCGGGGCGCGCTCCGCCACCCGGGCTGGCCCTGATCCCACCGTCGTCCCGCGGCGGCTCCGCCACGACCCGACCACCAGGAGGTCACCCTCGTCGGACGCCGTCACGAGCGCGTTCACGAACGACCCCGCGTGCCGGTCGACCACGACCTCGACGCCGGGCAGAGCCGTTCGCGCGGCGTCGGCGAGCGCATCGGCGACCCGCTTGCCGTCCGCGCCGACACGGCCCTCCTGCGCCGGGTCGACGCCGATCACCCGGACCCGTTCGATACCGGTCCCCGACCTGCCGGCGACCCACCGCAGCGCCTGCTCGTGGGGCTTCGCCGCGTCCGCTGCCAACGTCACCGTCGACCACCGTTCGTCCATCCCGATCGACCTCCTCGTGCCGGTGTCGGGGCGTCTGTCGGCGCTCCTTGGCCGCGGAGCGTACTCCCGCGTGTGCAGCGCCGGCTGCACGCTCCCTGCGGTTCCTCCGAGGTGCCGCGCCACCGGTCGCGGGCGCACACCGGGCCGGACGGGAGGGACGAGGCGGGCCGGCACCGTGCCTCCCGGGCGGATCGCCGCACACTGCGTGACCGCACCGACACGTGTGCCGCGCGCTGCGTAGCCTCGGGGCGTGCGTACGAGTGCCGGACTCCTCCTCCACCGCGCCGGGCCGACCGGCACGGAGGTCTTCGTCGCGCACATGGGCGGGCCGTTCTGGCAGCGTCGCCCGCGGTCCTGGTCCATCCCGAAGGGCGAGGTCGAGCCGGGCGAGGACCCGCTCGCGACGGCGCGGCGGGAGTTCGCCGAGGAGATCGGGTCCGCCGCTCCCGACGGCGACGTCGTCGACCTCGGGGAGCACCGGCAGTCCGCCAAGGTCGTGCGGGTGTTCGCCCTGCACGCGCCGCACTTCGAGGTCGCCGAGGTCGTGAGCAACACGGTGCGGCTCGAGCTCCCGCGCGGGTCCGGTCGGTTCGTGGAGGTGCCGGAGGTCGACGCCGCGCGCTGGGTGCCCGTCGACGAGGCCCGGGATCTGCTCGTCCTCGGACAGGTGGCGGCCCTCGACGCCCTCGTCCGTGCGGTCCGACCCGCGTAACGGGCACGTTGCGATTCGGACGGAGTCCGCGCTCGCTGGATAGCCTCAGCGAACGTCGAGATCGCGACGTCTGGTGCAGGGACCAGGACAGCACGAGCAGGGGAGCACGATGCGGCGCTTGCGCACCGTCACGGCGGCACTGACCGCCCTCGCACTCGGAGGGGGACTCGCGCTCGTCGGCGCGTCGTCGGCCTCCGCTGACCCGGCCGGGCACTGGGGGACGTTCACCCTCGCCGGCCAGGCCCGGGACTACTCCGGCACCATGACCCTGCCGGGGTTCCCGGCGACCACCTTCGAGTCGAACGCCCGTCAGGCGACCGTGATCAGCGGCAACTCGACCTGGCAGGGGCCGAACACCGGTCCCGGTGCGGCCTACGGCTCGAGCCGTGGGAACACCTACCTGAACCAGCGGCCGCTCGCCGATGCCGCCGGCCAGCCGTCGGTCACGACGTACACCTTCGCGACGCCGACGCCCGGAGCCAGCAGTTGGTCGTTCGTCCTCGGTGACGTCGACGCCGACCGGGTGACGATCGCAGCGACGACCCAGGGCGGGGGAACCGCGACCGCGGCCGACCTCGGCTTCTCCGGCGTGTACAACTCCTGCTCGGCCTCCACCGCCGGTGGCTGGTCCTGCCCGGCCGACCCGGACGGCACCACCGGACGGGACGTCCCGAGCTGGGACGTGGCGTCGCTGACGCTCACCGGCAACGCTGGCTCCGTCGACACCTCGGGCGCCACCGCGTGGTTCACGCCCACCGTCCCGCTCACGAGCCTCACGCTCACGTTCGAGCGTCGCAGCGGCTTCCCCGTCTACCAGACGTGGTTCGCGAACCGCACCGCGGCGATCACCGGCACCGCCACGCTCGACGGCTCGCCGATCCCCGGTGCGACCGTGACGGTGACCGCGCCGCGCGGCACGGTCTACACGACGACGACCGCAGCCGACGGCACGTACTCGTTCCCGGAGCTGCCGGTCATCAACGACTACGAGGTGGCGATCACGCCGCCTCCGGGTGCCGACGGAGCAGCCACCGTGACAGGGGTCTCGCTGAACGGGGTCCCCGGGGGCGAGGACCGGGTCGTGCCCTTCGCGTTCACGTCGCCCGCGGGCACGACGTCGATCATCGGCCAGGTCGTCGACACGAACGGCGACCCCGCGGCCGACGTCCCGGTGGTGATCACCGACCCCACCGCGAACACGACGACCACGACCGTCACCAACGACGAGGGCTACTACACCGCTTCCGGCCTGACGCCGAACACGGCGGTCACCGTCGCTGTGGACGGCGCCGACCCGGTGCAGGTCACGACGCGCGGGGCAGCTCCGGCGGCACCGACCCGGCCCCGGCCGATCGAGACCGACGCGGTGAGCACGGTCAGCGGTGTGGTCCGGCTCGACGGCACTCCCCAGGCGGGCGTCACGGTCGACCTCCTCGACGGTGCCGGCACGGTGGTCGCCACGACGGTCACCGATGCCGACGGCGGGTACTCGTTCACGACCGTGGACGGCACGTACACGGTGCGCTCGGCGCTCCCGGCACCGGGTGCGACGGGCACGACGACGAGCACCGCGGTGACACTGGTGGGCGGTGGCCCGGCCCAGACCCGCGACTTCGCGTTCGTCACGCCGCCTGCTCCGGAGGCCGTCGTCACCACCGCCAACGGCCGCGTGGTCGACACGAACGACGAGCCCGTCGCCGGCCGCACCGTCACGGCCACGCCGGTCGAGCCCGACTCCGGTGCACCGGTGACCGCGACCACGGGCACCGACGGCCGGTACACCCTCCAGGGGCTGAACCCCGCGACCGACTACACGGTCACGGTCTCCGGGAGCACCGCCACGGTGGACTTCACCTCCGCCCCCGACGCGGGCGCCGTGGTGACCGTCGACGACCTCGTCGTCGCTGCCGCCGCGACCCCGAGCCCCACCCCGACGGCGACGCCCACCGCGAGTGCCGCCCCGACGACCGCACCGGTCGCCGCGACGGGCTCCGGTCCGACGTCGGGCGCCCTCGCCTACACGGGTGCGGACCTCGGCCCCGGGCTGGTCGCCGCCGGCGTGCTCGTGCTCCTCGGTGCGGGCCTGTTGACGTACCGCTCCGTGCGGCACCGTCGCCGGACGCACCTGCACGACTGACACCTGTCGCGCAACGAGGTGGGACCGCTCGGTCCCACCCCGTTCGTCGTCCCGGGAACAAACCCCGGACCGACGCCGTTGGAGCGCTCCGAGGAAGTTCTCAGCGGTAGCCCTCGCGCACCTCGAGTGCATCGTGCAACACTGGAGGAGCGCACTCGCCGTGGAGTCGTACCCACAACACCATCCACAGCTCGAGCGCGCAGCTCCTCGTCGTCCCGGACGTCGTTCGCCGTGCGCTCGGACATCCCCAGCGAGGAGGTCAGCCCCGTGTCCACCACCACCACCCGAACCTCGGCCGTGCCGGCACACACGCGGCCGATCACCGTCACGACGGGCTCGATCGTCGGCATCGCCGTGCTCGGGCTCGCGACGTTCTTCGCCATCACCACCGAACTCATGCCGGTCGGTCTGCTCGGCACCATGAGCCGTGACCTCGGCGTCTCCGAGTCCACGATGGGTGTGGTCGTCACCGTCTACGCCGCAGCCGTGGCCCTGCTCGCGCTGCCGCTGACGTCCTTCACCGCCCGGCTGCCCCGGAAGACCGTGCTCGTCGCGACGCTCGTTGGCTACGCGGTGTCGAACCTCATGGTGGCGCTCGCGCCGTCCTTCGCCGTGGTGTGCGCCGGCCGGGTCGTCGGCGGCGTCGCCCACGCGCTGTTCTTCTCGGTGGCGTCGGCGTACGCCACCCGCATCGTGCCGCCGCGCCTCGCGGGCCGCGCGATCGCGTTCGTGTACTCGGGCAGCTCGCTCGGCTTCGTGCTGGGCGTGCCGATCGCCACGTGGGTCGCGCAGACCATCGGCTGGCGTCCGGCCGTCGGTTCGGTCGCCGTGGCGTCGGCCGTGCTCGCCGGTGTCGCGCTGGCGTTCCTCCCGGCCGTCCGCGGTGCGTCGTCGCCGCACATCGGCTCGCCGCGTGCCTGGGCGCGCACCGGTCTGCTCTCGGTCGTCGTCGCGGACCTGCTGCTGTTCGCAGGGCACTACGTCGTCTACACGTACATCGGCCCGTACGCGATCGACGCCGGGCTCGACGCGCACCTCGTCTCCGGTGCCCTGCTCGTCCTCGGGGCCACCGGGGTCGTCGGGCTCTGGGTCGCCGGGCTCTTCGTCGACCGTGCGCCCCGCCAGACCCTCATCGTCGCGGTCGCCGTGATGGCCGCCGCGTTCGCCGTGCTGCCGTTCGTGCACGGGTCGCTCGTCGGCACCATGGCGGTCGCCGGTGTCTGGATGGCGGCGAACGGCACGACCGGCACCCTGTTCATGGCGGCCGCGATCCGGACCGGGGGTGTGTCGCCCGACATCGCCGGCGCCCTCGTCAACGGCGCGTCGAACATCGGCATCGCCGGGGGAGCGGCGCTCGGTGGCCAGGCCCTCGGCGTGGTCGGACTGCAGTGGATGCCGTTCGCCGGCGGTGCGGTCCTGCTCGCCTCGCTCGGGGTCGTCGTCGCGGCACGCAAGGGCTTCCCGGTGCACTCGCACGCGCAGGAGCACCTGTCGACCTCCTCGATCGAGGCCATCACGTCGTCCCTCGCCGTCGTCACGACGTCGGTCCCGACGATCAGCCGGGCGATCCAGACCCTCACGGGGTCGGTCGCCGTCGTCACCGGCGCGGTCCGCACCCACCGCTCCGGCGAGCCGACCGCGTAGCGCGAGCGGCGCTCAGCGGGCGGTGCTCAGTACGAGTCGGTGACCGTGCCCTGCACCCCGCCACCGCGCAGCCAGAGGGTCAGCGTCCCGCTCCTGGACTGCGCGGACAGGGACACCGAGCCGTGCAGCGCGTCCTCCCGCGGGTAGCAGGCCGTCGACGACTCGATCCGGTCCGCCGTCGCGACGAGGCAGATGGTCGAACGGTCGGTTCCGACCCCCGCCCAGACGTTCCACGGTGTCTCCAGGTCGCCGCCGTCGAGGGCCCGGTTCGTGAAGATCAGCCGGGTGCTGTGCAGGCTCACCGGCGCGTCGACGGGACCCGGGAGCTGGTCCGCGTAGGTCTGCGGCACGTCGAGCAACTGCTCCAGCGTCACGGTGCCCGCCGTCGGCGTGATGCTCGGCGCCGCGGGCATCGACGGCCGCGCCGTCCCGACGACCGTTCCGGCCGCGAACGCCACCCCGACGGCGGCGGCCGCGCCGAGCGCGATCCACACGCGGGGGCGGCGGGTCCACAGCAGGTCGTGGACGCGTCGGCGCCACCCTGCCTGGAGGCTCGCCCCGCCTCCGTCATCCGTCGTCGCCGCCGCCTCGGGGTCGGCCGACGCCACGGTCGCCGGCACTCCGGTCACTCCCGAGGCGGTCGCTCCCGAGGCGGTCGCTCCAGAGGCGGTCGCTCCAGGGGCGGTCGCTCCGAGGGTGGTCGATCCTGGGTCAGCGTCGGGCGCTGCAGGAGCCGCCGGCGCGGGGCCGGCGTCGTCATGTCGGTCGTCGGCGAGCACGTCGCCGACCGGGGCGGCAGGTGCAGTCGGGACGCCGCCGGCGCCGTGCCCCGCAGGCGCTCCCGCCTCGGCGAGGCGCCCGCCCCCGCGCTCCGCGGGCGTTTCGGCGGACGACGGCCGCCGTGGCCGCCGGCCCGCGGCGAGGTCCTGGAGCGCGATGCGTGCGCGGGCGGCCTCCACGAGTGTCGAGTCGGCACCCCATGCCACGGCTTCGAGTCGCGCTCGCTCCTTCGCCAGGTCGTCGTCGGCCATGCGTACTCCCGTTCCGGGTCCTGCTGCCCGCCCCATGGTCGCACTCGGACGGCGACCGTGTTCACCCAGTGCGCGAGGAGTACCCAGGAGCGATGACCAGCTCCGCGAACGACCAGCCCCGCCCGGCCGACGACGAGACCCTCGAGCCGCTCAGCCACGACACCCAGTCCGGCGAGGCCGACTACGTCGCGACGAGCCCGGGCGGGACCGGCACCGAACGCCACGTGCCGACCGCCGACGAGGAACAGGGCCGCGGCACCGAGTACGACCCCGTCGACCAGGGCCCGCAGCAGGAGGGCCAGGGCGGCTAGCCGGCGGCGCGCTCCAGCGCCCGTCGGAGCACCGCGCGCTCTCCGAGTGCCCACGCGGCACTCGTGACGACGTACAGCGCCGCGGCGAGGGGCGCGACCGCGGCGAACACCACCGTGACGAACGGCGCCACCCGCCCGACGGACGCCGCGACGGCGGCACCGGGGACGCTGGGGTCCGTGGGCTCCACGGGGTTCCACCGGCGGTTCGCGCGCCGGGTCGCCTCCACCACGAGCGCGAGGACGGCGAGCAGGGCGAGCACGACCCAGGCGTGTGCCCAGAGCGGTGAGGCGAGCGTGACCACGAGCGAGTGCGCCAGCGGCACGCCGACGAACGTCGCCTCGAGCAGCGTGTTCGCCACGCCCCCGATCGTCGCGTGTGTGAACAGGGTGTACAGGAGCGACACCACCGGGGCCTGCGCGAGCACCGGCAGGCACCCGGCGAGCGGCGACACCCGTTCGGCGGTGTAGAGCTCCTGGACGGCGCGCTGGAGTCGCTCGCGGTCCCGTCCGTACCGGCGACGGAGTCCGGCGAGCTGCGGCGCGAGGCGGCGTCGATCCCGCTCGGCTCGCACCTGGAGGACGGACAACGGCACGAGCAGCACGCGGACGGCGAGGGTGAGGGCGACCACCGCGAGCGCCGCGGCGAACGACCCGGCGAAGGGTTGGAAGCAGCCCGTGAGGGCGGCGAGCAGGTCGGCGCCGGCGTGCAGGAGCGTGCCGACGACGGGCAGGGTGGAGAGGTCCATGGGGGTCCGATCGGTCGAGGTGGCGGGGTCGCGGAGCGGTCCGACCACCGACGCGGTCAGACCGGTGCGACGACGCCGGGTGCCCTCGGTCGCGCGTGACCGTCCGCGTCCGGGTGCGACGACGCGATGTCCGTCCTGAGCACGGCCCACGCGGCGTGGTCGACCACAGTGCTGGGCGGGAGCGTGGCGAGCACGCCGGCGACGACCGCGGTGAGGACCACGACTGCGACGACCGCGGCACTGCCGAGTGCCGTGACGACGACCGCGGGGAGCAGGTCGCCCGCCCCCGTCGCCACCGGTGCCCCCGCGCCGAGCACGGCGACGAGGCGCAGCAGGAACTCGACGACGACCATGGTGCGTTCAGCGTAGCGTCCGCGCGCCGCCCCGGTCCGGCGTCCGGGGAGCGGCATGATCGCGGCATGACCGCTGCATCGCCGAGCACCCCCGCGACGGTCGCACTGGACCGCGCGGGCGTGCCGTACACGCCGCACGTGTACGAGCACCACGAGACCGCCACGAACTTCGGGGAAGAGGCGGCCGCCGCCCTCGGGCTCCGGGAGGAGCAGGTGTTCAAGACCCTGGTGGTGTCGGTGGACGGCGCCCTCGCCGTGGCCATCGTGCCGGTCGCGAACCGCCTCGACCTCAAGGCGATCGCCGCGGCCGTCGGCGGCAAGAAGGCCACGCTGGCCGACCCGGCACTCGCCGAGAAGCGCACCGGCTACGTGGTCGGCGGCATCAGCCCCGTCGGGCAGAAGACCGCACTCCGGACCGTGCTCGACGAGTCGGCGCTGGCGTACGACAGCATCTTCGTGTCCGGTGGACGCCGGGGCTTCGACATCGAGCTCACCCCCGCCGACCTCGTGCGGGTCACGGACGCGATCGCGAAGCCCATCGCCCGGACCTGAGTCGGCAGCGACCCGAATCGGCACCGACCTGGGTCGACATCGACTTGAGCCGAGTCGCCGCAAGTTCCTCCCCGGACCGGGAATGGCCCGCCCGCCGCTGCGTTGCATTGAGTCGAAGGCACTCAAGTCCAACCAGGAGGCACCCTTGCCAGAGACGTTCGGTCCCGCCGGCAGCGACTCGTTTGACGAGTTCCTCGCGCGGCTCATCGCGGCGCAGCAGGCCGGTCAGCAGCGGCCGGTCCCGTTCGGACGCCCCGTCGACATCACGCGACTGCTCAGCCGTCGCACCCACCAGCTGCTCCAGCGCACCGCCGAGTACGCGACCGAGCAGGGCCAGCACGAGATCGACGCACTGCACCTGCTGCACGTCCTCGTCCGGACCGATCCGTTCACTGCGGTCGTCCGCCGGGCCGGCGCCGACCCGGAGCGCCTCGCCGACGAGGTCGAGCAGCGGCTGCCCGCACCGTCCGACGACGACGCACTGACCGAGGGTCGCCCGGCACTGACCGGCACCGCTCAGCGCATCCTGCTCGAGGCGACCCAGGCCGCCAAGGGCTTCGGCAGCACCTACACGGATCCGGAGCACGTCTTCTTCGCGCTCGTCATGGACCAGGACACCGTGACCGGACAGCTCCTCGCGAGCGCCGGCGTCACCCCGCAGGTGATGCAGGAGTACGCGGCGGAGGCGTCGGCTGCGGCACGGGCGGGACGCACGGTGCCCGGCACGACGACGGACAGCGGAAGCACCGAGCAGAGCTCCACGCCGACCCTCGACCAGTACGGCACCGACCTCACGGCCCGTGCCCGTGACGGACGCATCGACCCGGTCATCGGTCGGGCGGACGAGATCGAGCAGACGGTCGAGATCCTGCTCCGCCGCACGAAGAACAACCCCGTCCTGATCGGCGAACCCGGCGTCGGCAAGACCGCGATCGTCGAGGGGCTCGCGCAGCGCATCGTGGACGGTGACGTCCCGGCGCTCCTGCAGGGCAAGCGCGTCGTCGCGATCGACCTGCCCGGCATGCTCGCCGGTGCCCGGTACCGCGGCGACTTCGAGGAGCGCCTCACGAAGGTCGTGGACGAGATCGCCGAGCACGCGGACGAGCTCATCGTCTTCGTCGACGAGCTGCACACGCTCGTGGGCGCCGGCGGTGGCGGCGAGGGCGGTTCGATGGACGCCGGCAACATCCTCAAGCCGCGCCTCGCGCGCGGCGACCTGCACATGGTCGGCGCGACGACCCTGAACGAGTACCGCCGCATCGAGAAGGACGCCGCGCTCGAGCGTCGCTTCCAGCCGGTGACCGTGGGGGAGCCGAGCGTCGAGGACGCCGTCGCGATCCTCACGGGCCTCGCGCCCCGCTACGAGGAGCACCACGACGTGACCTACACGCCCGAGGCGCTCCGCGCGGCCGTCGAGCTCTCGCACCGCTACGTGACGGACCGCCACCTGCCCGACAAGGCCATCGACCTCGTCGACCAGGCCGGTGCCCGCCGTCGGCTCGCGCTGTCCGGCGACGTGGACGTGGAGACGCTGCGCGTCGAGATCGCCGCGCTCAGCGCGTCCAAGGACGCTGCCGTGGCGGAGGAGCACTACGAGGAGGCGTCGCGCCTGCGCGACCAGATCGACGGCCTGGAGGCCCGGATCTCCGCCGCCTCGGAGGCGGGCGCGAGCCGCGCTCCCCACCGGCACGGCCGCGACGCCGCTGACGCGTCGCCGCGGGACCGGCGGCCTGGGCCCACCAGTCCGGAATCGGGTGACCGGCAGATCACGGAGGCCGACATCGCGAGCGTGGTCTCCCGCGCCACCGGCATCCCGGCGACACGCCTGAGCCAGGGCGACCGCTCCCGCCTGGCCGTCCTCGAGGACGAGCTGCACGAGCGCGTCGTCGGTCAGGACGACGCCGTGCAGGCGATCGCCCGCGCAGTGCGGCGCAGTCGGACCGGCATGGGCGACCCCCGCCGACCGGTGGGCAGCTTCCTGTTCCTCGGACCGACCGGCGTCGGCAAGACCGAACTCGCGAAGGCGCTCGCGTCCTCGTTGTTCGGCGACGAGTCGGCCATGCTCCGCTTCGACATGAGCGAGTTCGGCGAGCGGCACACGGTCTCGCGGTTGGTCGGTGCCCCTCCCGGGTACGTCGGCTACGACGAGGCCGGGCAGCTCACCGAGCGCGTCCGTCGGAACCCGTACTCGGTGATCCTGCTCGACGAGGTCGAGAAGGCCCACCCGGACGTCTTCAACCTGCTGCTGCAGGTGCTCGACGACGGCCGACTGACCGACGGCCAGGGTCGCACGGTCGACTTCCGGAACACGGTCGTGATCATGACGTCGAACATCGGGTCCGAGTTCCTCGCGTCGCGCTCCGGCGCCCTCGGGTTCTCGGCGGTCGGGGCCGCGGAGGGCTTCGCGGAGGACGACCTGCGTGCCCGGGTGATGGGCAAGCTCCGTGAAGCGATGCGGCCGGAGTTCATCAACCGTATCGACGAGATCGTGCTGTTCCGGAAGCTGACGTCGTCACAGATCTCGTCGATCGTGGCGCTCCTGCTGGAGGACACCGCGCTCCGGCTGCTCGGCCAGGGCATGACCCTGTCGGTCTCCGACGAGGCCGTCGCCTGGCTCGCCGAGCACGGCTACGAGCCCGAGTACGGCGCCCGCCCGCTCCGTCGGCTGATCCAGCGCGAGGTCGACGACCGGATCGCGACCCTCGTGGTGGCCGAGACGGTCCGGAGCGGGGACACGGTCCGCGTGGACGTGGCGGACGGTGTGCTCACCGTGACCGCGGCCCAGCCCGCCGCGGTCTGATCCCGCTCTCCCGGTCGCCTGAACGGCCCGGTGTCTGCACGACACCGGGCCGTTCTGTCGTTGTCGGCGAACAATTCCGGAGCATTTTGATGGAAATGCTTGCGCGGACATTCCCGGTGTGGATAGTGTTCACGAGCACCGTTCAGCACGAGACCGAGAGGGGGCGAGACCATGATGATCATCACCATCACGACGCACCGCGCGAAGCCGTTCACCGGCACCGTGCCGTTCACCGGCACCGCGCCGTTCCGTGGCATCACCGGACTCTTCGGCACCCCTGTCCGGGTCCGCTGACCGGAAGCGTCCGCCTCTCCGCACGCCCGCGCTGACAGCGCTGCCGAGCCTCCCGCTCGCGGTCGCTGCCCGTGACGCCCGTCACCCGTACCGCTGTGAGCGGTCCGGGTGGGGCGGCCCGGGGGACGCGTCGGTCGACGACGGTGGTCGACCGGACGCTCTCGCCATCGCCACGCATTCCTGAATGCATTCCGACGCATTCTTCCGACATCGCGCCCGGCGCCGATGCGGTGGTTCGTCGCGCATTCATCCGTCATTTTGTCCGGCCCGCACACCGGGTCGTTCCGTCGCGCCCGGAAGACGTCCGGGCGACCATCCAGTAGGGGATCCACCACCATGTCCACGAAGACCTCCACCCGTCCTCCCGATACCCGTGCGGTGCGCCGTCGGGTCTCGCTGCCCGACCGCATCGCCCTCCGGGTCGGCCTCTGGCTGATCCTGTGGAGTCGGCGCACCACGCCCGTCCGGGTGTCGGTCGACTTCGAGACCCGCCAGCGGATCGAGCGTGAGCAGCGCGACAGCCAGCTGCGGTTGCTGCTGCAGAGCGGTGCCATGCAGCTCTGGCGCTGAGCGACGTGCTGACCTTCCAGCGCCCCGGCCTCCCGGGCGGGGCGCTGGGAGGTCCGGCCGACCGCCGCCACTGCCGTACCGTTGTGCGGTGACCGAAACCGCAGCTGCCCTCGTCGACCGACTCACCGCGATCGTGCCGGACTTCCCGAAGCCGGGGATCCTGTTCCGCGACGTCACACCCGTGTTCTCGGACCCGGTGGCGTTCGGCCGGGTGTGCGAGGCCCTCGCGGCACCGTTCGCCGTGGGCGAGGGCTTCCAGGCCGTCGCCGGCATCGAGGCCCGTGGCTTCGCCCTCGCCGGGGGCATCGCCGCGCAGCACCAGGTCGGCGTCCTGACCGTCCGCAAGGCCGGGAAGCTCCCGGGCGAGGTGCTCAGCGAGCAGTACGCACTCGAGTACGGCGAGGCCGAGCTCGAGCTGCGCCCCGGTCAGCTGCCGCAGGGCACCCGCGTGCTCGTCGTCGACGACGTCCTCGCGACCGGCGGCACCGCGGCCGCGACGATCACGCTCCTGGAGCGCGCCGGCTACGAGGCCATCGGCTTCGCCGCGCTGCTGGAGCTCGACGGCCTCGCGGGCCGCGAGCGCGTCGAGGCTCGTGTCGCGGTGACCACGCTCGGCACCGTCCCGGCCTGACGGAACCGCACCGCGCCTCCAGGCCGTTCCTGCACACCCGCACGCGCCCCGGGCACGCCCCACAGGCGGGCCGCGCCGCGGTCGCGGCGCACTAGTCTTGACGCACCCCTGAACCAATCGAGGAGCACCACGATCGTGACCGAGTCAGTCGCAGCGCCCGCCGACGGCGCCGAGCCCGCAGACCTTCCCCAGGCACCCGAGCCCCGCACCGCGACGACGACCACGACCGGCACAGAGCTGTTCGACGGAGTCCGCGGCGTGGTCGCGATCCGTGTCGCCGGGGTGCTGAAGGACCTCGACGCCGAGGTGCACGAGGGTGACCTCGTCGAGCCCGTCACCCTCGACGAGCAGGACGGCCTCGACATCCTCCGCCACTCCGCCGCGCACGTGCTCGCGCAGGCCGTGCAGCAGATCAACCCCGACGCGAAGCTCGGCATCGGACCGCCCGTCACGGACGGCTACTACTACGACTTCGACGTCGCCGACCCCTTCACGCCGGAGGACCTCAAGGCGATCGAGAAGGGCATGGACCGGATCATCCGGCAGGCCCAGCGCTTCCGTCGCGTCGTCGTGACCGACGAGGAAGCCCGTGAGCGCATGGCGGGGGAGCCCTACAAGCAGGAGCTCATCGGCCTCAAGGGCGCCGCGGACACCGGTGACTCGGGCGAGAGCGTCGAGGTCGGTGCCGGCGAGCTCACGGTGTACGAGAACGTCGACCCGAAGACCGGCGAGGTCGTGTGGCAGGACCTCTGCCGCGGTCCGCACGTGCCGCACACCCGGTGGATCGGCAACGCGTCCAAGCTCATGCGCGTCGCGGCGGCGTACTGGCGCGGCTCGGAGAAGAACCCGCAGCTGCAGCGTGTGTACGGCACCGCGTGGCCCGACAAGGACCAGCTGAAGGCGTACCTGGTCCGGCTCGAGGAAGCCGCCAAGCGCGACCACCGCAAGCTCGGTGCCGAGCTCGACCTCTTCTCGTTCCCGGACGAGATCGGTTCCGGCCTCGCGATCTTCCACCCGAAGGGCGGCATCATCCGCCGCGAGATGGAGGACTACTCGCGTCGCCGGCACGAGCAGGAGGGCTACTCGTTCGTCTACACGCCGCACATCACCAAGGGCGACCTGTTCGAGCAGTCGGGTCACCTCGGCTGGTACAAGGACGGCATGTTCCCGGCCATGCACATGGACGAGGCACGCGACGAGGACGGCAACGTCACCCGTCAGGGCGCGGACTACTACCTCAAGCCGATGAACTGCCCGATGCACATCCTCGCGTACCGCTCGCAGGCCCGCTCCTACCGCGACCTGCCGCTCCGGATGTTCGAGTTCGGCACCGTGTACCGCAACGAGAAGTCCGGCGTGATCCACGGCCTCACCCGCGTCCGGGGCATGACCCAGGACGACGCCCACATCTTCACCACGCAGGAGAAGATGAAGGAGGAGCTCACCACGACCCTCGAGTTCGTGCTCTCGCTCCTGCGCGACTACGGCCTCGACGACTTCTACCTCGAACTCTCCACGAAGGACCCGGAGAAGTACGTCGGTGAGGACGAGGTGTGGGAGGTCGCGACGAACACCCTGCGCGAGGTCGCCGAGGAGTCCGGGCTCGAGCTCGTCCCCGACCCCGCCGGCGCGGCGTTCTACGGCCCGAAGATCTCCGTGCAGGCGCGGGACGCCATCGGCCGCACCTGGCAGATGTCGACCGTCCAGCTCGACTTCAACCTGCCGGAACGGTTCGAGCTCGAGTACACCGCGCCCGACGGATCCCGCCAGCGCCCGGTGATGATCCACCGTGCCCTCTTCGGTTCGATCGAGCGGTTCTTCGGCGTCCTCACCGAGCACTACGCCGGCGCGTTCCCGGCGTGGCTGTCCCCGGTGCAGGTCGTCGGGATCCCGGTCGCGGCGGAGTACGGCGACTACCTCGACGAGGTCATCTCGAAGCTCCGCTCGCACGGCGTCCGCGCCGAGGTCGACCACTCCGACGACCGCATGCAGAAGAAGATCCGCACGCACACCAAGGCGAAGGTGCCGTTCCAGCTGATCGCGGGCGGCGACGACCGCGACGCCGGAGCCGTGTCGTTCCGCTTCCGCGATGGTCGGCAGGACAACGCCGTGCCGGTCGACGAGGCGGTCGACCGCATCCTGACCGCGATCCGCGACCGCGCGCAGGTCTGATGGACCAGGAGCGGCCGGGAGGCACCGAGCACGTCCCCGGGACCGGTCACGTCGCCGACGTGGCCGGGTCCGGGGCCCCCGGCACGGGTTCCGGAGACGACCCGCTGGTGATCCGCGACGCCGCGACCGGCGCCGCGGTGCGGGATGCCTTCCAGCGCCTCTGGAACCCGCACCGGATGGCGTACATCGATGCCGGGCGCGAGGGTCGGGGCCGCGGCCACGAGGACGACTGCCCGTTCTGCGAGGCACCCCGCAAGTCCGACGAGGACGCCCTCATCGTCGCCCGCGGGGAGCACGCCTACGTGCTGCTCAACCTGTTCCCGTACAACAACGGCCACCTGCTCGTGTGCCCCTACCGGCACGTGCCGCTGTACGACGAGGCCACAGCGGACGAGCTCCGCGAGATGGGGGAGCTGACGCAGACGGCCATGCGTGTCCTGCGTGCGGTCTCGCACTGCGACGGCTTCAACATCGGCATGAACCAGGGCGAGGTCGCGGGGGCCGGTGTGGCCGGGCACCTCCACCAGCACATCGTCCCGCGGTGGCAGTCCGACTCGAACTTCTTCCCGATCATCGCGCGCACGAAGTCGATGTCGCAGCTGCTCGGCGAGACCCGCCGACTCGTCGCGGAAGGGTGGTCCGCGGAGCACTAGACTGTCGGCATCATGAGCGACAGCAGCAGCACCCCGAGCACCCCCGGCACCTCGATCACCGGCTCCGACCGCGTCAAGCGCGGCCTCGCGGAGATGCTCAAGGGCGGCGTCATCATGGACGTCGTCGACGCCGAGCAGGCCCGCATCGCCGAGGAAGCCGGCGCCACCGCCGTCATGGCGCTCGAGCGCGTCCCCGCCGACATCCGGGCACAGGGCGGCGTCGCCCGCATGTCCGACCCGTCCATGATCGAGGAGATCATCGCCGCGGTGTCGATCCCCGTCATGGCGAAGGCCCGCATCGGACACTTCGTCGAGGCGCAGGTGCTGCAGGAGCTCGGCGTCGACTACATCGACGAGTCCGAGGTGCTCTCGCCCGCCGACTACGTCAACCACATCGACAAGTGGAACTTCACCACGCCCTTCGTCTGCGGCGCGACCAACCTCGGTGAGGCCCTCCGTCGCATCACCGAGGGCGCGGCCATGATCCGCTCCAAGGGCGAGGCCGGCACCGGCGACGTGTCCGAGGCCACCAAGCACATCCGCACGATCAACAAGGAGATCGCTGCCCTCCGTCACCTCAAGGAGGACGAGCTCTACGTCGCCGCGAAGGAGCTCCAGGCGCCGTTCGACGTCGTCAAGGAGGTCGCGCAGACCGGCAAGCTCCCCGTGGTGCTCTTCACCGCGGGTGGCGTGGCCACCCCGGCCGACGCCGCGATGATGATGCAGCTCGGCGCGGACGGCGTCTTCGTCGGCTCCGGCATCTTCAAATCGGGCGACCCGGCCAAGCGCGCGGCCGCGATCGTCAAGGCCACGACCTTCCACGACGACCCGAAGGTCATCGCCGAGGTCTCCCGCGGGCTCGGTGAGGCCATGGTGGGCATCAACGTCGCCGACGTCCCCGCGCCGCACCGCCTGGCCGAGCGTGGCTGGTAGTCCGACCGCGCACCCGCGCATCGGCGTCCTCGCGCTCCAGGGCGACTTCCGCGAGCACATCGCGTCGCTGACCGAACTCGGCGCCGACGTCGTGCCGCTCCGCCGTCCGGAGGAGATCGCGTCGCTCGACGGCGTGGTCGTCCCCGGCGGCGAGTCGAGCGTCATGGACAAGCTCTCGCGTGCGTTCGGTGTCGCGGAGCCGCTGGCCGACGCCATCCGCGGTGGTCTCCCCACGTACGGGACCTGCGCGGGCATGATCATGCTCTCGTCGCGCATCGCCGCGGGCATCCCGGGGCAGCAGACCCTCGACGTGCTCGACACGACCGTGCGGCGGAACGCCTTCGGGAGCCAGAACGACTCGTTCGAGATCGACATCCCGATGCCGGAGCTCGGTGAGGCCCCGGTGCACGCCGTGTTCATCCGCGCACCCGTGGTCGAGGAGCACGGCCCGGGGGTCGAGGTCCTCGGGGCGCTCCCGGACGGCCAGGTCGTCGCCGTGCAGCAGGGCAACGTGATCGCCAGCGCGTTCCACCCCGAGGTCGCGGGGGAGGACCGGTTCCACCGGCGCTTCCTCGACCTCGTCCACAGTGTTTGATGCAACCAGTGCCTGACCCGACCAGTGCCTGACCCGACCACCCTGGTGGTTCCCTCGACCGGCCACGCGCTGTCCACAGGACCAGCGCGCCGGACCGACACCGTGCCTCCCGGCTCGGTAGACTGATCAGGATCTTCCGCAAGACGCAAGGAGCACCGTGTCCGGGCATTCCAAGTGGGCAACGACCAAGCACAAGAAGGCGGTCATCGACCAGCGCCGTGCCAAGTCGTTCGCCAAGCTCATCAAGAACATCGAGGTCGCCGCGAAGATGGGCGGCGCCGACCTGTCGGGGAACCCGACCCTGGTCGACGCCGTGCAGAAGGCGAAGAAGACCTCGGTGCCGAACGACAACATCGACCGCGCCATCAAGCGCGGTGCCGGTCTCACCGGTGAGTCGATCGAGTACACGACGATCATGTACGAGGGTTACGGCCCGAACGGCGTCGCGATGCTGATCGAGTGCCTCACGGACAACAAGAACCGTGCCGCGGCCGAGGTCCGGACGGCGATGTCGCGCAACGGTGGCACCATGGCCGACCCGGGCAGCGTCGCGTACAACTTCTCCCGCAAGGGCGTCATCTCGGTCACGAAGACCGACGGCCTCGACGAGGACACCGTGATGGGTGCCGTGCTCGACGCCGGTGTCGAGGACGTCATCGACCAGGGCGGCGGCTTCGAGGTCATCACCGAGGCGACCGACCTCGTCGCGGCCCGCACGGCCCTGCAGGACGCCGGCATCGACTACGACTCGGCCGACGCCGAGTTCGTCCCGGGGCTCAAGGTCCCGGTCGACGCCGAGACCGCCCGCAAGGTGTTCCGGCTGATCGACGCGCTCGAGGACTCGGACGACGTGCAGAACGTCTACTCGAACTTCGACATCCCCGCGGACGTCCAGGCCGAGCTCGACGAGGACGAGGGCGAGTAGCCGTGCTCCGGGTGCTCGGGGTCGACCCCGGGCTCACCCGGTGCGGCGTCGGCGTGGTCGAGGTCGCACCGAACCGGCGCGCCCGGCTCGTGCACGTGACCGTCGTCCGGACACCGGCGGACATGGCCCTCGAGCAGCGCCTCCTCCGGATCGCGGACGGCATCGCCGCCGAGATCGACGAGCACCGTCCACAAGCGGTCGCCGTCGAGCGGGTCTTCGCGCAGGCGAACGTCCGCACCGTGATGGGCACCGCGCAGGCGGCGGGCCTGGCACTGCACGCGGCGGCGGCACGCGGCCTGCCGGTCGGGCTGCACACCCCGTCCGAGGTCAAGGCGGCGATCACCGGGTACGGCAACGCCGACAAGCGACAGGTGCAGACGATGGTCGCCGCCGTGCTCGGCCTCGCCGAGGCGCCGAAGCCCGCGGACGCCGCGGACGCCCTCGCCCTCGCGGTGTGCCACGCCTGGAGGCTCGGATCGCCAGACCAGGCCGGGTCCGGTCCGTCGTCGCTCACCCCGGCGCAGCGTGCCTGGCGGGACGCGCAGCAGGGCACCGGCGCCGACTCGCCCCTGGCCCGAGCGGCGGCCGCCGCGGCGCGTGGCGGCTCGCGCGGCGTCGCGCGTGGTGCGGGGGCAACGTCGGTGGGCGGCCCTAGGCTCGGAGCATGATCGCGAGTCTCCGGGGCACCTGCATCGACGTCGCCGGATCGAGCGTGGTGATCGAGGTCGGGGGAGTCGGCTACGCCGTCACCGTCACGCCCGCGCACGCCCTGACGATGCGCCACGGGGCCGAGGTCTTCGTGCGCACCGCGATGATCGTGCGTGAGGACGAACACCTCCTGTTCGGTTTCGAGACGACCGACGCACTCCGCGTGTTCGACCTCCTCCGCAGCGTGTCCGGTGTGGGGCCGAAGTCCGCTCTCGGGGTGCTCGCCCACCTGGACCCGGGGCAGATCGCCACCGCCGTCGCGAACGAGGACGACGCTGCGTTCCGCAAGGTGTCCGGCATCGGGCCGAAGACCGCGAAGCTCATCACCGTCGCCCTGGCCGGCAAGCTCGCCGCGTTCGAGCAGCCCACCGCGGCGGCGGCAGGTTCGACGCCCGGTGCGCACCCCGCGTCGGAGGACGTCGTCGTCGCCCTCGTCGGCCTCGGTTGGCGTGAGGACGCGGCGCGCGCTGCGGTCGACGCCGTCGTCACCGAGGACCCGGCCGCCGCGACGTTCGGCACCCAGGCGCTCCTCCGCGCCGCCCTCGGGGCCCTCCGACCGGCCGGAGCGGGCCGATGAGCGGCATCACGGCCGCCGGGGCGGAGTCGCAGGAGGAACTCGCCTTCGAAGGCGCCCTCCGCCCCCGTTCCCTCGACGAGTTCGTGGGACAGCGCAAGGTCCGCGGTCAGCTCGACCTGCTGCTCAAGGCGGCGGCGATGCAGGAGCGCACACCCGACCACATCCTGATGGCGGGGCCGCCCGGACTCGGCAAGACCACCCTCGCGATGATCGTCGCGCACGAGTCCGGCCGGCCACTGCGGATGTCGAGCGGTCCGGCGATCCAGCACGCCGGCGACCTCGCAGCCGTGCTCTCGTCACTGGTGCCGGGTGAAGTCCTGTTCATCGACGAGATCCACCGCATGGCACGGTCGGCGGAAGAGATGCTCTACCTCGCGATGGAGGACTTCCGGATCGACGTCATGGTCGGCAAGGGAGCCGGCGCGACGAGCATCCCGCTCGACCTCGCACCGTTCACGCTGGTCGGCGCGACGACCCGGGCCGGCCTGTTGCCGAACCCGCTGCGGGACCGGTTCGGCTTCACCGCACACCTCGAGTTCTACGAGAAGGACGAGCTGGAGCAGGTGCTCATCCGTGCGGCGCACCTGCTCGAGCTCGACATCGACCGCTCCGCCCTCCGCGAGATCGCCGGACGCTCCCGTGGCACCCCGCGCATCGCGAACCGGTTGCTCCGACGCGTCCGCGACTTCACGCTGGTCCACCGTCCCCGCGACGGCATGGCCGCGGTGCAGGGCGCCCTCGAGCTGTACGACGTCGACGAACTCGGCCTTGACCGACTCGACCGGGCCGTGGTCGAGACGATGCTGACCCGGTTCGACGGCGGGCCCGTGGGGTTGAACACGCTCGCGGTGTCCGTCGGCGAAGAATCCGAGACGATCGAGTCGGTCGTCGAGCCGTTCCTCGTCCGGCTCGGTCTCGTCACCCGCACCCCCCGCGGTCGGATCGCGACGCCGCAGGCATGGCGGCACTTCGGCATGACGCCGGGGCAGTCGAGCGCCGGTCCCGCACTCTTCGGCGACGACGACTGAACCCCCACCGACCGAGCAGTCCCCGAGCGCACACGTCGCCCAGCGAGGAGTGCCCTAGACTGCTACGGCCCGAAACCGAGCAACCAGAGAAGGCATCGCATCATGGGTCAAGAAGTCATCCTCATCGTCATCGTCGTGGCGTTCGCGGCCTTCATGTTCTACAACAGCCGGAAGCGCAAGAAGCAGCAGGCGGAGCTCGCCACCAAGATGGTCCCGGGCGCGCAGGTCATGTTGTCCTTCGGCCTCTACGGCAAGCTCCTCTCGGTCGATGACGAGAAGGTCACCGCCGAGGTCGAGGTCGCCCCGGGCACGATCGTGACCGTGCACCGCCAGACGCTCTCCCGCGTCGTGGACGCGACCGCCGACGACGTCGACACCGCCGTCACGCCGGAGGACGAGCCGAAGCACGTCACCGAGCTCAACGGCCAGCCGGTCGTCGACGACCAGGCCCCGGCCTACGGTGAGCGCACCGACGAGCCGAACCGCAAGAACGACAACTGATGTTCTTGGCTGTCGGGTCGTGAGGCCCGGCAGCATCACTCCTGCCGTCGGCTCGCGTCGTCGGTCCTGACAGAAAGACGAGACGACCGGTGGCACGATCGACACCCGTCAAGAAGGCGCTCCGCTCGCTCACCTGGTTGGTGATCCTGATGGCGGTCCTCGCAGGACTCAACACCGCCGCATCGATCCTCGCCAGCACGACGAAGGACGACACCGACAAGTGGTTCGCGGGCGCCAGCTGGGTCCCGGAGCTCGCGCTCGACCTGCAGGGCGGCACGCAGCTGACCCTCGCGGCGCAGAACACCGAGGGTGGCTCGGTCACGAGCCAGCAGCTCAACCAGGCCGTGAACATCATCCGCCAGCGCATCAACGCGACGGGTGTGTCGGAGTCGCAGATCAACACGCAGGGGACGAACAACATCGTCGTCTCGATCCCCGGCAAGCCCGATCAGGCGACCATCGACCGGATCGAAGCAGCGGCGAAGCTGACCTTCCGTCCGGTGCTGTACACCGAGGCCGCCACGAACACCGCCGTCGGTGGCAGCGACGGCGCCTCGGCCTCGCCGACGCCCTACACGCCGCCGGCATCGCTGCAGGCCACGCCGAGCACGAAGCCGACGAACGGCAGCGATCTCTCGCAGGTCACGCCGGCGCTCCAGGCGCTCTACACGAACTACAACTGCAAGGCACCGGACGACGTCACCGCCGCACCGGACGACGAACCGCTCGTGACGTGCGACCAGGACGGCGCCGCGAAGTACATCCTCGGTCCGGTCGAGGTCTCGGGCTCCGGCATCAGCAACGCCACCTCGGGTCTCGCCACCGACTCGCAGGGTGCGTCCACCGGCCAGTGGGCCGTCAACCTGACGTTCTCGGGCAAGAGCTCGGACGACTTCCGCGACGTCACCAGCCGGCTCGTGAAGCTGCAGGCGCCGCAGAACCAGTTCGCGATCGTCCTCGACGGCACGGTCATCACCGCTCCGGCGTCGAACGCGGCCATCACCAACGGCAAGGCGCAGATCACCGGCAACTTCACGGCCGACTCCGCGAAGACCCTCGCGGACCAGCTCAAGTACGGCGCGCTGCCGATCAACTTCCAGGTCCAGTCGAACGAGAACATCTCGGCGACGCTCGGGACCGCACAGCTCGTCGGCGGTCTCGTCGCCGGCCTGATCGGCCTCATCCTGGTGATCATCTACTCGGTCATCCAGTACCGGGCGCTCGCGTTCGTGACGGTCCTGTCGCTCGGGGTCGCAGCAGCCCTGACCTACCTCGTCATCGCGATCATGTCCTGGCGCGTCGACTACCGCCTGTCGTTGGCGGGTGTGGCAGGTCTGATCGTGGCGATCGGCATCACCGCGGACTCGTTCATCGTGTACTTCGAACGCATCCGCGACGAGCTGCGGGACGGCCGCGGTCTCGAGGGTGCCGTCGAGTCCGGATGGCGTCGAGCCCTGCGCACGATCCTCGCGTCGGACTCGATCAACTTCCTCGCCGCCGTGGTCCTGTACATCCTCGCCGTCAGTGACGTGAAGGGCTTCGCGTTCACGCTGCTCCTCACGACCCTGATCGACGTCGTCGTCGTGGTGCTGTTCACGCACCCGATGATGCAGCTCATCGCACGCAGCCGGTTCTTCGGCGAGGGCCACAAGTTCAGCGGGCTCGATCCGAGCGCCCTGGGGGCCGTCTACCGGGGCCGCGCGCAGTTCCGGGCACCGGTCGTGGACGGCAAGCGTCAGCAGCGGAGCGCCGGTGAGGCGCAGCGCCGCCAGACGATCGCCGAGCGGAAGGCCCGCGAAGCCGCGGGCGACAACGGCACGACGCCGGACGGGAAGGACGACTGATGGCCAGCTTCAGCCAGTTCGGCAGCGACCTCTACACGGGCAAGCGCTCCTACGACATCGTCGGACGCCGTCGCACGTGGTACCTCATCGCGATCGTGATGATCGTGCTCTCCCTCGGCATCCCGTGGCTCCGCGGCGGGTACCAGCTCGGGATCGAGTTCACGGGCGGGTCGGAGTTCACCATCTCCGACGTCAAGACCACGAACCAGGCGATCGCGACCGACACCGTCGAGTCGATCGTCCCCGAGGGTGTGCCGCGCGTGTCGCAGCTCGGGCAGCACGGCATCCGCGTGCAGACCGGTCAGCTGACCGACCGGCAGACGACCGAGGTGCAGGACGCCCTCGCGAAGGCGTACGACGTCCCGGACAGTCAGGTCGCGGCGACGTTCATCGGTGCGACCTGGGGTGCGGACGTCCTCGCGCAGGCCATCCGCGGCCTCGTGATCTTCCTCGCCCTCGCGGCCGTGGTCATGGCGCTGTACTTCCGCACGTGGAAGATGTCGGTGGCCGCCATGACGGCGCTGCTGCACGACCTCCTCATCACGGCGGGCGTGTACGGCATCGTGGGCCTCGAGGTCACCCCGGCGGCCGTGATCGGCTTCCTGACGATCCTCGGGTACTCGCTGTACGACACCGTCGTGGTCTTCGACAAGGTGCGTGAGAACACCAGCCAGGAGAGCGTCCGAACGTTCAAGCAGTCGGTGAACCTCGCCGTGAACCAGACCCTCGTGCGCTCGATCAACACCTCCGTGGTCGCCCTGCTGCCGGTCGCGGCGATCCTCTTCATCGGGTCGTACGTCCTGGGCGCCGGGACGCTGCGCGACATCTCGCTCGCGCTGTTCATCGGCATCATCGTCGGCACGTACTCGACCATCTTCATCGCGTCACCGATGTACGCGCACCTCCGGGAGAACGAGCCGAAGATCAAGCAGGCCGACGCCAAGAAGGAACAGGCCGCGGCGAAGCGGCAGCAGCAGGTCGACGCGACGGCGAACGTCTGATGGCCGTGGACATCACCGACATCGACGTCGCGGAGGCCCGGCGCCGGCTCGCCGAGGGCGCGAAGCTGTTCGACGTCCGCGAGCAGGGGGAGTGGGACGAGGTCCACGCTCCCGAGGCGACGCTCGTCCCGATGTCCGAGCTGGTGTCGCGGTGGCAGGAGATCGACGGCGGCGACACCCCCGCGATGGTCATCTGCCACTCCGGCGGTCGCTCGGCGCGCGTGGTCGCTGCCCTCGAACAATCGGGGGTCTCCGCCGTGAACGTGCTCGGCGGGATGACCGCGTGGGAGCAGTCGGGTGCCGCAGTCGTCCGCGGTGCCCAGAGCGAACCGCGTCACGAGCACTGACCGGACGCGCGTAGTCTTGTCGGATCGAGCGCGGAGGAACTCCGCACCGGACGAGGTCTCGGGAGGCGCATCATGACCGACACGCGCGAATCGTCGCCGTCGGACGCCGCGAGCCGCCCGGCCTCGCCCGCCCGTCCGACGAGTCCGATCGGCCCGAACACCACGGGCAACCTCGGCTCGCTCCGCTCCCTGCTCCCGCGCCTGTTCTCCCGTGCGCAGCCAGCCGGAGCGGTCGACACGCTCATCCGCACGGTGCGTTCGCACCACCCGAAGGCCGACGTCACCCTCATCGAACGGGCGTACTCGGTCGCCGAGCAGGCGCACGACGGGCAGAAGCGCAAGTCCGGCGAGCCCTACATCACCCACCCGGTCGCGGTCGCGCAGATCCTCGCCGACCTCGGCATCGGCACGATCACGATCGCCGCGGCGCTCCTGCACGACACCGTCGAGGACACGGACTACCAGCTCGACCAGCTCCGCGCCGACTTCGGTGACGAGATCGCGATGCTGGTCGACGGCGTCACGAAGCTCGACAAGGTCAAGTACGGCGACAGCGCACAGGCCGAAACCGTCCGCAAGATGGTCATCGCGATGTCGAAGGACATCCGAGTGCTCGTCATCAAGCTCGCGGACCGCCTGCACAACGCCCGCACGTGGGGCTTCGTGGAGTCCGCCTCCGCGACGCGCAAGGCCAAGGAGACGCTCGAGATCTACGCGCCCCTGGCGCACCGGCTCGGCATCCAGATGATCAAGCTGGAGCTCGAGGACCTCTCGTTCGCGGTGCTGCACCCGAAGCTCTACGTCGAGATCGACAGCCTCGTGAAGGAACGGCAGCCGAAGCGCGAGCAGTTCGTGCAGAACGTCATCGGCACGCTGAAGAAGGACCTCAAGGCCGCGAAGATCCGCGGTGACGTGATGGGCCGACCGAAGCAGTACTACTCGATCTACCAGAAGATGATCGTGCGGGGGCGCGAGTTCGACGAGATCTACGACCTCGTCGGGATCCGCGTGCTCGTCCCGACCGTGCGGGACTGCTACGCGATGCTCGGCTCCGTGCACGCTCGGTGGACGCCGCTGCCCGGCCGGTTCAAGGACTACATCGCGACGCCGAAGTTCAACCTGTACCAGTCGCTGCACACCACCGTCCTCGGGCCGCAGGGCCGCGCGGTCGAGATCCAGATCCGCACCCACGAGATGCACCAGCGCGCCGAGTTCGGTGTCGCTGCCCACTGGAAGTACAAGCAGCGCGTCACCGGCCGCGACGTCGACTCGTCGAGCCAGAACGACCAGGACATGGCGTGGCTCGCCCACATCACCGACTGGCAGGCGGAGACGAGCGATCCCGGCGAGTTCCTCGACTCGCTGCGCTACGAGATCGGCGCGAAGGAGACCTACGTCTTCACGCCGCAGGGCAAGGTCATCGGCCTGCCGTCGGGCGCCACCCCGGTCGACTTCGCGTACGCCGTGCACACCGAGATCGGCCACCGCACGATGGGGGCGAAGGTCAACGGGCGGCTCGTCCCGCTCGAGAGCACCCTGTCGAGCGGCGACGTCGTCGAGATCTTCACGTCGAAGAACCCCGACTCCGGCCCGAGCCAGGACTGGCTGACCTTCGTCCGGAGCCCACGCGCCCGGAACAAGATCAAGCAGTGGTTCACCAAGGAGCGTCGCGAAGAGGCCATCGAGCAGGGCCGTGACGCCATCGCCCGTGCGATGCGGAAGCAGAACCTGCCGCTGCAGCGCATCCTCAGCCAGGACACCATCGCCGAGGTCGCGTCCTCGATGCGCTACGAGGACGTCTCTGCCCTCTACGCGGCGATCGGGGAGGGGCACGTCTCGACGCAGTCCGTCATCGAGAAGGTGCTGGGCAGCGTCCAGACCGAGACCGAGACGGACGAGCCGGAGCTGGCGTTCCCGCGGCAGATCACGAGCCGCCAGCTGCGCAACAGCGACTCGGGCGTCCTCGTCCGTGGTGCGCCGGACATCCTCGTGAAGCTCGCGAAGTGCTGCACCCCGGTGCCCGGCGACCAGATCGTCGGGTTCATCACCCGCGGCCAGGGTGTCTCCGTGCACCAGGCGTCGTGCTCGAACGTGAAGTCCCTCATGAACGAGCCGGACCGCATGATCGAGGTCGAGTGGGCACCGTCGTCGAAGTCGGTGTTCCTCGTGCAGATCCAGATCGAGGCGCTGGACCGCTCGGGCCTCCTGAGCGACGTCACGCGTGTGCTGACCGACCACCACGTGAACATCCTGTCGGCGACGGTCTCGACCTCGTCCGACCGACTGGCGCTGAGCCGGTTCGTGTTCGAGATGGGCGACACCACCCACCTGGACCGGGTCCTCAACGCGGTGCGGCGCATCGACGCCGTGTACGACGTGTACCGCGTCAGCGCCGGCTGACGCTCGCCGTCCACAGGGAGGCGCGCCGCGTCGCAGCGAGGCGAGCCCCGGCCGAGCCCGGTCAGGACGGCTCGGAGCCGAACAGCGCGGTGAGACGCCGCTCGGCCTGGCGGACCATCGGCACGACACCGAGCGCACCGAGGGCTCGCCGCAGCTCGTCCGTGCCGACGACGCCGGCCCCGACGAGACCCTGCACGGCGTCCTCGTCGGCAGGGTGCATGCGGCCGGCGGTCGGCCCGGGTGCCCGGAGCAGATCGATCGCGGTCCGCGGTGGTGTCGTCACCCGGAGCCCCGCGAGGGCCCGGACGTCCTCGTGCGGCAGCGCGACCTCGCGCACCCGGACGGTCGCGGGATCGACCCGGAGCCGCACGTGCGAGGGCACGACGCACTCGTGGGGGAGCGGTGGACGCGACAGCCCGCCCCACACCCAGGCCGCGGTGCGGTGGGCGGCGACGAGGCGGACGTCCGGCAGGGCCCACGCAGCCGCTGCGGCACGCAACGCCGGGTCCTGCGGTTCGGCCGGTGATGCCCAGCACGGACCGACGGGCACGAGCTCCCCGGCGAGCACCGCGGCCCGGAGTTCGGCCTCCGGCCAGTCGTCGGTCGTCAGCAGGCGCGAGCGGGGCACCCCGACATCCTGCCGGACCGACCTGCCCGACCGGGCCGGGCTGTGGACAGGGCCACGGAGCGACCGGAGGGGCGGGGCGAGGACGACCCGTGCCTCCCGGCCGACACGCGTCAGCGCACCGCGGGGACGCATGCCGCAGCGCGCCGCAGCGCACCGCGGCACGGCGCACCGCGGCACGGCGCACCGCGGCACGGCGCGCGTCAGCGACGGTCGGTCAGCGCAGCACGTCCGCCCGGTGCACGAGCGCAGCGGCGCCGATGAGCGGCCCGTCCTGCGAGAGCCCGGTGGGGACGATCCGCACCTTCGTCACGAACGGGAACTCGACGCGCTCCGCCACGGCCTGCCGCGCGAACTCGAAGAGATCAGGGGTGACGTGGGAGAAGCCGCCGCCGATCGCCACGACCTCGAGGTCGACCAGGCTCGTCGCCGCGGCGATCGCCTGTCCGAGCGCGCGACCGCTACGCCGCACCGCTGCGACGGCGATCTCGTCGCCGGCCGCGTACGCGGCGGCGAGGTCCTCGCCCGTCGTGCCGGCGAAGCCCTGACGCTGCGCCCAGGCGACGGTCTTCGGACCGGACGCGACGGCCTCCAGGCAGCCCGTGCCGCCGCACGCGCACGGGTCGTCGAACCCGCCGCACTCGACGTGTCCGATGTGGCCCGCGTTGCCGGTCGGGCCACTGACCGTGCGGCCGTGCAGGATGAGCCCGCCGCCGACGCCCGTGGAGACGATCATGCCCATCACGTGGTCGGACCCCTGCGCTGCGCCGACCCAGTGCTCGGCCAGGGTGATCGCGAGGCCGTCCATGCGGAGTGTCACGGGGACCCCGGCGGGCACGTGCTGCGCGACGCGGTCCCGCAGCGGGTAGCCGCGCCAGACGGGCATGTTCAGCGGGGACACGAGGCCGTGGACCTCGTCGACGGGGCCGGCCGAACCGATGCCGACGCCGACGAGGACCGCGTCCGCGGGCAGGGTCGCGAGCGTGGCGGTGACGACCTCGTCGACCGCGGCCTGCAGCTCGTCGGACGTCCGGCCGGGGCCGGTCGGGCTGCGGTGCCGCGTGGCCGGCAGGACGACGCCCTGGTCGGTGACCAGGGCGGCCTCGACCTTGGTGCCGCCGAGGTCGACGGCGAGGGCGAGGGCCTGCCCCGGGAGGTGGGCCTGGGTGGTGCTGTCGGTCATGATCGCTCCGGTGCGACGGCCTGGAGGCTCGGTGCACGTCCGGTCCGCCGGCTGGCGTCCCGCAGGTGCTCGGCCCCGGCGGGGGGGGGTGGGGTCAGTAGGACGAGGCGTCGTCGCCGAGCGACGACGCGGCGCCGGTCTCGCTACGGTGCGCGAGTTCGTCGAGGATGCGCGCCGAGGCGCTCGTGCCGATGCGGTCAGCGCCCGCGTCGACCATCTCGAGCAGGGTGTCGAGGCCACGGACGCCGCCGGAGGCCTTCACGCCGGTGTCGGCACCGACGGTGTCGCGCATGAGGCGGATGTGCTCGGCGGTCGCGCCACCGCCGGCGAACCCGGTCGAGGTCTTCACGAACGCGGCACCGGCGCGCTGTGCGGCGCGCGATGCGGCGACGATCTCGTCGTCGGTGAGGAACGCGGTCTCGAGGATGACCTTCACCACGGTGTCGCCGGCGGCGTCGACGACGGCACGGACGTCCTGCTCGACGCGGTCCCAGTCGCCGGACCTCGCCGCGCCGATGTTCTGCACCATGTCGAGCTCGAACGCGCCGTCGGCGAGGGCCTGCAGCGACTCGGCGACCTTGGCGGCGGTGGAGGTGGTGCCGTGCGGGAAGCCGATCACGGTGCCGACGCCGACCCCGGTGCCGGTCAGGCGCTCGACGGCGTGCGCGACGTCGCTCGGCCGGACGCACACGCTGAACACGCGGTACGCGGCGGCCTCGTCGAGCTGGGCGTCGACGTCGGAGCGGGTGAGCTCGGGCTTCAGGATCGCGTGGTCGATGAGGGCCCGGACCGCGTCCGCGTCGAGGTGGCCGGGGGTGGGGATGGCTGCGTTGTCCACCCGGCAAGCCTACCCGGAGGCGACGCGCGTACCGTGCCCTGCATGCACGTCCTCGTCACCGGCGCCACCGGGTACATCGGCGGTCGCCTCGTCCCCAGACTCCTCGAAGCCGGTCACACCGTGCGGGTCTTCGTGCGGACGCCCCGGAAGCTGCAGGACGTCCCCTGGCACGACGACGTCGAGATCGTGGAGGGTGACCTCGCGGACGCCCGTGCCGTCCGGTCCGCCGTCGAGGGCATCGAGGCGGTCTACTACCTCGCACACGCGATGGGAGCGGACGGCGACTTCGAGCGCGCCGAGACGCAGGCGGCCGGCACGATGGCGCACGAGGCCCGGGTGGCCGGGGTCCGGCGCTTCGTCTACCTCGGCGGCCTGCACCCCGACGGTGAGCTGTCGAAGCACCTCCGGAGCCGGAAGGAGGTCGGCGACGTCCTGCTCCGTTCGGGCGTCCCGACGATCGCCTACCAGGCGGGCGTCGTGATCGGTTCGGGGAGCACGTCGTTCGAGATGATCCGCCACGTGACCGACGTGCTGCCGTGGATGCCCGCGCCGAAGTGGGTCCGGAACCACATCCAGCCGATCGCGATCCGCGACGTCCTCTACTACCTCGTCAAGGCGCTCGAGATCCCCGCCGACGTCAACCGCACGTTCGACATCGGCGGCCCGGACGTGCTCCGCTACGGCCAGATGCTCAACGGGTACGCGGTGGAGGCCAAGCTGCCACAGCGCGCGATCGCCTCGCTGCCGGTGCTCACCCCCGGGCTCGCCGCGCACTGGTTCAACATCGTGACGCCGATCCCGCGGAAGCTCGCGCGTCCGATCATCGAGTCGCTGCAGTTCGAGTGCGTGCAACGCGAGCACGACATCGACGAGTACGTCCCGCACCCCTCCGGCGGACTGACCCCCTACCGGCGGGCGGTCCGGCTGGCCCTGACCCGCATGCGCACCGGCGAGGTCGAGACGAGCTGGCGGAACGCGACACTCGCCGCGACCCCGGCCGACCCACTGCCGAGCGACCCGGACTGGGCCGGGCACACCGTGTACGTCGACGACCGGGAGCGGCACACCGACGCGTCGGCCGCCGACGTCTGGCGCGTGGTCGAGTCGATCGGCGGGGAGAACGGCTGGTACTCGTTCCCGCTCGCCTGGGTCGCCCGGGGGTGGATGGACAAGATCGCCGGCGGGGTCGGACTGAGCCGCGGTCGACGTGACCCGCAGCGGCTCGAGCAGGGCGACGCGCTGGACTGGTGGCGCGTCGAACGCCTCGACCGCGGGCGCTACCTCCGCCTCCGCGCCGAGTTCAAGTCGCCCGGCCGGGCCTGGTTGGAGATGACCGTGACGCCGTCGCCCTCCGGCGGCAGCGACTACCGACAACGTGCGATCTACTTCCCCCAGGGACTGTCCGGACGCCTGTACTGGTACTCGATCCTGCCGTTCCACGGGGTGATCTTCCCCGGCATGGTCGAGCGGATCACCGCCGCAGCCGAGCGGGAGTCGCACAACACCGACTCGACCTCCCGCAACCGCACCCACCAGAATGGCAGTGCTGACACGTCGCACGAGGAGGCAGCATGACCGAGGACCGACCCACCGTCCTGTTCCTGGGGGACAGCATCACCGAGGCAGGGGACTGGGAGAACCGGCTGCCGTCGGAGCGCACGCTGAACCTCGGCGTCGGCGGCGACACCACCGACGGGGTGCTCGCGCGGCTCGACGAAGTGGTGGCCGCCGAGCCCGAGGTCATCGTCCTGCTCATCGGCACGAACGACTTCGGCAACCACCGCGCGAGCGTCGAGCACGTCGTCCGGAACGTCGAGACGATCCTCGTCACCCTGCGCCGCGAGCTGCCCGGTGTCCGGCTGCTCCTCGTGTCGGTGCTGCCCCGGCAGGCCGAGTACCGCGCCAAGATCGAGGAGGCCAACCGGCACCTCCGCCAGTTCGTCGCGACCTGCCACGCGCAGTACCTGGACGCCTGGCCCGCGCTGGCCGACGGCGACCACCTCGCCGACCGCTACTCCGACGACGGCCTGCACCTCAACGACGAGGGCTACCGGGCGTACCTCGACGAGCTCGAACCGGCGCTCGAGCGCGTCCGGGACCTCCCGCCGATGTCCCGTCCGTTCCGGGCGATCGACCTCGACGGCGCGTCCGCCTGATGGCCTCGCGGAGGGGGCGACCCGCGATCGGGTCGTCCCAGCAGGGCGTGCCCGCGAGGCCGACGCCGCGAGCACCGCAGCGCGCCGCTGAGGGAGGTCGCCAGCTGCCGCCCTACACCCGTCCCGCACTCGCGCCGTCGTTGCTCGCCGCCGTCGTGCTGCTCGCGTGCGTCGCGATCATCGACGCCTCGGCGTTCGTGTTCGCCCGGTGGGGCGCCACGGTCCTCGCCCTGATCATCCTCGTGTTCGCCGTGCGCGGGCGCTCCTGGTGGGCAGCGGCCCTCATGGCCGCGGTCGCGGTGTGCTGGAACCCGCTGGTCGTCGTGACGATCCCCGGGCAGGTGTGGGCCGCGCTCCAGATCGTCGCCGCGGCGCTCTTCGTCGTGGTCGGGCTCGCAGTGAAGGTGCCCCGCGAGACGGACGCGGCCGGGAGCTGACCCGACCGCGCCGCGCGTGCCGTGCGCGACGTGGCGGGCGTGCGTCGTGCCTCCCGGCCGGTCTCGACGCCAGCCGGTGTCGGGGGTGACGCGCGAACCCCGTGCCCGCGTGGACGGTAGGATCAGTCAGTCGGGTGCAGGACCCGACCGATCGACCCGAAGGGCATGGATGAGCGACGAGACCGAGCCGGTGACCGAGAGTCCACTGCTGACCCCTCGCCCGTCGTCCGGCGGTCTCGACCGGCCCGACGTCGTCGTGCGGAAGGGTCGTCTGACGCTCGTCAACGGCCACCTGACGCCCCAGCAGTCCATGATCGAGGACCTGCTGTTCCTCGACGACGCCCTCACCGCCGGTGACGTCGACCACCTGCTCATCCGCGGCAACGACCAGCGGCCGGTGATCGCCGTCGACGAACGCGACCGGCAGCGTGCCGAGAGCGCGGTCATGGCGGCCGCCGCGAACGAGCCGTTCTACGCGAAGCCGCCGAAGCGCCCCGCCGTGCTCGTCATCGACGACGGCCTCGGGGCACCGGACGAACCCGTCCTGCGCCTGTTCCGCCCGCGGGTCGAGCCGATCGGGCGGCTGCGCTACGGCGCCGAGACGAGCGTGCAGCTCGAGTTCTGGCGCGTCACCGACACCGAGGTCCTCGCCCCCGTCGAGAACGCCCTGATGCGTCGCAGCCTGCCGGTCGAGGAGTTCGTGCTCGTCGACATCGACCGGTACGGCCGCACGTGGCGCACCGTCGAGCACATGTTCGACGACCACGTGTCGGACATCCGCTTCCCGATCGACATCGTGTTCTCGTGGGTCGACGGGAACGCGGTCGAGTACCAGCGCGCACGGCAGGCCGCACAGGCGAACGCGGTCCTGGGGGAGGGCGACGACGCTCCCGCCCGGTTCCGGCAGATCGACGAGCTGAAGTACGCGCTCCGATCGGTGCACACGTTCGCGCCGTGGATCCGGCAGATCTACATCGCGACGGACTCGCCGGCGCCGAAGTGGCTCGCCGACCACCCGAAGGTCCGGATCGTCCGCAGCGAGGAGTTCTTCGCCGACCCGTCGGTGCTGCCCACGCACAACTCCCAGGCCGTCGAGTCGCAGCTGCACCACATCCCCGGCATCAGCGAGCACTTCATCTACTCGAACGACGACATGTTCTTCGGGCGCCTCGCGGACCCGTCGGTGTTCTTCAGCCCGGGCTCCGTGACGAAGTTCATCGTCGCGGACACCCGCATCGGCCTCGGCTCCAACAACCCTGCTCGGAGCGGGTTCGAGAACTCCGCCCGGGTCAACCGACGCCTGCTGCAGCAACGGTTCGGCGCGGTGACGACCCGGCACCTCGAGCACGCGCCGACCCCTCTCCGGTCGTCGATCATGACCGAGATGGAGCACGAGTTCGCGGACGAGTTCCGGGCCACTGCGGCGTCGCGGTTCCGTGCGGCGGACAACATCTCCGTGACGAACTCGTTGTACCACTACTACGCGCTGCTCACGGGGCGGGCGATCATCCAGGAGAACGCGTCGGTGCGCTACGTCGACACGACGATGCAGTCCGGGTTGAAGATGCTGGACGACCTGCTCAAGAAGCGGAACGTCGACTTCTTCTGCCTCAACGACGGGAGCTTCCCGGAGGTCAGCGACGAGGAGCGGACCGAGCGCGTCACGGACTTCCTCGAGAAGTACTTCCCGTTCCCGGCGCCGTGGGAGCGCGCCGGCGCTTAGGACGCGCCAGCGTCCTGCCGGTGCGCTCCGGGGGAGCCTGCGAGCCCGGCGCCGAAAACCAGCCACGCGCTCCGGGCGAGCCTGCGAGCCCGGCGCCCAGAGCCGGCCACGTGCGCTCCGGGCGTCGCGCTCCCGGGCGTCGCGCTCCGGGCCTGCCTCACGAAACGCGCCCGTTCCGACGCCACACGTGTCGATCGACATGCGGAACGTCGGGACGTGCGCGTTTCGTGTCTCTACGGGTGGACGGGGGAAATCTCTACGGGTGGACGGGGGAGAGCGGCACCGAGTCGAGCGTGAAGACGGGGATGCTCGACGTCACCGGTGCCGGCTCGACCGCAGGAGCGATGCGGACACCCGCGGCGGCGAGTCGGGCCTCCGTCTCGACCGCGGACACCGGCTCGCCGACGGTCGAGTAGTGCCCGATCGGCACGACCGAGTGCACGACGTTCCGGCCGTACACGTGGACGAGGTTGAACGACTGTGCGCCGTCGCGACCCCGGGTGCCGGCCTGGTACTCCATGAGGTCCTGCGTGTAGCAGGTCGCGCTCGCCACCGAGACGGGGATCCCCGCGAAGACCGCACTGGTGGAGTAGTGCAGGTGCCCGGCGATGATGCCGATCACGTCACTGCCCTCGACGACCTCGGCGAGTGACGCCTGGTCGCGGAGTTCCACGAGCACGGCGAGGTCTTGGACGCTCGGGACGGGCGGGTGGTGCATGGCGAGGACGGTGCCGTGCGGTGCGGCCTCGGAGAGGACCTCGGCGAGCCAGTCGAGCTGCTCGGGGGAGACCTCGCCGTGGTGGTGTCCGGGCACGCTCGTGTCGAGGGTGATGACGCGCAGACCGTTGACGTCGTAGACGAAGTCGACGGGACGGTCGGTCGGCTGGATGCCGAAGAGTTCCTGGCGGAAGGCGCCGCGCTCGTCGTGGTTGCCCATCGCCCAGATGAGCTGCGCGCCGATGCGGGCGGCGGCGGGCTCGAGGAGTTCGCGCACGCGGGCGTAGGCACCGGGCTCGCCCTTGTCCGCGACGTCGCCGGTCACGACGATCGCCTCGGGCTGAGCACCCGAGGCTTCGATGTCGGCGATGATCTCGGCCAGCCGTGCGGCGGGGTCGACATCCCCGTAGAGCGGGCCGTCGCCGCCGACGAGGTGTGTGTCACTGAGGTGGAGGAGGAAGTGGTTCGGCCTGGGGTGTTCGGCCGTCCGGCTGTCCATCGGTTTCTCGTTCCGTTGACGGGTGCGTGGTGCAACACGCTGCCACACCATTCTGAACCGTCGGTGAACCCGAGACGGTGTTTTCGAATCCAGAGGAACGAACGAGCCCCCCGACCACGAAGTGGACGAGGGGCTCGTTCGTTCTTGCCGAGGAGTGTTCTTGCTCCTGCTAGTGGTTCCCGGCACCGACGGCAGCAGCGGGGTGCTCGCCCTCGGTCAGCTCCGGGCCATGGTGCGCGGCGTGCGCAGCCTCGAGCTCGGCCTTCGACACCGGGGCGATGCGGTCCTCGAAGAAGAACCGCGACACGCTCGCGCGGGCCTTCTGCAGCCCCGTGATGCGACCCCGGGCGTCCGGGCGGACCATGAGCGGCTTGTACTCGTTGAACTGCAGCAGGCGCCAGCGCTCGTACTCGTCGAGGGGCTCGTGCACCTCGATGTACTCGCCGTGGGGGAGACGGACGATGCGTCCGGACTCGTACCCGTGGAGGACGATCTCGCGGTCCTTCTTCTGGAGGGCGAGGCACACGCGCTTCGTGATCCAGAAGGCGACGAACGGGCCGAGGACCGTCATGGCCTGGATCACGTGGATCACGTGGTCGATCGACACCAGGAAGTGGGTCGCGATGATGTCCGACGACGCAGCGGCCCAGAGGCTCGCGTAGAGCGTGATGCCGGCCGCACCGAGACCCGTGCGGGTCGGGGCGTTGCGCGGACGGTCGAGGATGTGGTGCTCGCGCTTGTCGCCCGTGACCCACGCCTCGACGAACGGGTAGATGAACATCGCCACGATGAGCGCCATGAGCACGGCGATCGGCACGAGGATGTTGAACGACACCGTGTAGCCGAACCAGACGACCTCCCAGTGCGGCGGAACCAGACGGAGCGCACCGTCGGCGAAGCCGATGTACCAGTCGGGCTGGGTACCGGCGGACACCGGGGACGGGTCGTACGGGCCGTAGTTCCAGATCGGGTTGATCGTGAACAGCGACGCGATGAGGGCGAGGATGCCCGCGACGATGAAGAAGAACCCACCGGCCTTCGCGGCGAACGCCGGGAGGATCGGGACGCCCACGACGTTGTCGTTGGTCTTGCCCGGGCCGGCGAACTGCGTGTGCTTGTTGATGACGACGAGCACGAGGTGGACACCGAGCACCGCGACGAGGATCGCGGGGAGCAGCAGGATGTGCAGCGTGTACAGACGACCAACGATGTCGGTGCCGGGGAACTCGCCACCGAACAGCAGGTAGGCGATCCAGACGCCGATCACCGGGACGCCCTCGATCATGCCGACGATGATGCGGAGACCGTTGCCGGAGAGCAGGTCGTCGGGGAGCGAGTAGCCGGTGAAGCCCTCGGCCATGGCGAGCACCCAGAGGACGAAGCCGAAGACCCAGTTGAGCTCACGCGGCTTGCGGAACGCGCCGGTGAAGAAGACGCGGGCCATGTGCAGCATCACCGAGGCGATGAACAGCAGGGCAGCCCAGTGGTGGATCTGTCGGACGAACAGACCACCGCGGATGTCGAACGAGATGTTCAGCGTCGACTGCAGCGCGGTCGACATCTCGACGCCCTTCAGCGGGACGTACGCGCCGTGGTACACGACCTCGGCCATCGATGCCTGGAAGAAGAACGTCAGGAACGTCCCCGAGAGCAGGATGACGACGAAGCTGTACAGCGCGACCTCGCCGAGCATGAAGCTCCAGTGGTCGGGGAAGATCTTGCGACCGACCTCCTTCACCAGGCCCGAGATGCTCGTGCGCTCGTCGATGTAGTTGGCAGCGGCCCCGATGATGCGGGAACCGCGCTCCGGCGCCGGCTTGGTGGCCGACGTCGTCGCGGGACGGGTGGTTGTGCTCATCAGCGCTCACGCTCCCAGAAGGACGGTCCGACGGGCTCGTGGAAGTCGCTCTGCGCCACCAGGTAGCCGTCGTCGTCGATCGCGATCGGAAGTTGGGGGAGGGGACGTGCAGCCGGTCCGAAGATGACCTCGCAGTTGTTCGCGACGTCGAAGGTCGACTGGTGGCACGGGCAGAGCAGGTGGTGCGTCTGCTGTTCGTACAGGGCGACCGGGCATCCGACGTGGGTGCAGATCTTCGAGTACGCGACGATGCCGTCGTAGCCCCAGTTCTCCTGGCCCTTGGCGGGGTTGAGGTCGTTGGGGTCGAGGCGCATGAGGAGGACGGCGGCCTTGGCCTTCTCCTCCAGCATGTCCTCCTTGTCGAGCATGCCGTCCGGGATGACGTGGAACACCGAACCGATGGTCACGTCGGACGCCTTGATCGGGAGACCCGTGGGGTCCTTCGTCAGGCGCGTGCCCTTCGCCCACATGGTGTGGCGGAGGAGTTCGTTGGGGTCGGCCGCGGGCGCGAGGTCACGCACGAGGACGATGCCCGGGAGCGGGAACGCGGCCAGCGCGCCGATCATCGAGTTGCGGATCAGCTTGCGACGGCTGAACCCGGACTCCTTGTCGGCGAGCTGGAAGGCCTCGACCGCCTTGGCACGGGTCGCGTCGGTACCGCGGGTGCTGTGGCGCATCTCGGTGATCTCGCGGTCGACCACGAGGGACTTCGACCAGTACACGGCACCGAGGCCGAGTGCGAGGAGCGCGAGGGTGATCGACAGACCGAGCCAGAGGTTGGCCAGCCGGACCGTGCTGAAGTCGTCTTCCTTGATCGGGAAGGCGACGTACGCCGCGATCGCGAGGACACTGCCCACGATCGAGAGGTAGAAGAACGTCGCGACCTGGCGCTCGGCCAGCCGCTGCTTCTTCGGGTCGACGTCGGTGCGACGCGCGCGGTGCGGCGGCTCGCCCGGGTTCTCGAACGGGTCCGCGGGCACGACCGCGGTGCCGGCCGAGGCGGTGGTGCCGTGTGTCGTGCCGTGCTTCTCGACAGCCGAGGACGAGTTCAGTGCCTCGTCGTCGTGCTCTGCCATGGTGTTCCCTTCAGTGTCGTTCGACACGGACGATCAGTTGGACTTCGCGGTCAGCCAGACCGTCATCGCGACGACGGCGCCGAGTCCGAAGATCCAGATGAACAGACCCTCTGCCACCGGCCCGATGGAGCCGAGCGCGAAACCGCCGGGCGACTTGTTGTCCTGCACGTACTTGAGGTACGAGATGACGTCGGCCTTCTGCTGCGGGGTCAGGTTCAGGTCGTTGAAGACCGGCATGTTCTGCGGGCCGGTGAGCATGGCCTCGTAGATGTGCTTGCCGGAGACGTCCTGGAGGTTCGGGGCGTACTTGCCCTCGGTCAGCGCACCGCCGGCACCGGCCACGTTGTGGCACATGGCGCAGTTGATGCGGAAGAGCTCGGCACCCTCGGCGGCGTCGCCCTTGCCGTCCGTGAGGTCGCTCGACGGGACGGCGGGGCCGGGGGCGAGGGACGCGACGTACTGCGCGAGCGCATCGACCTGCTCGTCGGTGAACTGCGCCGGCTTCTCCTCGGCCTGCGGGCCGGAGGCGGCCATCGGCATGCGGCCGGTGCCGACCTGGAAGTCGACGGAGGCAGCACCGACACCGATGAGGGACGGACCCTCGCCGGTGCCCTGGGCGTTCAGACCGTGGCAGGTGGCACAGTTCGAGGCGAAGAGCTTCTCGCCCTCGTTGACCTTCGACTGAGTGGACGCGGCCGAGACGGTGCTCGTGCTGTCGTCAGCGTTCGCCGTGGAGCTGAACAGCGCGTACGCACCGCCGGTCGTCATCAGGCCGACGACGATGAGCGAGACGGTCGCCAGGGGAGACCGGCGGCCCTTCTTGGATTTGGTTCTGTTGAACATGCTGTGGGGGCTATCCAGTTCCTACTTGAGAAGGTAGATGACGGCGAAGAGGCCGATCCAGACGACGTCGACGAAGTGCCAGTAGTACGACACGACGATCGCGGTGGTCGCTTCCTTGTGACCGAAGTTCTTGGCGGCGAACCCGCGACCGAGGGTCAGCAGGAACGCGATGAGGCCACCCGTGACGTGGAGGCCGTGGAAGCCGGTCGTCATGTAGAAGGCCGAGCCGTAGGCGCTGGAGGAGAGCGTGACGCCCTCGTGCCAGAGGTTGGCGTACTCGAAGATCTGACCGCAGACGAAGATCGCGCCCATGCAGTAGGTGACGAAGAACCACTCGGTCATGCCCCAGTGGCGCGGGTTCCAGCTCGTGCGGTGCACCTGGAAACGCTCGGCGGCGAAGACCGCGAACTGGCAGGCGAAGCTCGACAGCACCAGGATGATCGTGTTCACCGACGCGAACGGCACCTCGAGCTTGGCGGTCTCGGTGGCCCAGAGCTCGGGCGAGGTGCTGCGGAGCGTGAAGTAGATCGCGAACAGGCCGGCGAAGAACATGACCTCGCTGCCCAGCCACACGATCGTCCCCACGGCCACGGCGTTCGGCCTGTTGAGGACCGGTGCGGTGGCAGATCTGGAGAGAGGGGTGCTAGTCACAGACTCCATTATGGCCGAAACCACCGACAGTGTTTTCGCAGCCAACTGGTGGGTCGCTCGAATTCACTACGATCGGACCATGCACGACCAACTCACGTGGCCCTCGGTGATCAGCGCGCTCATGGCGCGCCAGGACCTCTCGATCAGGCAGTCCACATGGGCCATGGAGGAGATCGTGCAGGGACGTGCGACGTCCGCCCAGATCGCGGCGTTCGCCGTGGCACTCCGTGCCAAGGGCGAGACCGTGGACGAGGTGGTCGGCTTCCGTGACGCGATCCTCGACGCCGCTGTCCCGCTGGACGTCGACCCGATGGCGCTCGACATCGTCGGGACCGGCGGGGACGTCGTCGGGACGGTCAACGTCTCCACGATGGCCGCGATCGTGATCGCCGCGGCCGGCGTGCCCGTGGTCAAGCACGGCAACCGCGCGAGCTCCTCGAAGTCGGGGTCGAGCGACGTGCTCGCCGCGCTCGGACTCGACCTCACGATGGACGCCGCGCGTGTTGCGGACACCTTCCAGCGTGTCGGGCTCACCTTCGCCTTCGCGAGCGCCTTCCACCCCGGGTTCGCGCACGCCGGTCCGGTCCGCCGTGAGATCGGCGTGCCGACCGTCTTCAACTTCCTCGGGCCGCTCGTCAACCCGGCACGCTGCGAGGCCAACGCGGTGGGCGTGGCGCAGCTCGAACTCGTCCCGATCATCACGGGCGTGTTCCAGACCCGCGGCGCGACGGCGCTCGTGTTCCGCGGCGACGACGGACTCGACGAGCTCACCACAACCGGGCACAGCCACATCTGGGAGGTCACCGGCGGCCGGATCATCGAGCACGACCTCGACCCGCGCGACCTCGGCATCGCCCGCGCCCGGACCGAGGACCTGCTCGGCGGCGACCCGGAGCACAACGCGGCGGTGGTGCACCGTGTCCTCGCAGGGGAGACCGGACCCGTCCGCGACATCGTGCTGCTCAACGCGGCGGCGGGACTCGTGTCCTTCCGGCTCGCGGAGGACCCGGCGCAGGCCGACCGTGCGATCCTCCAGCGCTTCCGCGAGCAACTCGCCGTCGCGGCCGAGGCGATCGACTCGGGCGCCGCGGCCCGCAAGCTCGCCGACTGGGTCGGCGCCGCACCCGCCGCCTGACGGCGACGAACCACGCCGACGCTCGCTCGGCGGAACCAGGTTCCGGCAGGTCGACACCAGGTTCCGGACACAGCACCGTGGAATCACGTGGTGCTGTGTCCGGAACCTGGTTCTCCCGACCGCCGCGACCCGCGATGCCGGGCCGGACACCCGGGGGAGCGCTCCGCGCCCACCGCAACGGCCTGGAGGCGCGGTGCCGGTCCGTCGGACCCGCACCGCGCCTCCAGGCGGTCACGTCAGCAGCGGACTACTGGACGTCCTCGTCGACCCAGTCGAAGGTCTTCGTGACGGCCTTCTTCCAGAGGCGGAGCTGGCGGTCGCGCTCGGCGTCGTCGAGCTGCGGCTCCCAGCGCTGGTCCTCCTGCCAGTTGGCGCGGAGCTCGTCGAGGTTCGCCCAGAAGCCGACGGCGAGACCGGCGGCGTAGGCCGCGCCGAGCGCCGTGGTCTCCGCGACGACCGGTCGGACGACCGGAACGTTGAGGATGTCGGCCTGGAACTGCATGAGCTCGTTGTTCGCGGTCATGCCGCCGTCGACCTTGAGCTCGGTGAGGTCCACACCGGAGTCGGCGTTCACCGCGTCGAGGACCTCGCGGGTCTGCAGCGCCGTCGCCTCGAGTGCGGCACGGGCGATGTGGCCCTTGTTGACGTAGCGCGTGAGGCCGACGATGGCGCCGCGGGCGTCCGGACGCCAGTACGGCGCGAAGAGGCCGGAGAACGCCGGGACGAAGTAGACGCCGCCGTTGTCCTCGACGGTCTTGGCGAGGGCCTCGACCTCCGGGGCGCTGCCGATGAGTCCGAGGTTGTCGCGGAGCCACTGGATGAGCGATCCGGTGACGGCGATCGAACCCTCGAGGGCGTAGTGGGTCTCCTGGTCGCCGAGCTTGTAGCCGACGGTGGTGAGGAGGCCGTTCTCGGACCGGACGATCTCGGTACCGGTGTTGAAGATGAGGAAGTTGCCGGTGCCGTAGGTGTTCTTCGACTCGCCCTGGTCGAACGCCGCCTGGCCGAAGGTCGCGGCCTGCTGGTCGCCGAGGATGCCGGCGATCGGGACCTCGCGGAGGAGGTTCGACGACTCGACGTGGCCGTAGACCTCGGACGAGCTGACGATCTCGGGGAGCATCGACTTCGGCACGCCGAAGTCGGCGAGGATGTCGTCGCGCCACTCGAGCGTCTCGAGGTCCATGAACAGGGTGCGCGACGCGTTCGTGACGTCCGTCTTGTGGACGCCGCCGTCGACGCCACCGGTGAGGTTCCAGAGGACCCAGGTGTCGGTCGTGCCGAAGAGGAGGTCGCCCGCCTCGGCCTTCTCGCGGGCACCCTCGACGTTCTCGAGGATCCACGCGATCTTCGTGCCGGAGAAGTAGGTCGCGAGGGGGAGCCCGACGATCGACTTGTACCGGTCGGTGTCGCCGTCGGCGAGCTTGTCGACGATCGACTGCGTGCGGGTGTCCTGCCACACGATCGCGTTGTAGACGGCCTTGCCGGTGGTCTTGTCCCACACGACCGCGGTCTCGCGCTGGTTCGTGATGCCGACCGCGGCGACGTCGTGCCGCGTGATGTCGGCGCGGGAGAGCGCCTGGCCGATGACCTCGCGGGTGTTGTCCCAGATCTCGGCCGGGTCGTGCTCGACCCATCCGGCGCGCGGGAAGATCTGCTCGTGCTCCTTCTGTCCGACGGACACGATGGAACCGGAGTGGTCGAACACGATCGCTCGGGTCGAGGTGGTGCCCTGGTCGATGGCGACGATGTAGTCGGCCATTGGTGCTCCTTACGGGTGTCGGTGTCACGGTCGGCTGCGGTGCCGACCGGGCTTCGGGCGCCGGACCGGCTGCTGTGCCGGTCGGGCGGGGTGCCCGGCCGGCTGCTGCGCCGGTCGGACGGGGTGCCCGGGTCAGCAGTGCGCTGGCGGGCGAGGGCCGTCGGCGGCTGGGCCGGCAGGCGGGGTGCCGCGGTCGACGACGGTGTCGGCGTCGACCGCGGCCGAGGGGTCTAGGAGACGATCGGGAGCAGGAACGTCGATGCGCCGGCAGCGAGAGCGCCACCGATGAGCGGGCCGACGACCGGCACCCACGCGTAGGACCAGTCGGACGAGCCCTTGCCCTTGATCGGGAGGAAGGCGTGCGCGATGCGCGGGCCGAGGTCACGGGCCGGGTTGATGGCGTAGCCGGTCGGGCCACCGAGCGAGACACCGATCGCGATCACCAGGAAGGCGACGGGGACCGCGCCGAGCTCCTTGGGGGTGCCACCGTTGGTGAACGCGAGGACGACGAACACGAGGACGAACGTGCCGATGATCTCGGTGACGACGTTCCAGGCGTAGCTGCGGATCGCCGGGCCGGTCGAGAAGACGCCGAGCTTGGCGGCCGGGTCCGGCTCCTCGTCGAAGTGCTGCTTGTAGGCGAGCCAGACGATGACCGCACCGATGATGGCGCCGATGAGCTGCGCGAGCCAGTAGAGGAACATCTCGCCGACGGTGATCTTGCCGAGCAGGGCGAGACCGAGGCTCACCGCGGGGTTGAGCTGGCCGCCCGAGCTGTACGACACGGTGACGCCGGCGAAGACCGCGAAGCCCCAACCGATCGTGACCATGAGGAAGCCCGCGCCGAAGCCCTTGGACTTCGTGAGGGACACGGCGGCGACGACACCGCCACCGAGGATGATGAGCATCGCCGTGCCGACGAGCTCGGAGAGGAAATTGACGCCGATGCCGTCCATCGGTGACCTCCAGTGCGTGAGGGTTGGGGGTCCGGTGGTGCGGGTCCGGCACTCCCCGTTGAGTGATTGGGGCGAGCATACTGACGCGGATCGCGGCTCCGCGACGGAATCGCGAGCGATCCGCGAGAAAGTGCACGAACGTGCATCGGCGGTGCGAGATCGCGCGTTCGGAGCGGCTTTCCCGCCGCGATCCTGGTGCACGAACGTGCACGGAGCGCGAACGGGCGGCCGCTGTAGGGTGAACCCGTCACCGTCCAGGTGCGCCCGTCACCGTCGACGAAGGAGTTCCGCGCATGAAGAAGCTCATCAACGACCCGCACGCCGTGGTCGACGAGACCGTCCGCGGGTTCGCCCGTGCGCACGCCGGGCACGTGGTCCTGGTCGAGGACCCGATCCACCTGCACCGAGCCGATGCTCCGGTGTCGGGCAAGGTCGGGATCGTCAGCGGCGGCGGCAGCGGTCACGAACCGCTGCACGCCGGCTTCGTCGGCTACGGCATGCTCGATGCCGCCGTCCCGGGGCCCGTGTTCACGAGCCCGACACCGGACCCGATCGTCGCGGCGACGAAGGCCGTCGACGGGGGAGCGGGCGTGCTCCACATCGTGAAGAACTACACCGGGGACGTCCTCAACTTCGAGACCGCAGCCGAACTCGCGGCGATGGACGACGTCCGCGTCGAGTCGGTCGTGGTCGACGACGACGTCGCGGTCCAGGACTCGCTGTACACCGCCGGCCGTCGGGGCGTCGCGGGCACGGTGGTCGTCGAGAAGTGCGCGGGCGCCGCGGCCGAGCGCGGGGACGACCTCGACGCCGTCGCCGCGGTGGCCCGGCACGTGAACGAGGTCACCCGGTCGATGGGCCTCGCGCTCTCGTCCGGCACGGTGCCGCACGCCGGCGAGCCCTCCTTCACCCTGGCCGACGACGAGGTCGAACTCGGCATCGGCATCCACGGCGAGCCCGGGCGGGAGCGGATCGCGATGGCCCCGGCCGACGAGCTCGTCGACCGTGTCCTCGAACCGATCCTCACCGACCTCGAGGCTCCTTCGGGGTCGAAGCTGCTCCTCCTCGTGAACGGCATGGGCGGCACGCCGCAGTCGGAGCTCTACATCGCCTACCGACGCGCCGAGGAGGTCCTCTCCGACCGCGGCTACGAGGTCACGCGTAGTTTGGTCGGCAACTACGTCACGTCCCTCGAGATGCAGGGCTTCTCGTTGACCGTCACCGTGCTCGACGACGAACTCACCGCGCTCTGGGACGCCCCGGTGGAGACCCCGGCCCTGCGCTGGGGTCGCTGACCCACCGGACCACGATCCCGGCCCGGACCACGGGCCGGCCGCAGAAGGGACACCGCATTGGCGCTCGACACCGCATGGGCCATCGACTGGGTGCGTCGCTCGGCAGCGACGATCGACGACCACCGCGCCGAGCTCGTGACGCTCGACCGCGAGATCGGCGACGGGGACCACGGCGAGAACCTCGACCGCGGGTTCCGCGCCGTCGTCGAGGCGATCGACGCCGGGTCGTTCGACACCCCGGGTTCGGTCTTCAAGACGGTCGCGACCAAGCTCATCTCCACCGTCGGCGGGGCCGCCGGTCCCCTGTTCGGCACGGCGTACCTCAAGGCCGCGCAGGCCGCCGGTGACGTGGAGGTGCTCGACGCGTCGGCGCTCGTGGCCGTGCTGACCGCGGCGCGTGACGGTGTCGTCTCGCGGGGCAAGGCCGAGGTGGGCGACAAGACGATGGTGGACGCGTGGACGCCGGCAGTGGACGCCGCCGCATCGGCCGCCGAGGCCGGAGCGGCCCCGGAGCAGGTGCTCGCCGCCGCTGCGGACGCCGCCGCGACCGGTGCCGAGTCGACGGACGCCCTCGTCGCCCGCAAGGGACGCGCGAGCTACCTCGGTGAGCGCGCCGTGGGTCACCGCGACCCCGGCGCGCAGTCGACGGTCTACCTCCTGCGCGCCGCGGTGGACGCCGCGTGACCGTCGGCATCCTCGTCGTCTCGCACAGCGCGGCCGTGGCCTCCGGGACCGTCGAGCTGGCCCGGCAGATGGCGGCGGACGTCCGGCTCGTGGCCGCAGGCGGCACCGACGACGGCGGCATCGGCACCTCGTTCGAGGCCATCACCGCGGGGCTCGAGGAGCTCCGGGACACCGACGGGGTCGTCGTGCTGTGCGACCTCGGCTCGGCCTACCTGACGACCGACACGGCGCTCGACTTCCTCGACGACGACGACCGAGCACGGGTCCACGTCTCGCAGGCGCCGCTCGTCGAGGGCACGGTCGCAGCGGCCGTCGCCGCGCAGACCGGCGGCGACGTCGCGGCGGTCCTCGCCGCAGCCGCCAGCGCCGCCGGACCGAGCACGGCGGAGCTGCCTGGAGGCACGACACCCGACAGCGCGTCGGCCCCCGTCGACGGGTCGGTCGGCTCCAGCCCCGAGGACGCCGCCGTCGCGTCGGCCTCGGTCGAGCTCCGCAACGAGAGCGGACTCCACGCCCGCCCGGCGGCGGAGTTCGTGAAGACCGCCGCGCGGTTCGACGCACGGGTGCGTGTGAACGGCGTCGACGCGAAGAGCCTCCTCGCGATCATGGCGCTCGCGCTGCCGAAGGGCGCGACGATCGGCATCGAGGCCTCGGGGGACGACGCGCAGGACGCCGTCGACGCACTGGTCGGGCTCGTGCAGTCCGGCTTCGGGGAGTGACGGGTCTCAGGGAGCGTCGGCCGGCCCCGCGCTGATCGACAGCGTCGCGGCGAGGTCGACGTCCTCGGGGCCACCCGTCCCACCGGCCGCACGGAGGAGGGCCGCTCCGAACGCCGCGCTCCAGAACGTCCTGACGTCGCGGTGGAGCGAGCGGCTGGCCCACCCGCGGTCGGCGGCGACCCGTGCGAGGTAGCGCTCGGACTGTCGGAAGAGCAGACCGAGCAGGTGCGCGCTGCGCTCCCGCCCGCCGACCCCGAGTGCGGCCACGACGAGGGGGAGCGACGGCATCGCCAGCGTCGTGCGCGCCAGGAGGGTCCGGAACGCACCGGGGGAGCCGACCCGCCGTCCCGCTGCCTGCATCCGGCTCGTGTCGCGGAGGAAGAGCGTGAACGCGGCGTCGAGGACGAGGCGGTCCTTCGAGCCGAAGTGGTGCGTGATCTGGTTGGGGTAGACGCCCGCTGCCCGGGCGATGCCGCTCACCGTCACGTCGGTCGACCCTCCCGCGGTGAGGAGCCCCGCCGTCGCAGCGATGATCCGTGCACGGGTCGCCGACCCCCGCGCGGTCGTGCCGTCACCCTCGGTTGCCATGCCGGAATTGTACGTGGTACAACTCAACTTGTTCAACGTACAAGCAGGAGGTTCCGCGTGGACATCGTCATCACCGGGTACGGCAGCGTCACCCCGTTCGGCCACGGCGTCGACGTGCTCTGGGACGCGCTCGTCGCTGGTCGCTCCGGGGTGCACGTCCTCGGACGCAGCGGCGACCTGTGGGACCGGGTGCCGATCCGGGTCGGGGCGGACGCCGCACTCGACGCCGACACCGCCCTCGGTCGCGTGCGAGCCGCCCGCCTCGACCGCAGCCAGCAGCTCGCACTCGTCGCAGCGCACGAGGCGTGGGCGGACGCCGGAGCGCCCGGCGTCGAAGGCGACCGGCTCGCGGTGGTCGTCGGGACGGGCATCGGGGGAGTGGAGACACTCCTCGACGCCCACGACGTGCTCGGGGACGCCGGCGCCCGACGGGTGTCGCCGCGCGCGGTCCCGATGCTCATGGCGAACGGAGCTGCCGCGCAGATCAGCATCGAACTCGGCGCGCGAGCCGGCGCGTACACGACGGTGTCCGCGTGCGCCTCCGGGGCCGAGGCGCTCGTCACCGCGGCGCGGCTCATCGCCACCGGAGAAGCCGACGTCGTCGTGGCCGGCGGTACCGAAGCTGCGGTCACCCCGGTGACGATGGCGTCGTTCGCGCAGTCGCAGGCCCTCGCGAAGCCGGGCGAGGACGACCCGGCGACGCTCTCCCGCCCGTTCGACGCGGACCGTCGCGGCTTCGTGCTCGGCGAGGGAGCGGGCATCGTCGTGCTCGAACGTGCCGACCACGCCCGGGCACGAGCCGCGCACGTACGGGGACGCCTGGCCGGATGGGCGATCACCTCGGACGCGCACCACATCACGGCGCCGCTCGCCGACGGCAGCGAGCAGGAGCGTGCCATGCGTTCGGCGATCCGGATGGCCGGTGTCGCGCCGCGTGACATCGACCACGTCAACGCCCACGCGACGAGCACGCCGGTCGGGGATGTGGGGGAGGCCGCTGCCATCGCCCGGGCGGTCGGCACGGGCGCGGCGGTGTCGGCCCCGAAGAGTGCGATCGGGCACCTCTTCGGCGCTGCTGGAGCCGTCGAGTCGATCCTCGCCCTCCGCGCCGTCGAGACCGGGGTCGTCCCGCCGACCCTGAACCTCGACCGGCTCGACCCAGCGATCGACCTCGACGTGGTGTCGGGCGCGGCGCGGCGCACTCCGGTGCGCGCGGCGCTCAACAACTCGTTCGGGTTCGGCGGTCAGAACGCGTCACTTGTGTTCACGGCTGCGTGACCGCCCGCGCGACCGACGAGGCGGCGGTGATCCGTGCCTCCAGGCCGGGTGGGGAGCCGGCGTGCCGGCGACCGCTGGTACCCGCTCAGGCCGCCGCGCCGCCGGCCGGGGTGTCGTCGTCCCGCGCGGCCGGGCGAGCGGGACATCGCCGGACGACGGCGGCGACCACCGCAGCTGCTGCCGCCAGGAGCGCGACCGCACCGATCACCCAGACGGCGACCGGCGAGTGGCCGGCGTGGGTCGTCGCACTGGCGGGTCCGGCCGTGGCCGTCGCGATCGGTCCGGCAGTCGCGGACGTGGACGGTGCGGGCGACCCGGTCGGGGCGGCGCTCGGGGTCGTCCCGGCGACGCCCGAGGCAGTGAACCCGTACTCGCCCGTGATCGGGTGACCATCGGGTGACAGGTACCGCCAGACGACCCGGTAGGGCCCGTCGGCCAGCGTCACGGCCTTCGACATCGCGGTGCCGGCCACCTCGACGGAGCCCGAGGACACGTCTCGGTCCGATCCGTCGCGGACCTCGATCCGCAGACCGGCGTCGAGGCCGGCAAGCGGCGCCTCGGAGAAGGTCAGGGTGACGCGGTCGAGCGGAACGCTCACCGTGGAGTCGGCCGCGGGGTCGCTCGAGACAAGGGCGGAGTGCGCCGACGCCGGGGCCGTTCCTGCGGTGAAGGACGCCGCCAGGAGCAGCACGAGTGCGAAGGCCGACCATGAACGCATGCACAGGAGCCTACGGGCCTGCACCGACGGCCGCTGACGGGTCAGCCCGCGGCGTCGCCCGTCTGCCAGGATGAGCGGGTGCGAGCTGTGCAGTACTCCGACTTCCGTTCCGTGCCGACCGTCGTCGAACTCCCGGAGCCCGTGCTGCCGCCGCACGGTGTCCTCGTCCGGGTTCGGGCCACCGGGGTCTGTCGGAGCGACTGGCACGCCTGGACCGGCCACGACGACTCGGTGTCGTTGCCGCACGTCCCCGGCCACGAGTTCGCCGGCGAGGTCGCGGCGGTCGGCGCCGACGTCCGTCGTACAGCCGTGGGGGACCGCGTCACCGCGCCGTTCGTCTTCGCGTGCGGCGAGTGCGAGCAGTGCCGCGCCGGGGCCACGCAGGTGTGCACGGCGCAGCAGCAGCCCGGGTTCGACCTGCCGGGGTCGTACGCGGAACTCGTCATGGTGCCGCACGCCGACCTCAACGTCGTGACGCTGCCGGACGCGGTCGGGTTCGCCGAAGCCGCGAGCCTGGGGTGCCGGTTCGGTACCGCCTACCACGCCCTGCACGCCCGAGGGCGGGTGACGGCAGGGGAGTGGGTGTCGGTGTTCGGCTGCGGAGGCGTCGGTCTCTCCACGGTGCAGGTGGCGGTGGCCGCCGGTGCACGGGTCGTGGCGTCCGACATATCAGCGCAGGCGCTCGGGCGTGCTGCGGAGCTCGGCGCCGAGACCGTCCTCATGGACGACGATGCGGTCGACCGGATCCGCGAGCTGACCGGTGGCGGTGCGCACGTCTCCGTCGACGCGTTCGGGAGCCGTGCGACGTCGGTCGCCGCCGTCGGGACCCTGCGCCCTCGGGGCCGGCACGTCCAGGTCGGGCTGCTGCTCGGGGACGAGGCGACCCCGGCGATCCCGATGGGCCGGGTGATCGGCGACGAGCTCGAGCTGCTCGGGAGCCACGGCATCGCCGTGTCGGAGTACGCGGCGATGCTCGAGGACGTCGTTGCCGGCCGGCTGCGTCCTGCGGACTCGATCGGACGCACGATCGCGTTCGAGGAACTGCCCGAGGCGATCCTGGCGATGGACCGTCCGGCCGCGGGACCGGGGATGGTCGTGGCCACGTGGTGACGGCGGCGCCGCCACCTGAGTTGACATAATATGCATTATCGGCGCATAGAGCTGGGGTCCGGAACTGCGTGACGGCGGCTTGCCGCAGAGTTCTCGCACTCGCCGATCCCGCCGCCTCGAGGTGCCTAGGCTCCTGGCGTGGGTACGACGATGTGGTTCCGGTCAGCTCGTGATGCACTCGAGTGGGATGCGCTCGTCTCGGCGCACCCCGGAGCGACCGGCTTCCACGACTGGGCCTGGCTCACGCTGCAGGCCGAGTGCTTCGACTGGCGCTTCGACCCGCTGGTGGTGACGTCCGACGGCGTACCGGTCGGCGTGTTCCCGGTCCTGCTGCACCGCGGTGTGCTCGCGCGAGCCGTGTTGCCGCCGTTCCCGTTCGTCGGCCCACTGGTGCCCGACCACGTGTTGGTGGCCGTCATGCGGGCCTTCCGGCGGTGGCAGCTCCGGCACGGCGTCCTCGTGGCGCGGTACGACCTCGGGCCGGGCGCGGCGACCGATCCCGGCGCCGCGGTCGCCCGCGCCGGGGTCACCGGGCTGCCGGACCGGACGTTCGTGGTGGACCTCGTCGGCTCCTCGCCCGAGCGACTCGTGCACGCCATGAAGAACGGCGCTCGTCAGTCGCTCCGGCGGGCCGAGCGCAAGGGCGTCGTGATCCGGCCGTCGGAGCCCGGTGAGGTGACCGAGTTCCTCCCCCGCGTCCTCAGCGAGTCGTACTCGAGTCGCGGGGTCCCGTCGCCGTACCCGGAGGACATCGGCGCCCGGGTCGAGCGCTACGCCGCCGCCCGCGACGACGTGTACACCGCCACCGCACTCGTCGACGGGACGATCGCTGGCGTGATCGTGGTCTTCACCGGGCACCCCGTCGTGACGGGTTGGGCCGGCGGGACCCTGCGGGCGTTCCGCGCGGTCAACCCGAGCACCGCGCTCTACCACGACGTGCTGCAGCACGCGCTCCACACCGGGCACACCGCGGTCGACCTCGTCGGGGAGGTCGACGAGGGGATCAGCCGCTTCAAGATGTCCCTCGGTGCGGTCGAGCGGCCGTTCACGACGGTCGTGTCGTCTCCCCTGCCACCGAGCGTCCGGACGGGAGCACTCGCTCTCCGTCGGCGCGTCACGGTCCACGGCTGATCAGCACCCACATCAGGCGCGGTCGTGCAGCGTGACCTGGTAGCCGTCCAGGTCGGCGAAGGTGAACGTCCGACCGAAGGGGCCGTCGAACGGCGCCGTCACGATGCGGTGCCCGTCCGCGACGAGTGCGTCGTGGATGTCCTGCACGCCGTCGGCGTGGAACCAGGCGGCAATGCCGATGCCGGGCTGCGGAACGGCATCCAGATCCGTACCCGGGACGACGTCGCGCAGTGCGAACGCGATCGGGGTCGTCGTGAAGACCACCGCGTGCGGCGGACCCGCCGGCGACCGGACGAGTCCGAGGTACTGCTCGTAGAACGCCTGCGCAGCGTCGAGGTCGCGGACCTGGAAGGAGATGAAGTCGGGGCCCGTCACGGCCATGGTGGTGTCCTCTGCTCGGTGTGTCAGTTTCCTGACACTGACCCTATGTCAGACTACTGACATGAGTCAAGACTCCCCCGGCATCGACCTCGAGACATCGCTCGGGTACCTCCTCAAGGAGGCGTCGAGTGCGTTGCGGACCGCGATGGAGGACGTGCTCCGGCCCCTGGGCATGAACGTGACCCACTACTCGTGTCTCGAACTGCTCGCGCAGCGGCCGGGCATGTCGAACTCGGATCTCGCTCGTGGGGCGTTCGTCACCCGGCAGACCATGAACGTGCTGCTCCAGGCGCTCGAGCGCGACGGTGCCGTCGCGCGGACGCCGGACGCTGCTGCCGGGCGGGTGGTGCCGGTCACGCTCACCGCGGCGGGACGAGCCGACCTCGCCCGTGCCACGGCGGCCGTCCGCGGTGTCGAGGACCGGATGCTCACGGGCATGGACGATTCCGAACGCGCGGCGGCGCGGCGGGCGCTGCGGTCGATGGTCACCGCGCTGCGGACGGGCTGAGGGGTCCAGCCGAGCGCGCTGCGGTCACTCCCCCGTCGGTGCGCTGTCGTCCGCGGCGCCCTCGGTGGTGTCGTCACCCTCGGTCGGGACGTCTTCGGCGTCGATCTCGAGCGCGGCGTCCTCGCGGCCAGACTCCTCGAGGAACTGCTCGTCGGTGTCGGGCTGCTCGGGGGTCGCGGCTGCGGTGGTCTCTTCAGCGGGGTCAGGCTGGCTGTACGTCATGCGCTGGACCGTACGCGCGCGTCGCTGAGTGCGACGGCCGACTGCGCAACCGTCTTGTAGCGGTCCGAGCGGAGCGGCTCCCCGTCGGCCGCGCCACCCGTCAGGTGCCCACGAAGTCCGCCAGGTGCTGCGCCGTCAGCGTCGAGCGACCGGACACGAGCTCCTCTGGCGTGCCCTCGAACACCACGCGCCCGCCGTCGTGTCCCGCACCGGGGCCGAGGTCGATGATCCAGTCGGCGTGTGCCATGACGGCCTGGTGGTGTTCGATGACGACCACCGTGTGCCCTGCGTCCACCATCCGGTCGAGGAGGCCGAGCAGCCCCGCGACGTCGGCGAGGTGCAGCCCCGTGGTCGGCTCGTCGAGCACGATCACGTTGCCGGGTTCCCCGAGGTGCACGGCGAGCTTGAGCCGCTGGCGTTCCCCGCCCGACAGGGTCGTGAGCGGCTGCCCGATCGTGAGGTAGCCGAGTCCGACGTCGACGAGTCGCCCGAGGACTGCGTGCGCCGCCGGGATGCGTGCGTCGCCCTCCGCGAAGAACCCCTCGGCCTCGGACACCGACATCGCCAGCACCTCGCTGATGTCCTTGCCGCCGAGGTGGTACGCCAGCACCGACTGGTCGAAGCGCTTGCCGCCGCACTCGGCGCACGTGCTCGAGACGCCGGCCATCATGCCGAGGTCCGTGTAGACGACCCCGGCACCGTTGCACGCCGGACAGGCGCCCTCCGAGTTGGCGCTGAACAGCGCGGGTTTCACGCCGTTCGCCTTCGCGAATGCCTTCCGGATCGGCTCGAGGAGTCCCGTGTACGTCGCGGGGTTGCTCCGTCGGGAACCACGGATGGCGGCCTGGTCGATGGTGACGACGCCGTCCCGGTGCGACAGGGCGCCGTGGATCAGCGAGCTCTTGCCGGATCCCGCGACGCCCGTCACGACGGTCAGGACGCCGGTGGGGACGTCGACGTCGACGTCCTGCAGGTTGTGCACCGACGCGCCCCGGATCTCGAGGGCGCCGGTGGGTGTCCGGACGTCGGTGCGGAGCGCCTGCCGGTCGCCGAGGTGCCGACCGGTCACCGTGTCGCTCGCACGCAGTTCGTCCGGATGACCTCGGGCTTGTGTTCGACGACCAGCACCGTGTTGCCCTTGTCGCGGAGGCGCAGGAGGAGTTCGTTCATCCGCTCGACGTCGTGCGGGTGCAGCCCCGTGCTCGGCTCGTCGAACACGTAGGTGACGTCGCTCAGCGCCGAACCGAGGTGCTTCACCATCTTCACCCGCTGCCCCTCTCCCCCGGAGAGCGTGCCGGTCGGACGGTCGAGCGACAGGTAGCCGAGCCCGATCTCGACGAACGAGTCGACGGCGTCCCGGAGTCCGTCGAGCAACGGGCCGACACTCGGCGCATCGAGCGCTCGGAGCCAGGCCGCGAGGTCGCTGATCTGCATGGCGCAGACGTCGGCGATGTTCTTCCCGTCGATCCGGGAGGACCGGGCGGTGTCGTTGAGTCGGGTCCCGTCACACGCGGGACAGGTCGTGAACGTCACCGCTCGGTCGACGAAGGCGCGGATGTGCGGCTGCATCGCCTCACGGTCCTTCTGCAGGAAGGAGCGGCGGACTCGCGGCACCAGCCCATCGTACGTCATGTTGATGCCGGCGATCTTCCGCTTCGTCGGCTCGCGGTACAGGAAGTCCTGCCGTTCCTGCTCGGTGAAGTCGCGGATGGGCTTGGTCTTGTCGACGTACCCGGACTCGGCGAACATGCGGACGTTCCACCCGTCGGTGCCGTAGCCGGGGATCGTGATCGCGCCGTCCGCGAGGGACTTCGTGTCGTCGAAGAGCTGCGCGAGGTCGATGTCGGTCACCAGTCCGCGGCCCTCGCAGTCGGCGCACATGCCACCGAGCCGGTTGTAGGTGACGCGCTCGGCCTTGACGTTCGTGCCCTTCTGGACGGTGATCGCTCCCCCGGCCGACACCGTGGCGAGGTTGAAGGAGAACGCGTTCGGGCCGCCGACGTGGGGTCGGCCGAGGCGACTGTAGAGCACCCGCAGCATCGCGTTCGCGTCCGTGACCGTCCCGACGGTTGAGCGCGGGTCCGCCCCGATGCGCTCCTGGTCGACGACGATCGCGGTCGTCAGCCCGTCGAGCACGTCGACGTCGGGGCGACCGAGCGACGGCATGAAGCCCTGCACGAACGCGCTGTACGTCTCGTTGATCATCCGCTGCGACTCGGCCGCGACCGTGCCGAAGACGAGCGAGCTCTTGCCCGATCCGGACACACCGGTGAACACCGTAAGACGGCGCTTCGGCAGGTCGACGTCGACGTCCTGCAGGTTGTGCTCGCGCGCCCCGCGGACGCGGATGCGGTCGTGCTGGTCGGCAGCGTGTCCGCAACCGGTATGCATGTACATCACCGTACCGCGCAGAGAGTCGGGACCGACACCCCTGTGGACGAGACGGTCGTGGCGGACGCGAGTCGCGCCTCCAGGCCGCTGCGGAGCAGGTCAGCCGCGCGACCGCGCTGCTCGACGGACCAGATCGGGGAGCTCCGCCGGTTCGAACGGCTCCTCGGTCGCCGCGAGCTCGTCGACGGTCCACCAGCGCGACGCCGTGATGTCGACGCGTTCGTCGTCGGTCCAGCCACTGTCGTCGAGTCGGAAGCCGTCCGTGTGCACGACGTAGAACTCGGCGTGGCCGCGATCGTGGTCGGCCTCGTCCCAGGTCACGTCGAAGTCCTGCGACCACACGCTCTCGCCGGGGTCGGCGATAACGATGCCGGTCTCCTCGCGGAGCTCGCGGACGGCCGCGTCACGGTGTGACTCCCCCGGGTCCACGCCACCGCCCGGCGTGATCCAGCGGTGGAAGCCGTCGGAGGACGGGGCACGGGTGTCCATCAGGAACACCCGGCCGTCCGGGTCCAACAGGAGGATGCGGGAGGTGCGGCGCAGGCCGGGCTTCGCGGTCACCCGGTCGACGCTACGCGCCGAAGCCGCTGACGTCGCCGACGAGCTTGGTGTGGTCGGCCGGGATCGGCTCGATCGCTGCGAGCGCGATCTCCGCGGCGAACTCGGACACGCTGTAGAGCTTGCCGACCTCTTGCCGGCGCCCCTCGATCGCACCCGGGTTGAGGCGGTTGAGGAGGGTCGCCGTGATGGTGCCCTCGATCATGTCACCGGAGACGACGACGAACTCGATGCCGGCGGCCTCGAGCTGCGGGATGAGCTCGCGGAGTGCGAGCTCGCCGGCACGCTTGCTCTTGGCGACGGGGACGTACTCTTCCATCGTCTCCGCGGTCTCGACGAAGTGGGCCTGGTGACTGGTGACGAACACGACGCGGGAGCCGGCCGGCATGTGCGGGACCGCAGTGCGGAGCATGTCGACCTGTGCGTCGCGGTTCAGGCGGAGCGCGTAGTCCTCGCCGAGTCCGGACTCCATGCCGCCGGACGCGTTGAGCACGAGGAGGTCGATGCCGCCCCACGCCGCGACGACCTGGTCTACCATCGCCTCGACCGAGTCGTGGTCCGTCAGGTCCGCGCCGACGGCGAGCGCTGCGCCGCCGTCGGCGACGATCTTCTCCGCGATCTGCTCGGCACGCTTCGCCTTGTTCCGGTAGTTCACGACGACCTTCGCGCCGGCTTCCGCCAGGTACCCGACGGTGTCGGCGCCGATGCCGCGCGACGAACCCGTCACGAGGGCGCGCTTGTCGGCGAGGGATCCGGGGGCGAGGGGGTTGCTCACAGTCGTGCTCCAGGTGGGGTCGGAGGTCTCGTTGCCGCAACGAGCCTACCGTCCGGGGCGCGGCTGTCGGTCGCAGTTGATATGTTGAACGGAGTTTGACCGGCCGTCGCGACGCAGCGAACGCCGTGCGCGACCGAGGGAGGGAGATCGCGTGTCCGGACCTGACTGGATCCAGACCATCGTGTGGATCGGCCTCGTGCTGATCCTGGGGGTGGTCGAGATCTTCACGCTCGACTTCATCTTCATCATGCTCGCGGCGGGAGCCGCCGGGGGGTTGATCGCAGCCCTGCTCGGTGCGCCGTGGTGGCTGTCCGCGCTCGTCGCGGCCGCCCTCGCCCTCCTCCTGCTGCTCCTGGTGCGCCCGCGCCTCCTGCACGCGCTCAACCGGGGTGCCGACCCGCACCGCACCGGCATCGACGGACTCGTCGGCCTGTCCGGCACCGTCGCGGTCGCCTTCACCTCGTCCTCTCCCGGGCAGGTCCGGCTCGCCAACGGTGAGACCTGGAGCGCCCGGCTCGCGGGCATGCCCACCGACCGTCTGCCCGCCCTGGGCACCCCCGTCGTCGTCGAGTCCATCGAGGGCTCCACCGCCGTCGTCCGCATCGATCAGAAAGACGCCTCATGACCTCCCTCTCAACGGGGACGATCCTGCTCCTCCTGCTCATCCTCGTCGTCGTCATCTTCGTGATCGTCGTGCTCGCCCGAGCGATCCGGATCGTGCCGCAGGCGACCGCCGGCATCGTGGAACGGCTCGGCAAGTACCACAAGACGCTCAGCCCGGGTCTGAACCTGCTCGTGCCGTTCATCGACCGACTGCGTCCCCTGATCGACATGCGCGAGCAGGTCGTCTCGTTCCCGCCGCAGCCGGTGATCACCGAGGACAACCTGGTCGTCTCGATCGACACCGTCGTGTACTTCCAGGTCACCGACGCACGGGCGGCGACCTACGAGATCGCCAACTACCTCGGCGCGGTCGAGCAGCTCACCACCACCACGCTCCGCAACGTCGTGGGTGGCCTGAACCTCGAGGAGGCCCTGACCAGCCGCGACAACATCAACGGTCAGCTCCGTGTCGTGCTCGACGAGGCCACGGGCAAGTGGGGTATCCGCGTCGGTCGTGTCGAGCTCAAGGCGATCGAGCCGCCGGTGTCGATCCAGGACGCCATGGAGCAGCAGCTGCGTGCTGAGCGGAACCGTCGCGCGGCGATCCTGCAGGCCGAGGGGACCAAGCAGTCGCAGATCCTCGAGGCCGAAGGACAGCGTCAGGCCGCGATCCTCCAGGCAGAGGGTGACGCGAAGGCGCAGGTCCTCCGGGCCGAGGGTGAGGCACAGGCGATCGCGACCGTGTTCGACGCGATCCACACCGGAGACCCCGACGAGAAGCTCCTCTCCTACCAGTACCTGCAGACGCTGCCGAAGCTGGCCGAGGGCACGGCGAACAAGCTCTGGATGATCCCGAGCGAGTTCACCAAGGCGCTGTCCGGCATCGCCGAGGGCTTCACGGCCGGCCGGAGTGGAGGTGCGCCGGGTTCCGGGGGTGCAGCCGGCGGCGACTTCCTCGAGCGGATCTCCAAGCTGGCGAACGAGAGCCTCGCCAACACGGCTGCTGCGAACGCCGCGGCGTCGTCAACGCCCCGCCCGGACGCCACCGCGGCCGACATCGTGCCGGAGTCCGACCTCGACCAGCGTCTGGCCGAGTCCGACAAGAGCGTCGATGCGCGGCTGGCAGCAGCCGACGAGGCCACGAGCGACGAACTCGGCGACACCAAGTAGAACGCGCACGCAACTAGATGCGCACGAAGAAGCCCGCCCCGGTCATCCGGGGCGGGCTTCTTCGTTTCTGAGGGTGGTTCAGGCGCCGCGGCGTGCGCGGAGGAACTGCAACCGTTCCTGCAGGAGCTCCTCGAGCTCTTCACGCGAGCGACGCTCGAGCAGCATGTCCCAGTGGGTCCGGGGTGCCTTGACGTCCTCTTCTGCGACCTCGACGGGAACGCCGTCGTCGCCGAGGAGTCGACCCTCGCGTCCAGATCGGGGGTCCGACCAGGTCGACGGGACCTCGGCATCGGCCGAGAAGATCACGTCGAACGTCTCGCCGGAGTCGGACTGGTAGACCGCGCGCTTACGGTCCGAGAGCTCAACGCCCTCTTCGCTCTGGAGACTCTGACTCCCGAGCCGCATGCCGCGAAGACTTCGATCAGCCATCGGTGTGCTCCTTCCGCTCGTCCTGCCCTCCACAACACTGTCCCACGGGGGTTCGTTCCCCGACCGGCGCATTCACAGTGCGTTCCCAGTGGGCGGCCGCGGGGACTCGGGACCGCGTGATCTGGCGTCCGGCGGCGGACACGGCGGCCACGGCGGCCACGGCGGCCACGGCGGCCGACACGACGGGGACGGGAGGGCGCGGAGCGGGGTGGGCTGCCGCTGTCGTGCGACCGGGCCGGTGTCGTACGACAGCGGCGATGTCCTTGCTCGCGGTCCGCTCGAGCCAGCGGGCGCAAGGAGCGACCGGGCCGGTGTCGTACGACAACGGCGGCGTCGTACGACGTCGGGCTATCGCGCCGCGTCGACGTGCCCCGTACGGTGTCGGCGCAGCGTGCCATGCGCACCGAACGCGACGAACCACGCGTCGATCACGAGGTGCATCGTCGGGACGCGCGCGCTTCGTGGACCCCCGCCCGCACCGAGCCGAGGTCAGCGGCGCCGACGAGACCAGGGGGCGCAGGCGAGCAGGACGAGCAGGCCGCCGAGCGACAGCAGGAGTGTCAGGGAACCAGAGATCAGTGTCGCCGGCGTCGTGGAGGTCCCGAGCGGCACGTCCGTCACCATCGAGGTCGCGGTGTACGCCGGCACGCGGTCGATCGTGCGTCCGCTCGGGTCGATCACCTGGGACGCCCCGACGGTGGAGATGTTCACGAGGGAGCGCCCCGTCTCGATGGCTCGCATCCGAGCGATCTCGAGCTGCTGGAGGTTCTCGTCGGTGCCGTCGAAGTCGGCGTTGTTCGTCTGCGCCAGGATCACCTGCGCTCCCCCACGCGCCATGTCGGTCGTCAGGCCGTCGTCGACGATGTCGAAGCAGATCGAGATGCCCGCCTTGATCCCGGCGACGGACAGCACGTTCGGTTTCGTCCCGGGGGTGTAGTCGCGCTGCAACAGGCCGATGAGCGACGGCGCGAGCTTCGAGAAGAACCAGCGGTCGGGCACGTACTCGCCGAACGGCACGGGACGCTTCTTGTCGTAGGACGACTGCCACCCCTGGGATGTCCAGACGAACGACGTGTTGTGGAGCACCCCGGACCGTGTCTGGGTGATCGCGCCAGCGACGATCGGTGCACCGACCGACCGGACGACCGAGTCGAGCGCCGACGCCACGACGGGCTGCTGGCGCGGGTCGTACTCGGCGGACGCCTCGGGCCACACCACGAGGTCGACGCCCTTCGCCTCGATGTCGGTGGCGGCGACCTGCGCGGCGAGGACCTCACCCGGCTGCGCCCCGTCGAAGTACCCCGCGGGCCCGTTCCCCTGGACCGACTCGATGCTGATCGTGCCGTCCACGGCCGTCGGCCAGGCGGGTACGGCGAGCACCGCGGCCACGAGGAGGCCGGCGGTCGCGACCCGCGCCGGCAGTCGGAGGACCGCGCCGGGCCGGGTCGGCCGGACGAGCGCCAGGGACACGACGACGGCCACGCAGTACACGACGACGAACGTCAGCCCGAGGACCCCGACGTAGGCGGCCAGGTGGGTGAAGGGCCCCTGCGACTGCGAGAGCCCGATGCGGCCCCACGCGAAGCCGCCGTACGGCCAGCTGCCCGAGAACCACTCTCGTCCCGTCCAGAGTGCGGCGACGACGGCCGGGAGGCCCCACACCCGCCCGGCGGTCGACGGCAGCACCCGGGCGAGCCAGCGGTACGCGAGCGCGATGGCGACACTGCCGAGGGCGAGGTACGCGGCCTCGAGGAGCGCGAGCGCGAACCACGGGACGGGGCCGAGGTAGCGGCCCGCCCACGAGATCGCGGGGATCCAGAACGCGGCCCCGGCGAGGTAGCCGAGCCACGCTGCGCGGCCGGCCCGCTGTCCCATGACGGCGACGAGGAGGCACGCCACGGCCGGGTAGGCGAGGAACCACCACCCCGGGGACGGGAAGGACAGGGCCAGCAGGATGCCGCCGATGACCGCGAGCGGCAGGGCGGCGCCGAGCGGGAGCGCTCGGAAGGGGTTCACTGCCTCCACCTGGTCGAGGCCGACCCCGCGGACACCGACCGCGCCGGAGGAACCGCGCGACCGGCCGAGCGACCGACCGCGCGCGGACCCTCGCGACCGCTCGTGCGCGCCGGACGGCAGCGCCGTCGCGAAGTCGGCGTCGTGCGGACGCAGGTCGGACTCGGGAGCGTGCACCGGGCCTCCCGTCAGACCGTCGCGTAGGCGACGATGCCGCGGCGCACCGCGTCGGTCGCGCGCCGCGCGGTCTGCGCGAGGTCGTCTTCGCCAGCGTTCCGGACCTGGTCGAGGAGGTCGATCACCTGCTTGCACCACCGGACGAAGTCACCGGCGGGCATGTCGAGCGTCCGGAGGACGTCGTCGAGCGCCGAGCCCGACGCCCACCGGAACATGCCAACCGCCATCGCCGGGGTGGGCGGCTGCGAACCGGCGAGCCGGGCGTCGCGCTCGATGTCGTCGAGCCGGGCCCAGATCGTCAGGGTCTCGTCGAGGGCCGGACGGAACGCACCGCGCGGCAGGGCGTGCTCGGTGCCGGGCGCGTCCTCGCGGCGGGGCTGGTACACGATCGTCGCGGCCATGGCGGCGAGCTGAGCCGGGGTGAGTTCCTTCCAGACGCCGGCCTCGAGGCACTCCGCGACGAGGAGGTCGCGGTCGCCGTAGATGCGCTGGAGGCGTCGGCCGCCGGCCGCGACGGTGGCCTCGCCGGAGCCGTCACCCGAGTCGACGAGGTAGCCGAGCTGCAGGAGCACGTCGGTCACCCGGTCGAAGGTCGTCGCGACGGCGCCGGTGCGGGAACGGATCTGCTGCACGAGCTTGTCGTTGGCGCGCTTGAGCTTGTACCAGCGCTCTGCCCACCGTGCGTGCGCCTCACGGTCGGGGCAGGCGTGGCAGGGGTGCCGCTGCATCCGCCGCCGGACGTCGGTGATCGCGGCCTGGCGCTCCTTGCGGGCACCGTGCGAGGCTTCGCGGCCACCCGGGACGTTGGTCCGTTCGAGGTCGGAGAGCTCACGCCGGAGCGCCGCGTACTCGGTGAAGTCGCCGAGGTGGCAGGTCATCGCCTGCTGGTACCCCTCGAGCGACTCCTGCTGCGACCGGACCTTCCGCGCGAGGTCGACGACGGAGCGGTCCGCCTGGAACTGCGCGAACGACGTCTCGAGGACCTCGCGCGTGCGGCGGCGGCCGAACTGCTCGATGAGGTTGACGGCCATGTTGTACGTCGGCTTGAACGACGAGTTGAGCGGGTACGTGCGTCGGCTCGCCAGGGATGCCACGGCCTGCGGGTCGAGGCCGTCGGTCCACTGGATGACCGAGTGGCCTTCGACGTCGATGCCCCGGCGGCCGGCGCGACCGGTGAGCTGCGTGTACTCCCCCGGCGTGATCGGCACACGGGCTTCGCCGTTGAACTTCTCGAGCTTCTCGAGCACGACCGTCCGTGCCGGCATGTTCACCCCGAGCGCGAGCGTCTCGGTCGCGAACACGACCTTGAGGAGCTTGCGCTGGAAGAGGTCCTCGACGACCTCCTTGAACGCGGGCAGCAGACCGGCGTGGTGCGCGGCCACCCCGCGCTCGAGGCCCTCGAGCCACTCCCAGTACCCGAGGACGGCGAGGTCCTCGTCGAGGAGCGTCCGGCAGTGGTACTCGGCCGACTCACGGATCTCGCGACGCTCGTCCGCGGTGGTGAGCGACAGGCCCGACCGCAGGACGTTCCGCACGCCCTGGTCGCAGCCCGCCCGGCTGAACACGAAGAAGATCGCCGGCAGGAGCATCCGGTCGTCGAGCATCCGCGCGATCTGCTCGCGGTACAGCTTCTCGGTGCGCGGGCCGCGGCGGTCGTGGTACCCGCCCCGACCGCGTCCGCCGCGGTGTCCGCCGCCGTGCCGCTCGCTCCGGGAGGCTCCCCCGACCAGGCGGAGCAGCTCCGGGTTCACGCGGTTCGTCGCCGCGGCACCGCTCGAGTCGAAGAGGTCGACCATCTTCGAGCCGACGAGCACGTGCTGTTCGAGCGGGACCGGGCGGTCCTCGGAAACGATGACGTCGGTGTCGCCACGGACGGTCTGCAGCCAGTCGCCGAACTCCTCGGCGTTCGACACGGTGGCGCTGAGCGAGACGAGCCGGACCTCGGTCGGGAGGTGCAGGATCACCTCTTCCCACACGGCACCACGGAACCGGTCGGCGAGGTAGTGGACCTCGTCGAGGACGACCCACGCGAGGTCGTCGAGCAGGTCGGAGTCCGCGTAGATCATGTTGCGGAGGACCTCGGTCGTCATCACGACCACGCGCGCCCGCGGGTTCACGTTGGTGTCGCCGGTGAGGAGCCCCACCTCGGTCTCGCCGTAGGCCTGGACCAGTTCGGCGTACTTCTGGTTGCTCAGGGCCTTCATCGGCGTCGTGTAGAACACCTTCGCTGTGGGCTGCCGCATCGCCAGCCAGATCGCGAACTCGGCGACGATCGTCTTGCCCGCGCCGGTCGGTGCCGCGACGAGGACGCTCCGGCCCTGGTCGATGGCGTCGCACGCCGCGAACTGGAACGGGTCGAGGTCGAAGCGGAGGTCGGACCGGAACAGCTCGAGGTTGCGCGAGCGGTTCCGGACCTTCGCTGCCGCGTAGCGTTCGGCGGGGCTGAGGTCCGTGTCGGTCACAGGCCGTACTCTTCGTCGAGCTTGGCCTGCCGCTTCGCTGCACGGCGGTCGTGCAACCACGTGACGGCGCACGCGGCGATGTAGAGCACGGTCATCGGGATCGCGAGCAGGAACATCGAGATGACGTCGGCCGAGGGCGTCACCATCGCGCAGAACACGAGGATGCAGAGGATCGCGATGCGCCAGGACTTGATGATCGCGGACGCGGAGAGCACCCCGACGAAGTTCAGCAGCACGAGGAACACCGGCAGGACGAAGGCGATCCCGACCGCCACGATGAGCTTGATGACGAAGTTGTAGTAGGCCTTCGCGTCGACGATCGAGGTGTCCTGGGTGGACACGAAGCTGCCGAGGATCTGGACCACGTGCGGCAGGATGTACCACCCGAACCAGCACCCCGCGAAGAACAGCGGGATCGCGGTGCCGAGGAAGCCGAACACGTACTGCTTCTCGCGCCGCACGAGGGCCGGCACGATGAACGCCCAGACCTGGTACAGCCAGACGGGGCTCGAGATGACGATGCCGATCGTGATCGCGATCTGCAGCTTGAGGTCGAACGCCCCGGTGATCATCGGGAAGTTCAGCTCGGCCGTGTGCCCCCCGATCTCCGCGAGCTTCGAGACGGGCTGCCGCAGGGCGTCGAGCACGAACGGGGTGAGGAACCACCCACCGATCGCGCACACCACCACCGCGATGACCGCGCGGAAGAGACGGTTGCGCAGCTCGATGAGGTGCTGCCCGAGCGACATGCGGCCTTCGGCGTCCTTCTTCGGGCGCCCGGGCCGCTTCGCTCGCCCGCTTGCGGTCGTCGAAGCCATGCGCCGATCCTACGGGACCGGTCCGACACCGCGCTGCGGCTGCGTGCGTTCGCACAGGCGGCCGGGAGGCACGGTGCGGGCCGGCACCGCGCCTCCCGGCCCGTGGGCGCGATACCCGCGACGCGGCGTGCGTCGGCCGACGCGGACCGACCGCGACGCGATCAGGCCTCGGCGAGGGCCGCGGCCGCGAAGTCCCGGATCGCCGTGCGCGCCGCCGGCGGGTCGAGCACCACGGCGCGACCGGGCAGCCCGGCGACGAGCCGCACGACGCCGTCGAACCCGTTCGACGCGGCGAGCCGGATGCGGACGCGACCGTCGTCGTCGGGCGCGTCGGCCGTGTCGGCGAGGAAGTCCGCGACGAGCGGCAGCGACGACGAGTCGAGCTCCACGGTGACGATGACGTCCTCGCGGGCTTGCTGGAACAGCGTGTCCGGGATCACCACGTCGGCTGCGCTCGTGGTCGCCGCGCGTTCCTCGACGCGGACGCCGGACATCCGGTCGAGGCGGAAGGTGCGCAGCGCACCCCGGTCGAGGTCCCAGGCGCGCAGGTACCAGTCGGTGTCGATCGACTCGACGCGCAACGGGTCGACACTGCGTGTCCCGCCGCGGCTCCGCGGCCCGGCGTAGTCGAAGGCGAGCCCGCGCCCGTCGGCCATCGCCTGCCGGATCGTCGCGAGCGTCGCGTCGTGGAGGTCCTGTCCGACGGCGACGTTCGACGCGGCACCGCCCGCACCGCGCGAGAGCTTCGCCATGAGGGCACGGATGGCGTCACGGTCCGCGGCCTCGGGCAGCGCCGACAGGTACTGCAGGCCCGCGATCAGCGCCGAGGCCTCGCGGGCGGAGAGCCGGGGCGCGTCGTCGATCGCGACGAGGTTCGTCAGGACGATCATGTCGTTCTGCTCGAAGTCGTCCCAGGCGATGTCGAACAGGTCGCCGTGCTGGTACTGCATCGTCTCGCCGGGGACGCCGGACACCGCGATGAGCTCGACGGCCCGGCGTATGCGGGACTCGGGCACGCCGAAGTGGCGCGCGGCCTCGGCCACCGAGACCCGCTCGCGGTCGATGAGGTACGGCACGAGGGCGAGCAGGAACGCGAGCTTGTCCTGTGCCTGCAGGGGCTGCTGCTCAACCACGGGCGTCTCCTTCGTGGTCGGCGACGAGGCCGCGGAGCCGGGCCGTCACCCGGTCGCGGAGGTCGTCGGGTTCGAGCACGCGGACCTCGGGGCCGAACGCCGCGAGTTCCTCGGCGAGGATCTGCGGATCGACGTGGTGGAGCACGAGGGTGCCGTCGGGCTCGGCGGCCGTGTCGCGTCGACGGGAGAGCCGCCGCTCGGCATCCGAGCCGGGCACGACGTGGATGCGCGCGGTCCGGGTCGCCCAGATGCGGTCGAGTTCGGCGAGGGCGCGCTCCCCCGCTCCCGCGGGCGCCGGGTGCCGGCCGACCTCGTACTGGGTCACCGGGCCGACGATCCGCGACAGCAGGTAGTTCTTCGTGGCGCCCGTCGAGAACTCGTGCGCAGCGAGCATCCACCGGCCGGCGTGCTGGACGAGCGCGAGCGGCGCGAGCTCGCGTCGACGGGCCTCGTGCTGCCCGGGCGTGATGTAGTCGAAGCGCACGGCGGCCGCGCGGTCGAGGGCGGAGCGCAGCGGTTCGAACGCGGCGTCGCGGGCTCGGAGCCGCGGGGCGTAGGCGTCGACCCCGAGCACACCCGAGGCGACGTCGTCCTCGGCGCCGGCGGACCGCACCTTGAGCAGGGCGCGTCGCGAGTCGGCGGAGAGCGCTCCCTCACGCCAGGCCATCGCCGCGAGGGACAGCAGCGCGGACTCGTCCGGTGTGAAGCGGACGTCGAGGGGCAGGTCGTACTCGCCCTTCGGGATGCGGTAGCGCAGCGTCTGGTTGTTGCCCGCGGCGCCGGGCGTCTCGATGGTCTCGAGCGGGATCCCGAGGTCGCGCACGTCGTCCTTGTCACGCTCGAACTGGCGCTCCAGGGAAGCGTTGTCGCCACCGGGCGTCCAGCGCTGCCGGTACCCCTGCACGTTGGCCAGGATCTCGGCCTTCGTCAGCCCCGACTCCGTCGAGAGCAGCGCGAGCACGAGGCTGAAGAGCCGCTCCTCGGCAGGCACACGGGGGGTACGAGAGGCTGGCACAGGCCGATCCTACGGCAGCGCGGGTGCACCGGAGTGCACCCGCGCGGCGGTCGGTGGACGGTGCCGAGGCGTCAGCGCGGCATCACTCCGAGCACGTCGATCACGTAGGCGTCCGTCGCGCCCTGGTTGTGCACGATCGCCAGCACCTGGTCGCCGACGCGGTGTCCGAGGATCGCCTCGCGGACGCCGTCGACGATCTGGCCCTTGGCGAGCGGCACGGTCGCGGCACCGGAGCCGTCGGTCCAGTTCGAGCCCGTGACGGACGGGTCGGCGCTCCAGGTCACGGCCGTGTACTTGATGACCGCGGTGTCCTTCGCAGTGAGCTCCGTCCCGTCGCCCTTGCGGAGCAGGTGCGTCTCGTCGGACTTGGGCGCGTCCCACGACGGGATCGTGATCCCGGGGGCGCCGGACGGGGCGAGCACCACGGCGGGCATGCGGTCGCCGGCGAGCTGCGGTGTGCCGGTGGCACGGGCGTCGAAGGCCCGCTTGACGTCGATCACGGCGATGACGGCGTCCTCGGTCTTGCTGCTCGACGAGGACCCGGCGGTGCCGGACGTGGAGCTCAGCGCGCTCTTCGGGAGGGCGACGGCGAGCCGGTCACCGACGTGGGCGCACTCGACGGCCTCGCCGAGCGCGCCGTAGTTCGACGCACCCGCGGTGATCGGCGCGGTCTGGCCGGAGTAGCCGCTCGTCTGGGCGACCTGCCCGGTCGCACCGTCGACGAGGGTGTACTCGATGAGCACGGGGGTGCCGTCCTCGACCTCGCGCCCGGTGCCTTGCTTCACGACCGAGACCTGCGTGCCCTTGGTGGTGAGCCCCGAGGGGACGGAGACCTTCGGCTCCTTGCCGAACGTGCCCGTGGCGGTGACGGCCTCGGACGCGGCACCGGGGCGGGCGCAGCTCGACGGGGTCGTCCCGGCTCCGCTCGCGGAGCAGGCCGTCAGCGTGGCGGCGAGTCCGATGGTGACCAGGAGCGCGGGGATGGTTCGATGCAGGACGGGCACGGTCGGTACTCTACCGGTCGTCCCCATGCGCCCCGGACGCGTCGGGCACAGCCGCGTCGGGCACAGCCGCGTCGGGCGCAGCCGCGTCGGGCACGGACCCCGCCTCAGCCGACCCCGCCTCGGCAGCGGCCACCCGGCGTGCCTGCGCCGCCGCCTGCCGTGCGACCTTCCGGAGCTTCTTGTCGCTCGCGCTCCGCTCCCCCACGGCACCGGGCGTCCAGGCCTCGACGTCCTCGTCGGAGAACTCGGCCTTGCCGGCACGGCGCTTGAGGTTCGGCAGCACCACGCCGTCGGCGAGCCGCCGGGCGGTCACGAGGAACCCGGTGTGCCCGACCATCCGGTGGTCCGGACGGACGGCGAGACCCTCGACGTGCCAGGTCCGGACGAGGGTCTCGCTCGGCATCGGGTCGGTGAAGCGGCCGGTGTCGCGGAGGGCCTCGGCGGTGCGGGACAGCTGGGTGACCGTCGCGACGTAGCAGACGATGAGGCCGCCCGGCACGAGGGCGTCCGCCGCGGCGTCGACGCACTCCCAGGGGGCGAGCATGTCGAGCACGACGCGGTCGACGCTCTGCGGCTCGGTGGCCCCCGGCAGCTCCTCGACGAGGTCGCCGACGGTCACGGACCAGTTGTCCGGGACGGCGCCGAGGAACGTACCGACGTTGCCGCGGGCGATGGCCGCGAACTCCTCGCGACGCTCGAACGACTGCAGCTGGCCGGTCGGCCCGATCGCCCGGAGCAGGAAGAGCGAGAGCGCACCGGAGCCGACCCCGGCCTCGACGACGCGGGCGCCGGGGAAGACGTCGGCGAACGCGACGATCTGCGCCGCGTCCTTCGGGTAGACGATCGCGGCGCCGCGCGGCATCGACATCACGTAGTCGTTGAGCAGCGGCCGGAGCGCGAGGTACTCGTCGCCGGTCGTCGCTCGGATCACGGAGCCGTCGGGCTGCCCGATGACGTCGTCGTGCCGCAGCACGCCGCGGTGCGTGTGGTACTCGCCGCCGGTCTCGAGCGACAGCGTCGTCAGCTTGCCCTTCGGACCGGTCAGCTGCACGCGGTCACCGGACCGGAAGGGTCCGCGGGGCGGCGTGTGCGGCGCACCTCCCGCGGTGTGCGGCAGCGACGCGGTGGCGTCGTCCTGACTGGAGGCGCGGGTCACCGCCGCCTCGTCGCCGACGTGCTCGAGGTCGCTCACCGGGCACCGCCCTCGGTCACCGCAGCCTCGGCGGACACGCGATCCGTGCCTCTCCCCACCGGCACGGCCTGCCCGCCGCTGGCGCGTCGGTCAGGAACCGGCGGCGTGGGCCCAGGCTGTTCGTCGGACACGGCCGCGCGGGCAGCGAGGGCCGGACTGGTCAACTCGACCAGTCGGTCGACGTCCACGCCGGCGAGCGTGGTGAGGTGGACGTCGCCACCAGCGATGTCGGTGAGCGGCACGATGTGCTCGACCGCGATCGTCACGGCACCGGACGCGACGGCGGAGGCGACGCCCGTCGCCGAATCCTCGATCGCGACGCACGCGGTCGGCTCGACGCCCAGCTGCGCGGCGGCGGCGAGGTAGGCGTCCGGGAACGGCTTCGGCCGCTCGACGTCGTCACCGGCGACGACGACCCGGAAGCCGCGGTCGCCGAGGGCCTCGGCGGCGACGAGTGCCATCGACCGGCGGGACATCGTGACGAGGGCGGTCGGGATGCCGCGGTCGTGCAGCTCCTCGACGAGCTCGCGCGCGCCCGGCCGCCACGGCAGGTCGTCGTGCCGGAGGCGGTCGGAGACGTACTCGGTCATCCAGAGGACGATCTCCTCGACCTCCATGTCGACCCCGCGGTCGCGGAGGATCTCGCCGGAGCGCTCGAGCCCGGAGCCGACGAGCGACAGGCCGTCCTCGTGCGTCCAGGTGGCGCCGTAGCGCTCGGTCAACTCGACCTGGGACTGCTGCCAGATCGGTTCGGTGTCGATGATCGTGCCGTCCATGTCCCACAGCACGGCTGCGGGCAGGACTCGGTCGGGGCGCTGGGCGGTCACGGGCGACGAGTCTACCGGTCGGCCGGGCGCCGCCCCGGCGTGCGGTCGTGGTCGTCTCCGTCCCGCCCGCGCGTCGCGCACGCGTTGCGCTGGCGTCGCGCGCACGTTCCGCTGGAGGCGGACTGCCGCCCGTCGCACCCTGCCGCGGGCCTACAGTGGGTGCCTGGTCAACGTCCCACGCGCGCGGTCCGCACGAGCGGCCCACGCCCCTTCCAGGAGGTCCGCTCCGTGCCACAGCACTCCCCCTTCAGCGAGGGCCGACTGCTCGTCGTCGCCTTCGAGGGCTGGAACGACGCCGGCGAGGCGGCCAGCGGGCTCGCCCGACGGATCGTCGACGCGCTCGAGCTCGACGAACTCCGCGAGATCGACGGGGAACGGTACGTCGACTACCAGTTCAATCGCCCCACCGTGGGCACCAGCGACGACGGCGACCGCGGCATCCAGTGGCCCCGCATCGTCCTGCACGGCCCGGGCTCCGACGGCCCCCCGGTGATCGGTGCGACGGGCTCCGAGTCCGACCGCGAGGTGTTCGTGCTCGTCGGCCCGGAGCCCTCCCGGACGTGGCGCGGCTTCTGCGCCGAGGTGATCGACCTCATCGACGTGTACTCGATCGACGCGGTGGTGTTCGTCGGGGCGATGCTCGCCGACGTCCCGCACACCCGACCGATCTCGGTGTTCGTGTCGAGCGAGAACGCCGGGGTCCGCGCGGCCTTCGACGTCGACAAGTCCTCCTACGAGGGGCCGACCGGCATCCTCGGGGTCCTCGCCGACGCCGTGGACAAGGCCGGTCTGACGACGCTGTCCCTCTGGGCCTCCGTCCCGCACTACGTGCACAACTCCCCCTCGCCCAAGGCCACGCTCTCGCTGCTCGACAAGATCGAGGAGCTCACGGACGTCACGGTCCCCCGGGGCTCGCTCCTGGACGACGCGACCGAGTGGGAGGAGGGCATCGACGCCCTCGCCGCGGACGACGAGGACATGGCGACGTACATCGGGCAGCTCGAGCAGGCGCGCGACACGGTCGACTCGCCCGAGGCCTCCGGGGACGCGATCGCCCAGGAGTTCGAGCAGTACCTGCGGCGCCGGGAGCGCAAGGACGGCAAGGACGGCGGGACCGCTGGCGGCGAGGGCTTCCGCCCGCCGCAGCCGCCGCAGTAGCGGTCGCGCGCGGGCCCGCGTTCGGCGCGCCGTGGTGACGGTCACGACTCCCCGCTCACGAGCGCCTGAGGATCACGAACGGTCGCTCTGCTGGCCGGAGACCGACCGTCCGTGACCGCCCGCCGAGCGGCCGGCGGCGTGTCCTGACCGTTGGATGCGAGAACGGTCGGGCGCTCGGCCCGCCGTGGTGACGGTCACGACTCCCCGCTCACGAGCGCCCGACGGTCACGAACGGTCGCTCTGCTGACCGGAGACCGACCGTTCGTGACCGCCCGCCGAGCGGCCGGCGGCGTGTCCTGACCGTTGGTCGCGAGAACGATCGGCCCCGGAGCAGCGAGGTGACGTGTCGTGCGACCAGCGTGGGCACCTGTCGGACGGGAGGCACGGTGCGGGCCCGCCACGGGCCTCCCGGTCGGCGTGCGCGCGCGTCGTGCGGCCGGAACGGGCTGGTCGCAGGACGTGTCGGCTCCGGCGGCGCGCGACGGCACGTCGCGCGACCAACACGGCCGGGCGGCCGCCGCGGCGCCCGCGCGGCCGGCGGCCCCGGGTCAGCCCAGGCGGATGCCGAGCAGCGCGTCGACGAGGTCGACGAGCTCCGGCGTCGCCGCCGTGCCGCCCGCGAGCGCGGTGTCGACCGCCGCGACCGCACCAGGCGTGTCGAGGTCGTCCGCGACGCGCGCGCGGATGCGCGCGATCACGTCCGCGGCGTCGTCGGCGTGCGACGGTGCACCCGCTGCCCAGGCGTCCCACGACGCCAACCGCGTCGTGGCGGACTCGAGCTCCGCGGGGAACCACTCCCAGTCGTCCGAGTACTTGTGCGACAGGAGCGCGAGCCGGACCGCGCGGGGGTCGGCCCCGTCGTCGAGGAGCCCCCGGACGGTGACGAGGTTGCCGAGCGACTTCGAGATCTTCTCGCCCTGGTAGGCGATCATCCCCGTGTGCACGTACGCGTTCGCGAGCGGCTGGTGCGCCAGCGCCGCTGCGTGCCCCGCGCTCATCTCGTGGTGCGGGAAGACGAGGTCGCTGCCGCCGCCCTGGACGCTGATCGGCAGGCCGAGCTTGTCGCCGGCGATGACGCTGCACTCGATGTGCCACCCGGGACGCCCCGGCCCGAGGACGGTGTCCCAGCTCGGTTCGCCGTCGCGTGCTGCTCGCCAGAGCAGCGGGTCGAGGGGGTCGCGCTTGCCGGGTCGGTCGGGGTCGCCCCCGCGTTCGGCGGAGAGGGCGAGCATCGTCTCGTGGTCGAGACGGCTCTCGTCGCCCAGCGCCCAGGCCTCGGTCGGGCGGTTCACGTCGAAGTAGACGTCGTCGCCCTCGGAGTCGTCGGTCGGCACGTCGTACGCGTACCCGGTCTCCTGCAGGAACGCGACGGCCTCGGCGACGCGGTCGACCTCGTCGGTGACGGCCACGTAGTCGTCGGGCGGGAGGATCCGAAGCGCCTCCATGTCGCGACGGAACAGGTCGATCTGCGACGCGGCGAGCTCCTGCCAGTCGACGCCGTCCCGTGCGGCACGCTCGAGCAGCGGGTCGTCCACGTCGGTCGTGTTCTGCGCGTACTCGGTGTCGAGTCCCGCGTCACGCCAAGAGCGCAGCAGGGAGTCGAAGGCCAGGTACGTCGCCGCGTGCCCGAGGTGGGTCGCGTCGTAGGGCGTGATGCCGCACACGTACAGCGCGGCGCGCTCGTCGCCGCGGGTCGGGTCGACCGGCTTGCCCGTGGCCGTGTCGTGCACGACGGGGCGGGGCCCCGAACCCGGGACGGACGGGACGGACGGGGCCTCCCAGGCCCTCACGGCTGGATCACACCAAGCGACAGCAACACGAGGAGAACGATACCGAGTGCGATCCGGTAGACCACGAAGGGCAGGAAGCTGCGCTTGCTGATGTAGTTCATGAACGCGGCGATCACGACGAAGCCGACGACGAACGCCACGACCGTCGCGACGAGCGTGTCGACGAGTCCGAACGGTGCGCCGGTGTCGCCGAGGCTCGTCGCCGCCTCGTACAGCCCGGAGAGGAACACCGCCGGGACGGCCAGCAGGAACGCGAACCGCGCGGCTGCCGGCCGGGTGTACCCGAGCGCGAGGCCCATCGACACGGTCGCGCCGGACCGGGAGACGCCGGGGACGAGCGCGAGCATCTGCGCCAGCCCGATGAGGATCCCGCCGCCGAACGTCATGTGCTCGATCCGCCGGACCTTCTTGCCGACGACGTCGAGGACGCCGAGCACGACGCCGAACACGATGAGGACGATCGCGACGATCCAGAGCGATCGGAACGTCGTCTCGATCGTGTCCTTGAGCAGGAGCCCGGCGACACCGATCGGGATCGTGCCGAGGATGACCAGCCAGCCGAGCCGCGCGTCGGGGTCGTTCCGCGGGACCGTCCGGCCGGACAGCGACCGGAACCACCGCCCGACGATCCGGGTGATGTCCTTCCAGAAGTAGATGAGCACCGCGGTCTCGGTGCCGAGTTGCGTCACGGCCGTGAACGCCGCACCCGGGTCCTGCGCGTCGGGCAGGAACAGTCCGACGATGCGCAGGTGCGCGCTCGACGACACGGGGAGGAACTCGGTGAGCCCCTGGACGAAGCCGAGGAAGATCGCCTCGAGGATGTGCATGGCACCGGCCTTCCGGAGGGAGGTCTGTCTGGACACCGCCACGAGGGTGGCGCCCAGGCACCACCACCACGACGGCGACCCGGCAATGTATCAGTAGGACGCGAAGAGGTCCCCGAGGACGCGCCGCCCGAACGCCAGCGCATCGAGCGGGACGCGCTCGTCGACGCCGTGGAACATCGCCGGGAAGTCCACGCCGGCCGGCAGCTGCAACGGTACGAAGCCGTAGCCCGCGATCCCCAGGGTGGACAGCGCCTTGTTGTCCGTCCCGCCGGAGAGCAGGTACGGCAGCACCGGAGCACCGGGGTCGTGCCGACCGAGGACGTCCCGCACGGCGTCGACCAGCGGACCGCCGAAGTCCTGCTCGAGCCCGATGTCGCGGAACGACATCACCACCTCGACGTCGTCGCCCGCCAGCTCGCGGACCCGCTCGAGCACGGACTCCTCGTCGCCGGGCAAGCACCGGATGTCGATGAGCGCCTCGGCCGCGTCCGGGATCACGTTGTGCTTGTACCCGGCCTGCAGCACCGTCGGGTTCGTCGTGGTGTGCAGCGCGGCGTGGATGAACCGCGACGCCGAGCCCGTGGCGAGGGCGACCTCGTCCGGACCGGTCACCGCCGGGTCCACCCCGAGGAACCGGGCGACCTCCGCCACCATCGCGTCCGTCGTCGCCGAGAGCCGGACCGGCCACTCCTCGCTCCCGATCCGCGCGACCGCCGCCGCGAGCTTCGTCACCGCGTTGTCGCGGATCACGTGCGAGCCGTGCGCAGCCGTGCCCCGGGAGACGAGCTTGATCCACATCAGGGCCTTCTCGCCGGTCTGCAGCAGGTAGGCGCGGCGGTCACCGAGCGTGATCGAGTACCCGCCGACCTCGCTGATCGCGGCGTCGGCGCCCGCGAAGACCTCCGGGTGCTGCTCGACCACGTGGTGGGAGCCCAGCACGCCGCCGGCTTCTTCGTCGGCGAAGTACGCGATCACGAGGTCACGCTCCGGAGCGCCCTGTGCGGCGATGACGTCCGACAACGACGTCAGCATCATCGCGTCCATGTTCTTCATGTCGACCGCGCCACGGCCCCACAGCATGCCGTCCTTGATCTCGCCCCCGAACGGGTCCACCGACCAGTTCGCCGGATCGGCCGGCACGACGTCGAGGTGTCCGTGCACGACGAGCGCCGACTTCTGCGGGTCGCGCCCCCGGACCCGGGCCACGACGCTCACCCGGTCGGGCTCCGACTCGAACAGCTGCGGCTCGAGCCCGAGGTCGCGGAGCTTGGCCTCGACGTAGTGCGCCGCCTCGGTCTCGCCGCGGGACTTCCCCTCGCCCCAGTTCGTGGTGTCGATCCGGATGAGGTCACGGGCGATCGACGCGGTCTCCTCGAGCTCGATGCCGGCCGTCGTGTTCCCGTGGACGTCTGTCATGCCCACCACGCTACCGGCCGGTCCCGACACCGCCGATCCGCGTGACTCCCCGGGACGCGCCCGGGATGCGCGGCCGTGTTCATCGGGCGTTCAGACCCGTGCTAGTGTCTTCTCTCGGCAGGAACGCCGGGGAAAACGCCCCGGATGACCGGCCAGCACAACCGAACAACACCTGTCCGGGTGGCGGAATTGGTAGACGCGCTAGCTTGAGGTGCTAGTGCCCGTATTAGGGCGTGGGGGTTCAAGTCCCCCCTCGGACACAAGAAAACGAATGCCCCCTGGCCGGTCGGCCCGGGGGCATTCCTCGTTCGTGCTTCCCGGCGAGCGTCGCCATCGCTCCGCTCAGGGCGCCGCCGCCGCTTCTCCGCCTCCTCGCTGCGCTCGTGGCGTCCCAGTGGTCGCCTCCGGTAGGTCGGGTTGCTCGAGGCGGACCCCGTGGCGAGAAACGCGCGCGGTTCGACGTTGCACGCGTCGAACGACGCGCGCGAGGTCGCAACGCGCGCGGTTCAGGGAGCCGGCGCTGCGCTCGCGCGAGACGCGCCGGACGGGAGGCGCGGGGCGGGGCCGCATCGTGCCTCCCGTCCGGTGGGCGGTCACCGCGAACGACGCGAGCGGGCGACCCGACGCACCACCAGCACGATGCCGCCGACGGCGGCCAGCCAGCCCCAGTTGGCGACCAGCGGATCGAGCGCCCCGTGCCGCCAGTCCCGTCGCGACGAGCCGAGGCGCGACGCGACAGGGTGTCCGACGAGCTCCGCACGCACCCCCGTCTCGTGCACGACCCGGTCCGGTCGACCCCGGAGCGCATCCGTCACCCGGTGGGCGGCCACGTCGATCCGGTCGCCGAGCACGAGCAGCAACCAGTGCGCCAGGCGCCCCTCGCTGAACCGCGCGTAGGCGACTCGCCGGACCGCTCCGGCGAGGCCGCGGAGGGGCTGCGCGGTCCCGAACACCGGCGTGACGTGCGCGTGCTCGATCGAGCGTTCGCGTCCCTCGGCGCCGGGCTGCTGCGTGGGGACGTCCCAGTGCACGCCCGTCGCGGACCCGGCTGCACGCGAGAGCTTGGGCACCGACGGGCGGTCGGCGGGGTCGAGGTCGCTCCCCCACCCGGGGATCCGTGCACGGAGCTCGTCGGCGGTCGGGACGCGACGGGGCGGGTCCGCGATGTACGGGGTGTGATCGGTCATGGCGTGCTCCTTCACGGGACGATGACGGGCTTGATGATCCCGTCGAGCTTCGAGGAGAAGAGGTGGTACCCCTCGGCGATGTGCTCGAGCGGGATCCGGTGCGTGATGATGTCGCTCGGCTTGAGGTGCCCGGTCTGGATGTGCTCCAGCAGCCTCGGCCACTGCCGCTTCACCGGCGCCTGGTTCGCGTGGATGGTGACGCCCTTGTTCATCGCGTCGCCGAACTTCACGGCACTGGGGATCGGGCCGTACGCACCGATCGCGGAGACCGTGCCGCCCTTCCGGACGCCGTCGATCGCCCAGTTCAGCGCTGTCAGGGACCCGCCCTGCAGCTTGAGCTTCGAGGCCGTGACCTGCTGGGTGAAGTTGCCGTCGGCCTCGGCCCCGACGGCGTCGATCACGCTGTCGGCGCCCAGGAAGTCGGTCTGCTTCTTCATCTCCAGTACGACGTCGTCGACCTCGGCGAAGTTGATCGTCTCGGCGTACGCGAACGTCCGCGCCTTCTCGAGCCGGTACTCGAACTGATCGACGACGATCACCCGCCCCGCGCCCATCAGCCACGCCGACCGTGCCGCGAACAGCCCGACCGGGCCGGCGCCGAGCACCACGACCGTGTCGCCCTCGCGGATCGAGGCCAGCTGCGCACCGAAGTACCCCGTCCCGAGGGCGTCGGTCATCATGAGGGCGTCCTCGTCGTCGAGCCACGGTGGGATGACCTCGGGTCCGACGTCCGCGAACGGCACCCGCACCCGCTCCGCCTGGCCGCCGTCGTAGCCGCCCGTGGTGTGCGAGTAGCCGAAGATGCCACCCACCGCGGTCGCGTTCGGGTTCACGTTGTGGCAGTTCGTGAAGAGTCCGCGGGCGCAGAACCAGCACGACCCGCAGGAGATGTGGAACGGCACCATCACCCGGTCACCGACGTTGAGGTGCGCCACCGAGGGGCCGACCTGCTCGACGACCCCGATGAACTCGTGCCCGAACGTGTGGCCGACCCGGGTGTCGGGCATCATCCCGTGGTACAGGTGCAGGTCGGAACCGCAGATCGCGGCGCGTTCGACCCGGACGACGGCGTCGTTCTCGTGCTCGATCCGGGGATCGGGCTTGTCCTCGACGCGGACCCGGTACGGCCCGCGGTACGTCATGGCGCGCATGGACGCTCCTCTCGCTCAGAGCATCCACGCTCACCGCTCGGGCGTCCACGCCGTCCCAGGTCCGCGCACCCTGTCCACGCGCGTGGCGCCCGCGTTCGCCCGGGTTCGCGGAACGCGCGCGTTTCGACACCGCACCCGTCGATCGACGTGTGCAAGGTCGGGACGCGCGCGTTTCGTGGGCGACACAACCACGAACGGACGGGAGGCGCAGTGCCAGCCGGCACCGCGCCTCCCGTCCGTCAGGTGGTCGCGCTCTAGCTCTTCGACGCCTCGACGAAGGTGCGACGCGGGTCCGTCTCCTTGATGAGGGAGGTCGCGTCGCGACCGGAGACCGCGCCCGTGATCCAGCCGATCACGATGCGCGCCTTCCGGTTCAGCGTCGGCATCGCGTACACGTGGTACGACCGGTGCGCGAGCCAGGCGAGCAGGTTCGTCATCTTGACGCCCTTGATGTTCGCCGCGCCCTTCCCGACGCCGTACGACGCCACGGTCCCGATCGACGGGTGGCGGTACTCCTCGAGGGGCTTGCCGGTGATCGTCGCGACGACGTTGTCGGCAGCGACGACGGCCTGACGGACGGCGTTCTGGGCGTTCGGCGGGTAGTACGCCGGCTGCTTCTCGGCCGTCAGGTCGGGGACCTGTGCGACGTCGCCGAGGCCCCAGACACCAGGGACGACCTCGTGGGTGTCCTCGGCCTCGACCTGGAGCTTCGCGTTCGCGGCGAGGTGCCCCTTCGGTCCGCGCGGCAGGTCGGTCGCGTCGAGGAGCGGGTTCGGCTTGACGCCGGCCGTCCACACGAGCAGACCGGCGGCGAACTCGTCGCCGTCCGAGAGCTTGATGACGCCGCCCTCGGCGCTCGGCATCGTGGTCTTCAGCCGGACGTCGATGCCGCGGGCACGGAGCGACTCGAGGGTCCACTTCGACAGCTCCGGGCCGACCTCGGGCGCCACGCGGTCGAGGGCGTCGATGAGCACCCAGCGGGGGTGCTCGCCGGCCAGCGACGGGTAGGTCTTGATCGCGGCCTGCGACACGTCGAACAGCTCGCCGATGGCCTCGACGCCGGTGTAACCACCGCCGACGAAGATGCTCGTGAGCAGGCGGCGACGCTCGTCCTCGTCACGGGTCGCTGCGGCCTTCGCGATGTTGTCGAGGAGCTTCGCACGGACGTACGCCGCCTCCTCCACGGTCTTGAAGCCGACGCCGTACTCCTCGAGACCCGGGGTCGGGAACGTCCGCGTCACCGAGCCGAGCGCGACGACGAGCTGGTCGTAGCCGAGGGTGCGGTCGTCGCCGCCGGCCGTCGAGATCGACACGGTCTTGTCCTTCGACGAGATCCCGGTGACCTTGCCCTGGATGACGCGCGTCCGCTTGAGCGCGCGACGGAGCTCGAAGGTGACGTCCTTCGGCGCGATGTGACCGCCGGCGACCTCCGGCAGGAACGGCAGGTACGTGTAGTAGGTGTTCTGGTCGACGAGCGTGATGCGCATCGGGACCGTCGCGGCGTGCTTCTGCAGCTGCTTGACGGTCGTGTAGCCGGCGGAGCCGCCACCGAGGACCAGGACGTGCGGGATCGAATCTGCCATGAGTCCGGTCTACCGGAGTTTCCCTGGTGGCGTCACCAAGCCGCGCCGTCCGCCCGCGGGGTCGTCGCTCGGCGGATCGGTACGGTCGGGGCATGACCGCCTCGATCACCGTCCGGCCCGCCGTGCTCGAGGACGCGGAGCGCATCGCGTTCGTGCACGCCACGTCATGGCGGGAGACGTACGGGCGCTTCGTCGAGGACCCCGACCACAGTCCGTGGTTCGCGGTCGAACCCCGCATCGCGATGTGGCGCACGAACCTGACCGAGCACACGTACGACACGGTCGTCGCCCTCGACGGCGACGACCTGGTCGGTTTCGCCGGGACGCACGCGACTCCCCCGTCGGACGGCGAGCAGCCGGTGCGGCCGGAGGAGCTCACGATGCTCTACGTCCTCGCCCGCGCACACGGGTCCGGAGCCGGCCAAGCGTTGCTGGACGCGGCGCTGGGGCACCGTTCGGCGTCGCTGTGGGTGGCCGAGGACAACCCGCGGGCGCAGGCGTTCTACCGCCGCAACGGGTTCACCGCGGACGGCGCGACGTCGTCGTTCGGACCGATCGAGCGGTCGGTCCGGATGGTCCGCTGACGGTCACTGCTCGTCGGACGAGCGGCCGGGCTCGACCGGGGCTTCGCGGCGTCGGTGCTGCAGCAGGTCTGCTGACCGGACGAGGCGGAGGGCGGTGACGAGGACGACACCCCCGATCACGTTGAACAGCAGGGTGTACCCGAACCATCCGAGCCACTGTCCGTAGGTGATCGACGCACCGGCCTGGATCGCCCCGAAGACGAGCAGGGAGTCGAGGATCGAGTGGAAGAGCTGGAGCCCGGACAGCAGGAACCCGCCGATCACGGCGGCGACGATCTTCGCCGGGTCCGAGTCGGTGCCCTGTTGCATGCGCGTCACCAACGTGATCGTGCTGCCTCCGAGGACGGCGAGCACCGCGACCTGCAGCCCGAACGGTGCGTCGACGTAGTGCCGCGCGGACTCCTCGAGCTCGTCGTGCCACTGCGGGAACGCCTGCACGACGAGCCACATGAAGACCCACCCGCCCGCGAGGTTGGCCACGAGCGTGCCCGCCCAGAGCCGGAGCAGCTGGCCGACCGTGCCTTCACGCGCCACGAGGGCGACGATCGGCATCAGGAAGTTCTCCGTGAAGAGTTCACTGTGCGCCAGGTAGAGCGCGACGAGCCCGACGCCGAACGCCAGCCCTGCCAGGAGGTGGTCGCCGGTCGCGTGCAGGACGGCGAGGTACGCCATCACGCCGAGGCCGATCTCCAGTCCGCCGGCGAACCCGGTGGCCAGCACGACCCGCGTTGTCCGCTGGAGCCGTTCGGCGCCCTCCTCGACCACGGCCTCGAAGGACTCGTGGATCTCGTCCTCGACAGGAGCGTCACTCTTGCCGACTTCGCGGCGCCGATCGTCGGTCATCATCCGGACGCTAGCCCCCTGTCGGTGTCAAGCCGCCTCGGACCGCACTCGCTCGACGACGGGCCAGATGTGTGCCCGGCGTTCCTCCGGTGCGACCTCCTCGAGGCGCTCTGCGAGACGGCGGGCCGCGGCCAGGACGATCGGCTCTTCGCTCCCGTGGGTGAACACGTCGAAGACGCCGTCGACGAGGGTCTCGGCGACGGCCAGTGCGGCGTGACACGGACGGTGCCGTCGTCGTCGGTGTAGGCCGTGATCGCGGTCCGGCTCCCCCAGAGCGGGACGAGCGCCGTCGCCGACAATTCGAGCGCATTCACCGCCGTGCAGGGGTCGTTCGTTCCCGATGCGAGCCCACGGACGCCGATCTCGACGAGCTGCTGCAGCGCGAAGTCGATGTCCTGGTGCGGGGTGCGGGCCGCACCGAACACCACGGAGGACTTCAGGAGGCCGGCAAACCGCGAGTCGTCCGTGTCATCGCGGACCGGGCCGGAGCCGGTGATCCGGAGTACCGGGTCCCCCGCGATCACGGAGGTTCCCGGTATCGCGACGACGTCGATCCGGACGTCGTTGTTCGCCGCCCACGCGACCAGCTGCTCCCACTGCACGGACTGTACGGAGCCGCCTGACCTGGCCCGTCCGAGGACGTCGTCACTGTCGTCGTTCGGGCAGGTCGAGCGTTCGGTCCGGACGGTCCGCTGAGGCGAGGTGCCGAGCGGCGCACCCGACGGATCGCCGCGCCGCACAGCTCGTCGCGCTGCTCAGCCGTGACGGTGGTCGCTGCGACGGTCGCGGAGCCGCCACCACGCGGTCTCGGCGAGTTCGGGACCCATGAAGACCCCGTGCTGCGTCCGCCGGGACTCCGTCAGGGAGAAGCGACGCAGCCGGTAGCCCCCACCGAAGCGGTCGATGATGGCCTCGGGCGAGGACTCCGCGTCGCGCTTGACGAGCCACGTCCGGTCGTCGACGGGCTCGATCACCGGTCGCTCACCGTCGTCCGCCGATCCGGGAGCGCAACACGTCGATGCGCTTCTGGATCTGCTCGACACTCGCCTGCGCCACGGCCGGGCCGCCGCTGATCCGCCGCAGTTCGGCGTGGATCGCGCCGTGCGGCTCGTTGGAGTGGCGCGACCAGATCGACACGAGTCGTGCGAGCTCGGTGCGCTGCTCCTTGAGGGTCAGGTACATCGGGCGGTTCTCGTCCGGCTTCGGCTTCGGCGAGCCGTCCTTGACGGTGCGGCTCTTGGAACGCTTCGCCTGCGACGCCTGCCGTGCCCGGAGGAGGTCGCGCACCTGGTCCGGTTCGAGCAGCCCGGGGATGCCGATGAAGTCGAGCTCCTCGAGGGAACCGACCTCGCCTCCGGAGCCGAACTCGCCGCCGTCGTAGAGCACCCGGTCGAAGGAGGCCTGCGAGTCGAGGGCCTCGAACGGCTGCACCTCGAGCAGGCTCTCCGAGGCGCGGTCCTCGCGGTTGGCCTCCGCGACCATCGCGTCCTCGGGGTTGTACATCCCGTCGTCGGCGTCCTTCGGGCGGTCGAGGGCGTGGTCGCGTTCGAGCTCGAGGGAGGCCGCGAGGGCCATCAGTCCGGGGACGCTCGGCAGGAACACCGAGGCGGTCTCGCCGCGGCGTCGGGCGCGCACGAAGCGGCCGATCACCTGCGCGAAGAAGAGCGGCGTGCTCGCACTCGTGGCGTACACGCCGACGCAGAGCCGGGGCACGTCCACGCCCTCGGAGACCATGCGGACGGCGACCATCCAGCGCGAATCGCCCTCGGCGAAGGCGCCGATGCGTTCGGACGCCGCGGCCTCGTCGGAGAGCACGACGGTCGGCCGCTCCCCTGTGATCTGCGTGAGCATCCGCGCGTACGCCCGCGCCGTGGTGGTGTCGGTCGCGATCACCAGACCGCCGGCGTCCGGGACACCGCGCCGTACCTCGGTCAGGCGCTTGTCAGCGGCGGTGAGCACCGCGGGCATCCACTCGCCCTCGGGTGAGAGCGCGGTCCGCCACGCCTGCGCGGTGATGTCCTTCGTCACCTGCTCGCCGAGCGACGCCGACATCTCGTCGCCCATGCGGGTCTTCCAGCGCATCTGTCCGGCGTACGCCATGAAGAGGACGGGGCGGACGACGCCGTCCTTGAGCGCCCGCCCGTAGCCGTAGTTGTAGTCGGAGATCGACGTCCGGATGCCCTGCTCGTCGGGGGCGTACTGCACGAACGGGATCGGTGCGGTGTCGGACCGGAACGGCGTGCCCGAGAGCGAGAGTCGACGCGTGGCCTTGGTGAAGGCCTCCCGGATGCCGTCGCCCCAGGTGAGGGCGTCCCCGCCGTGGTGGACCTCGTCGAGGATCACGAGCGTCTTGCCGCCTGCGGTGATGCGCTGGTGGACCTCGGGGTTCATGCCGACCTGGGCGTAGGTGATCGCCACGCCCTGGTAGTGCCGGCCGAACATCCCGTCGCCGTTCTTGAACATCGGGTCGATGCGGATGCCGACGCGGTCGGCGGAGTCCGCCCACTGCCGCTTGAGGTGCTCGGTGGGGGCGACCACGACGATCCGGTCGACCGTGCCGCGGGCGAGCAGCTCGGTGGCGAGCCGGAGTGCGAACGTCGTCTTGCCGGCACCGGGGGTCGCCGCGGCGAGGAAGTCGCGTGGCTCGGTTTCGAAGTACTTCGTGAGCGCCTCGACCTGCCAGGCACGGAGCTTGGACGCCGTGCCCCACGCTGCGCGGTCCGGGAACGCGGGCGACAGGTGTTCGGCTGCGGCGTTGCCGGCGGCTTCCGCCTGCGCGGCTGCCTCGTCGTGCGGGCGGGCCGGAGCACCCTCGGGCGGGGTGGCCGATGCGGCGTCGAGGTCGCTCGCGACGTGCGCGTCCGGCGTTGCCGACGCGTCGCCCCACAGCGTGGCGGGCTGCTGCTGGTTGTCGTACTCCGCTGCGCTCACTGCACGTGATTCTACCGTCACGCAGGGTCCTGCCGAGCGTGCGGGGCGCGCTGCTCGGGCGCGTTCCGCACCAGCGAGGCCGGTCGCAGCACGCCCGCTCCGAACCGTGCGGCGACCGCGTCGACCGTCGTCTCGGTCTCCCGCCACGGCGCGTCGTCGTCCCAGAGGGCGTTGCTCGCGGCCGCCGGCACGAGGTTCTCACCGCGGACGCCGATGAGCCGGATCCGGTTGCCCGGTCGGTGCAGGACGTCGTACAGCTCGACGGCTTCGCGGTGGATGCGTTTCGCGACGTCGGTCGGTTCGGCCAGGGTGCGGGACCGGGTGAGCGTGGTGAAGTCGGTGTAGCGGACCTTGAGCGCGACCGTCCGTGCCTGGACGTCGGCGCGGCGGAGTCGCACGGCCACCTTGTCGGCCAGTCGGAGGAGCTCGCGGGCGACGTCGTCACGCTCCGTGAGGTCGCGGCCGAACGTGACCTCGTGCCCGATCGACTTCTCACCGACGCCGGACTCGACCGTCCGAGGGTCACGCCCCCAGGAGAGGTCGTGGAGCCGCTGACCGCCGGTGGGCCCGAGCGCGGCGACGAGCGACGGCAGCGGGGCCGTCGCGAGGTCGCCCACGGTCCGGATGCCCCGACGTTCGAGGGTCTCCTGCGTCTTGCCGCCCACGCCCCAGAGCGCGGACACCGGCTGCGGGTGGAGGAACGCGACGGTCTCGGCAGCGGGGACGACGAGCAGGCCGTCCGGCTTGGCGCGGCTCGATGCGAGCTTCGCCACGAACTTGGTCGACGCGGCGCCCACCGAGCAGTGCAGCCCGGTCTGCTCGAACACCGCACGGCGGATGGCCGCGCCGATCTGCCAGGGCGTGCCGTAGAGCCGGAGCGCCCCGGCGACGTCGAGGAACGCCTCGTCGATGCCGAGTCGCTCGACGCGCGGGGTGAAGCGGTCGAACACGCTCATCACGGCGGCGGATTGCTCGCGGTACTTCTCGAAGTGCGGCTCGACGATCACGGCGTTCGGGCACCGGCGCTTGGCGACGGCCATCGGCATCGCGGAGTTCACGCCGTAGCGACGGGCCTCGTACGTGGCGGCGGTCACGACGGAGCGGTCCGAGTCGTGCCCGACGATGACCGGGAGACCGACGAGGTCCGGACGGTCGAGCAGCTCGACGGACGCGAAGAAGGCGTCCATGTCGACGTGCAGCACGGTGGCGGTGACGTCGTCGACGGGTACGTCGGAGACGAGCCGGTTGCGTCCGTCCTGCTTGCTCACAGGGCGATGATGCCACCCGCCACCGACATCGACGTCCCATCAGGACGCACCGCCGCAGTGGACCCCTCAGCGCGCCGGACCGAGCAGCGCCGCCGCGATCGTCCGGGCCGCCGAGTCGCGCGACGACGGGTGGTACTGCCCGGCGCGGACGTCGCGCGCGAGTCGTGCGAGCTCGCTCCCCGCACGGTAGGCGGAACCACCGACCACGCGCATCGCCTCGTCCACGACGTGCTGCGCCGTGTCCGTCGTGCGCGCCTTCGTCCCGACGAGCAGCGGGAACCACCGGGGTCCGTGGTCGACGAGTTCGTCGACGTCACGAGCGAGCGCGTCGACCTGCAGGGCGACCGCGTCGACCGCTCCCTGCGCGTCGGCCAGGGCGCGGCGGACGTCAGGGTCGTCCGACCGGGGCGTGCCGTCGAGGGCGGTCCGGTCACGGACGGCCGCGACCGCCAGCTCGACCGCGCGCTCGGCGATCCCCACGTACACCGACGCCACGAGCAGTTCGAAGGCGGCGAACACCCCGAACACCAGGGGGTCCTGGTTCGGTCCGACCGGCAGGACCCGCACGATCCGCTCCGCCGGCACGTGCACACCCTCGAGGAGGGTCGTGCGGCTCTGCGTCGCCCGCATGCCGAGCGTGTCCCAGTCGTCCCGGTGCGTCACACCGCCGTCCGCACGGACCGTGAAGCCGTGCACGAGCACCGGCTCCGCGCCGGAGGTGTCCTTCCCGAAGACGCTCAGGACGTCCCACGCCGGCGCGAGCGAGGTGGAGACCTTCGTCCCCGTGAACCGGTAGCCGCCGTCGCCGTCCGGCTCCGCCGCCGTCAGCGAGTCGAAGAGCACGGCGTCGTTGCCCGGCTCGCTCACCCCGAACGCGAGCAGGTGGTCGTCCGCCGCGTGGTCGGTGACGACCTGGAGGAACGACCCGCCCCGTGCGCGCACGCTGCGGGCCGCCTGCACCCACACCTGGTGCATGCCCAGCCCGAGCGCCGTCGCCGGCGCAGCCGTCGCGAGGGTCCGCTGGACCGCGGCCGTGGCGCGCAGCCCGAGGTCCTGGCCGCCCTGCTCGACGGGGACGCCGAGCCGCAGGTACCCGGCCGCGCGCAGCTCGTCGAGGTCCTCGGCGCAGAAGGCGTTCGCGGCGTCGTACCCGGGGGCCCGGGCAGCGATGCGCGCGAGGAGGTCCGCGGGGATCGGGTTGGCCGTGCTCATGCCACGAGACTAGGGTCCGATGCGTGTCAGAACGTCATCCCTGGTCCAGGTACGTCGCGATCGGTGACTCGTTCACCGAGGGGATCGGTGACCCGGACCCCACCGTGCCCGGAGGCAACCGGGGCTGGGCGGACCGGGTCGCCGAGGTCCTCGCGCACCAGGCGGACGCGAACGGTGCCGGCGACTTCGCCTACGCCAACCTCGCGATCCGCGGTCGCCTGCTCCAGCAGATCATCGACGAGCAGGTCGAGCCCGCGCTCGCGCTCCGACCCGACCTCGTCACGGTGTCGGCCGGCGGCAACGACATCATCCGCCCCGGCACGGACCCGGACGACCTCGCGGCGAAGGTCGACGGCATGGTCGAGCGGCTCCGCAGCGACGGCGCGACAGTGGTGCTCTTCACCGGGCCGGACGTCGGGATGACGCCGGTGCTCGGCATGGTCCGAGGCAAGACGGCGATCTACAACGAGAACCTGCACGCGATCGCCCTGAAGCACGGCGCACTCGTCGCCGACATGTGGGCGCTCCGGGTGCTCCGCGACCCGAGGATGTGGGCACCGGACCGGCTGCACCACTCCCCGACCGGTCACGCCACCGTCGCCGCCGCCGTCCTCGACACGCTCGGCGTCGACCACGGGCTCGCGCCGTTCGCCCCGGAGCCGCTCGAGTCTCGCCCCTGGCGCGAAGCCCGCGTCGAGGACCTCGGGTGGGCGAAGGAGTACCTCGTCCCCTGGGTGGTCCGGCGCATCAAGCACACGTCCTCGGGCGACGGCGTCTCCCCCAAGCGCCCCGAGCTCCAGGACGTCGTGGAGCACCGCTCCGACACGCCGTAGCCTCGGTCGGTCGGTCGACCGCGCGTCAGGCTGCGGGCCGCCGGAGCGTCGTCGGACCGTCGTGCAGCGGCTGCGTCACCCAGTCGAACGTCGCGTCGCCCGAGTCCGTCGCGATCCGGACGTGCGCCGCGTGCGGGGTCTCGACGAACCGCACGGTGACGAGCACCGCTGCGCCGTCGTCGACCAGCGCGGCGCTGCCGGCGAGCGGCCCCTCGACCGCCCACGCGCCCTCGCCGACCGGGACGGACAGGTGCCCGCCCTCGACGTCGAGCTCGAGGCGCCACGCGGCACCGTCGCGGTGCAGCGGACCGTGGGCAGCGGCGTCCGGGAGCCGCTCACCCGCGACCGGGGGCAGAGCGAGCGAGGCGATCCGTGCCTCCAGGCCGGTGTCCGCGCCCGCGTCCACCGACGCCCCGTCGACGGCGGGCAGCAGGTGCTTCCAGGCCGCGTCGAGGACCGCCTGCATGTCGAGGCTCTGCCCGGTCAGCGCGAGCACGACGTCCTGCTCCGGCAGGACGACGCAGAACTGCCCGTAGGCGCCGTCGCCGCGGAACCCGTGCCGTGCCATCCAGAACTGGAAGCCGTACCCCTGGCTCCAGTCGGGGTTCTCCTCCTGCGGGTTCTCGACCTGGACGCGCATTGCGGCGTCGACCCAGTCCTCGTCGAGGATGCGCTGCCCGTCCCACACGCCGCGCTGGAGGTAGAGCTGACCGAGCTTCGCGACGGCCTCGACCGGTGCGTAGCAGCCGCTGAAGCCGAGCTCGTTGCCCTGCTCGTCCCGCTTCCAGGCGAAGTCGGTGATGCCGAGGGGGTCCAGGAGCCGCGGCCGCAACCAGTCCACGAGCGAGCCACCCGAGACGCGGCGGACGATCTCCGCGAGCGTGTAGGTGCACGGCTGGTTGTACGCGAAGACCGAGCCGGGCTCCTCGTCGGGCGGCAGCAGCAGGAAGCCCCGAACGATGTCCGTCGGGTCGATGGCCCGCGCACGCTCGAGCGTCTCCTCGCGGTGGCCGCTCGCCATCGCCAGGACGTGCCGCACCAGGATCCGACGGCTGCGCTCGTCCGTGACCTCGGCGTCGAGCTCCGGGAAGTACGACAGCACGGTCGCGTCGAGGTCGATCAGGCCCGCGCGGACGGCGATGCCGACCCCGGCGGCGGTGAAGCTCTTGCTCAGCGAGTACAGCAGGTGCACGGAGTCGGCGCGGTACGGGTCCCAGGTGCCCTCTGCGGCGACCTGGCCGTGCCGGAGCAGCAGGAACGAGTGCGGCTCGACGTCGGGCGTCGACTCGAGGGCGTCGAGGAACGCGGAGACCCCGCGTGCGTCGATGCCGAGGGCGGACGGGGAGCTGCGCGGGAACGTCGTCGTCACGAGGTCGACGCTAGCCTCATCGGGTGCGTCCCGTCTTCCCCGCCCTCGTTGTCGTCGCGCTGGCCGGCCTGCTCGCCGGGTGCAGCGGGCCGCCACCGATCGACGAGGCGGCGCTGCACCGGTGGGAGGTGCGCGAGCGGGCGTCGGACGAGGACACGCTGCTCTTCGCCCGCGTCGACGCCGGTGGTGACGCGCCGACGAGCATCGCGAAGCCACAGGTGTCGACCACCTTCCCGTCGCCCACCCGCATCCGATCCGTGGAGCTCGCGTGCTTCGGCGACGCTCGCATCGAGGGTGCGCTCACGATCCGCGCCGGCTCCACCACGCGATCGGTCGGCCTCCCGTCGCCGGTCGCGTGCGCGGACGGCCGGTACCGGTTCCGCCTCTCGACGTCGGAGCGGTCGGGCGTCGAGATGATCGGCTTCGCCGGGTTCCACAGCACCCGGGAGACCGCGTGGATGCTCCACGTCCGGACCGACCTGGGCTCCTGACGGCCCGATCACCTGACCGGCCCGATTTCCTGACCAGCCCGGACTCCTGCCCGGCCCGGACTCCTGACGGCTCAGGTGCCCTGGAACGGGTTCGTCCAGCGCCACCAGACGCCGGGGTCGGTGATCGATCGGTCGAGCTCGAGCGGCACGGTCACCGCGGCGTGGTCCGAGATCGTGAACCGCACCCGACCCACCCGCTCCCCGCGGTCGCCGACCGTCACCGGGTCGAGGTGCGTCTTCGCCGTGACCGTGCTCTTCCCCCACACCAAGACCTCGGACGCCTTCGCCGCGACCGCGTCCGCCCCGTCCTGCCACGGCGTGCTGTAGGTACCGAAGGTCTGTCCCTCGTGCGTGAGCGTCACGAGCTGGAAGTTGTCGGCCACGGACCGCAGCAGCCGCTGCACGTCGTCGTCCAGGGAGTCATGGTCGACGCCGCCGAGCATCGCCCCGACGACCGTGACCTGCCGGCCGCCCCGCTCGTAGGTCGCCGCGAACAGGAGGCACGCACCGGCCTCGTCGAGGGTGCCGGTCTTGATGCCCTCGACCCCGTCCAGACCCAGCAGCTTGTTCGAGTTCTCGATCTCGCCGGCGCCCGGCACGGTGACCTGCTTCGTGCCGACGATCTCCTTGACCACCGGGTTCGCGAGGGCGAGCTGCCCGAGGTCGACCAGGTCCGTCGCCGTCGAACGGTTCCGCGGGTCGAGGCCCGTCGGTTCGTGGATCACCGTGTCGTCGAGGCCGTGCTCGTCGAGCCACGTGCCCGCAGCCTTCTCGTAGGCGTCCATGGACCCGAACGCCCACAGCGCGAGCGACCCCGCGTAGTTGTTCGCCGACTTCATGAGCATGACCTGGAACGTCTGGTACTCGGACAGCCGGAGGCCGTCGGGCATCGGTGCGACCTCGCCGTTCTTCGCGAGGTACGTCGCGTACAGCCCCTGCATCTGCTTCGTGAAGCGGATCGTCGGTCCGCGCTCCCCCGGCTCCAGGGGCTTCTCCTCGAGCACGACCAGCGCGGTCACCACCTTCGTGATGCTCGCGATCGACCGTTGCTCGCGGTCGCCGCTCGTGCGCAGGCTCTCCGGGAAGTCCGTCGCCTCGACCGCGGTGGCGCCGTAGCCCGGGAAGGTGAGGTCGGGCACGGTGGACGTCGGCGCCGAGTAGGTCGTCGTCGCTGCGCTCGCCGGGGCGAACGGCACGACGGCCGCGGCCACGAGGTACCCGACGGCGAGGACGAGCACCGCGACCACGCTGATCGTCACGGGCCGCCGGACGGCGGAGCGGGGGCGGCGGACGACTCGTGGCACAGCCAAGGAGCCTAGCCGGGAGGCGCGGGCGGGCCCTGCGAGGACGCACCGGCTGTGGAGAACGCGAGTCGTGCCTCCAGGCAGGGTCGCGCGCCCCGCGCAGGTCGCCGCCGGGTCAGCGCGCCCGCTGCGCGTGCGCGACGGCCCACAGGCCGACGGCGCTCGCCGCGGCCACGTTGAGCGAGTCGACGCCGTGCGACATCGGGATCCGCACCGTCGTGTCCGCGGCCGCGATCGCCCGGTCGGTGAGCCCCTGGCCCTCCGTGCCCATCACGAGGGCGACCCGCTCCGGGACGTCGGCGACGAACCGGTCGAGGTCGACCGAGCGGTCCGTGAGCGCCATCGCGGCCAGGTGGAAGCCCTGGTCGCGGAGTTCCTCCCCGGCGGCGGGCCACTCGCCGATGCGCGTCCACGGCACCTGCAGCACGGTGCCCATGCTGACCCGGACGCTGCGGCGGTACAGCGGGTCGGCGCAGCGCGGGCTGACGAGCACGGCGTCCGCGCCGAGGCCAGCGACGCTCCGGAACACCGCGCCGACGTTCGTGTGGTCGACGATGTCCTCGAGGACGACGACGAGCTCCGCGCCACGGACGACCTCCGCGACCGTCGGCAGCTCGGGCCGGTGCATCGCGGCGATGGCACCACGGTGCATCCGGAACCCGGTGAGTTCCTCGAGCAGTGCGTCCGGACCCACGAAGACCGGACCGTCGTGCTCCGCGACGAGGGGCAGGACGTCGTCGAGCCACTTCTCCTGCACGAGCACACTCCGCGGGACGTGTCCGGCCCGGATCGCACGCTCGATCACGGTGTTGGACTCGGCGATGTAGAGCCCGCCCTCCGGCTCGGTCACACGTCGGAGTGCCACGTCGGTGAGTCGTGCGAAGTCGTCGAGGCGAGGGTCGTCGAGCGAGTCGATGCGGACGGGCTGCACGGGGTTCCGTTCTGGGAGGGAAGGACGCGGGACGGTCGGCTGTTGAGGGTACCGTGGAGACGATGCCCCCGAGCGACGAGCACAGCACCGCGGCCGACCTCGACCGCGCCGTCGAGCTGCTCGCCGGCAAGCGCATCGCGGTCCTCTCCGGCGCCGGACTCAGCACCGACTCGGGGATCCCCGACTACCGGGGCGAGGGCCGCGTCGTGCGGAAGCCGATGACGTTCCAGGAGTTCCGGTCCGACCCGGCGAAGCGGCAGCGCTACTGGGCCGGCTCGCACCTCGGCTGGCGGACCTTCGCGGCGGCTGCGCCGAACGACGGGCACCGCGCGCTCGCCGAACTCGAACGAGCGGGGATCGTCACCGGGGTCATCACCCAGAACGTCGACGGGCTGCACCTCCGGTCCGGCTCGCGGCGGGTGGTCGAGATCCACGGCTCGATGGACCGTGCCGTCTGCCTGACGTGCGGCCAGGTGTTCTCGCGCTCGGACCTCGCGGCCACGCTCGACCGGGCGAACCCGTGGATCGACGAGCCCGGGTCCGTGCAGCTCCAGCCCGACGGCGACGTCGAGATCACCGACGTCGAACGCTTCGTCGTGCCCGACTGCTCGGTGTGCGGTGGGGTGCTCAAGCCCGACGTGGTGTTCTTCGGCGAGTTCGTCCCCGCCGAGAAGTTCCGCGAGTCCGTGTCGATCGTCGCCGACGCGGACGCGCTGCTCGTCGTCGGGTCCTCCCTGACGGTGAACTCCGGCGTGCGTCTCGTCGACCACGCCGTCCGGCGGAAGCACCCGGTGGTGATCGTGAACCGCGGCACGACGCGGAGCGACCGCCGTGCTGCGGTGAAGCTCGACGCCGGCACCACCGAGACCCTCGTCGAGCTCGCCTCGCGCCTCGGCACGGTGGCCTCGGGCGCCGGTTCGCGGAGCCTGGGATGATCGTCGGGTGACGACCCACCTCTCCCTCGTCCGCCACGGCGAGACCGACTGGAACCGGCAGCGCCGCATCCAGGGATCGACCGACATCCCGCTCAACGACGTCGGGCGCGACCAGGCAGCCGGCGCCGCCGAACTCCTCGCGCGCAGGGCCTTCGACGCCGTCGTGGCGTCGCCGCTGTCCCGCGCGCGGGAGACCGGCTCGATCATCGCCGCCCGGCTCGGTCTCGCCGCACCCGACACCTACTCCGGGTTGGCGGAGCGGTCCTACGGCGCGGCCGAGGGGCTGACGGACGTCGAGATCCGCGCGCGGTGGCCGCACGACGACGTCCCCGGGCGTGAGTCGCGGTCGGCGCTCCTCGCCCGTGTGACCGAGCAGCTCGGTGAGATCGCGATCCGGTACGACGGCGCGTCCGTCGTCGTCGCCACGCACGGTGCGGTCATCCGGAGCGTGGTGAACGCCGCCGCACCGGGGACCGCCGACCGGCACAGCACGCCGATCCGGAACGGCTCGATCCACTCGTTCCGGTGGGACCCGGAGCGCTTCCACGCCGAGCTCGTGCGGTTCGACGACCCGATCGACGACGCGTCGGACGGTCCGGGCGGCTACGCCTTCGAGTACCAGAACCCCCTCGAGCGCCGTAGCTGACGGTCGCGCGGGTCGCGCGGCTCGCGGGCCGAGCGAGCAGGCCGGGGCGAGCGGACCGGGGCTCGCGGGCTGGGCGAGCGGGCAGCCCGAGTCTCGTGCACAGCGACACCTCTCGCGATCGCGAACACGAGCAGCGGCGCCCCGCACGAGACTCGGCGGCGCCCCGCACGAGACTCGGCGGCGCCCCGCACGAGACTCGGTGCCGCGCCGCGTGAGACTCATCACCTCGAGCCCCGCTGACCCGCTCCCCGCCACCGGACTATGCTCCGGGACACTCCGGGCCGAGCCGAGCGCTCGAACCGCCGACCCGGTCGGGAGGTCCTGAGAGGGGGACCGCATGAGCACCGAACGACCCGGGTGGCCCGCCGAGCCCGACGACGACCTCGACCGCGCGTTCGGCCCCGACACGGCCTCGGTGCCGACCCGGACCACCCCCCAGCGCGTGCGGCGGGGCGCCCTGGTCGCCGGCGGTGTCGTCCTCGCTGCCGGGGTCCTCGCGGCCGCGCTCGTGAGCATCATCGGCAGCGTGCAGAACGGCGTCGGCGGGGTCTTCCCCCAGCCAGCCGCAGCGCTCACCCGGTTCGAGACCGCTGCCGGCGCCGTCGACGGGGTGGTCAAGGTCAACGGTATCCGCACCACGAAGACTGGATTCGCCAGCTACGACGTCATCTCGGTCGCCACCGCCGAGGACGGCCTGGACGAGACCGCGCAGGCGGCACTCGTCTCCGCGCTCAGCGAGGCCGCGGCGAGGACGGACGGGAACGGCGTCCGGGTGTTCGCGGTCGTCGCGATCGACACGATGCGCGTCGGGATCTCGGCCGACGCCGAGGTCAGCGCGCGCCGCCTCGACCTGGCCAGGCAGGTCGACGCCATCGGCGGGGTGCGTGCGGTGCGGTGCGCCTGGGTCGCGTCGACGCCCTCCGACGACGCGAAGGCCCAGCAGGTCACCGTGCAGACCACGGGGCGTGGAGCAGCCCTCGGTGCCGTGCTCGCGAAGGCGCGGCAGGCGACGCAGGGGGTCTTCCCAGGAGCCGCGGTGACGAGCGAGCTCCCGCCCGCCTGACCGGCCGAGGTGTCGCCGGCCGGCCGACGGGCGCGACCCCATCAGCGAGCCGCCCGGTCCGCCACAGCCCGCTCGACCGCAGCGACGACGTGCTCGGCGGAGTCGGCCCACCGGAACCGTGCCGCCTGCTCCACGGACTGATCAGAGGCGTCGTCCCACCGGTCTTCGAGCCGACGCACCGCCGCCGCGACCGCCGACGGCGAGGACGGGTCGAAGTACTCCGCCGCGCTGCCGCCGATCTCCCGGAAGATCGGGATGTCGCTCACCGCGACCGGGGTCCCGACGCCCATCGCCTCGACGAGCGGGATGCCGAAGCCCTCGTCGTACGACGCCGTCACGAGGGCGGTCGCGGTGCGCAGCACGTCCAGGTAGGTCTCGTCGGACGCGCCGTCGTGGAACACGAGCGATCCGCCGGGTGCGATCCGGGTCAGACGGGCACGATCGGCGTCCGAGACCCGCGACATGCAGTGCAGGCGCCATCCGGCGCCGAGCAGCGGCAGCGCGGCCGCCAGCGTCTCCACGTTCTTGTACGGCATGAACGACCCCATGTACACGAGGTCCCGGCGCCGCTCCCCGTCCGGAGGACGACGCTCGGCCGGGTCTGCCGCGTTGTACGCCACGGTCACAGGTCGCTTCGTCAGCCGGTGCTCACGGATGAGGCCGGCGGTCGTCTCGGAGACGGTCACCACGCCGTCGGCGCCGTTCAGCAGGAACCGCTGCGGAGCCCAGGACAGGTGGAAGGCTCGCCACCCCAGCCGGATCAGCCACGAGAACTCCCGTGGGGGCGTCCGGTCCCGGTAGTAGATGAGGTCGTGCAGGGTGAGCACGAGGGCGTAGTCGCGCCCACGGGACCCCATCGTCTGCATCGGCGAGAACACCGCGTCGAGGCCGAGCGCGTTGACCCGCCGCGAGACGAACGGCTCGCCGGCGTCGGTCGGGGCGGGCAGGAGTTCATGCGGCAGGCCGTCGGGCAGCGACTCGAGCTGACGGACGTCGTGCACCAGGAGGACGTAGTCGTGCCGGTCGGGCAGGTGTGCGACGACCCCGGCGGTGAACCGTGAGATGCCGTCGTGCCGCCCGATGCGGACGTAGCGGCAGTCGATGCCGATGCGGAGGCGGCTCACGACGCGCGCTCCCCACGTCGGTCCGGACGGGAGGCCCGGGTCGGCTCGGCCCCGTCCGTCGCCGCCGCCGCGTCGATCGCGCCGCCGCCCCGTCGTCCGCGGCGCTGCTGCGGACGACGCCGGCCGCCGTCGCGCCCCGCGCCCGTGGAGTCGTCCATCCGTCGGAGCACGGCGGAGGCAGCCGCTCCGGGGGTCTCGTAGTGCACGAGGTGCCCGACACCGGGGACGATGACGAGCTCGGCGTCCGCCAGCCGCCCGGCCAGCGCCTGCTGCTCGGGGACGGCCGTGATGTCGTCGTGCTCGGCCGCGATCATCAGCACCGGGACGTCGATGCGGTCGGCGTACTCGGAGACGTCGTGGGTCACCGAGGTGCGGAACGCCTCGAGCACACTCGTGCGGTCGGAGAACGCCGAGAAGTAGCGGTCGTGCTGGTCGTGCACCCAGCGCCGGAGGTCGCGGTCGTGCGACTTGAGCATGGCGATGCTCATCACGCGGACGATCGCGGGGTTGCGGAGCAGCGCGAGACCGACCGGCTTCGGGAGCACGGCGCCGGCCTTGTAGTAGCCGATCGCGACGCCCGTCGCGATCGCCCGCGGTCCCTGCAACGCCGGCGCGGCGATCGGGTTCACGAGCACGAGCAGTCGGGTGCGCAAGCCCGCCGCGACGGTGGCGGCGACCACGATCGAGCCGAACGAGTGCCCGAGGACGACCGTCTGCTCGTCCATGCCGAGCGCCGCGTGGAACCCGGTCAGCCATGCGACGTAGGAGTCGATGTCGGACGAGGGCAGCGGGTCCGACACGCCGAACCCCGGCAGGTCCGGCACGACCACGCGGACGCCCTGCAGGTGCGCGGCGATGGTCTCGAGACCGTGGTGGTCGCCCCGGAACCCGTGCACCGCGAGCACGGTGCGGGTGGCGTCCTCGGGGCCGTAGACCCAGTAGTGCGTCGTCCGCCCGTCGATCCGCACCGCGCGGTGCGCGACCGGGGTCGCGGCCATGAGGGACTGGTACGGGGAGAGCAGGGGCGGGCGCATCCCGGCCAGTCTAGGGAAGGCGACCCGCGCGCCCACCGCACCGCCGACCGGATGTGGAGAACTCGCAGACGGGACGCGTCCGCGACGGCGAGCCGTGCCTCCCGTCCGGTCTTCCTGCGGACAGCGCCAGCCGCGCGGCCTAGCGTGTCCAGGGTGACGTTCACGGCCCCGATCCAGCTCCCAGGCCTGACCCTGGACCCGCAGTGGTACAAGCGCTCCGTCTTCTACGAGTGCATGATCCGCTCGTTCGTCGATTCCAACGGTGACGGCATCGGTGACATCCAGGGCGTGATCGGCAAGCTCGACTACCTGCAGTGGCTCGGCATCGATGCCATCTGGCTGCCGCCGTTCTTCCAGTCGCCGATGCGCGACGGCGGGTACGACATCGCCGACTACAAGGCGATCCTGCCCGAGTTCGGCACCCTCGACGACTTCCGCGAGCTCGTCACGAAGTCGCACGAGCGCAACATGCGCATCGTCATCGACATGGTGATCAACCACACGAGCGACCAGCACGAGTGGTTCCAGCAGTCCCGCGAGGACCCGGACGGCCCGTACGGCGACTTCTACGTCTGGCGCGACACCGACGAGGAGTACGAGAACATCCGGATCATCTTCGTCGACACGGAGGAGTCGAACTGGACGTTCGACCCCGTGCGGCGACAGTTCTTCTTCCACCGGTTCTTCTCGCACCAGCCCGACCTCAACTTCGAGAACCCTGCGGTCGTCGAGGCCGTGTACGACGTCGTGCGGCACTGGCTGGACATGGGCGTCGACGGGCTACGGCTCGACGCGATCCCGTACCTCTTCGAGTCCGAGGACGGCAACGGCGAGGGCGAGCCGGAGACCCACGAGTTCATCAAGAAGCTCCGCGCGATGGTCGACGACGAGTACCCCGGCAGGGTCCTCCTCGCCGAGGCGAACCAGTGGCCGCGCGAGACCGCCGCGTTCTTCGGCACCGACGAGGAGCCCGAGTGCCACATGGCGTTCGACTTCCCCGTGATGCCGCGCATCTTCTACTCGCTCCGAGCGCAGCACGCCTCGGAGCTCAAGGCGATCCTCTCCGAGACGCTCGACGTCCCCGAGTCGGCCGCGTGGGGTGTGTTCCTCCGGAACCACGACGAGCTCACCCTCGAGATGGTCAGCGAGGAGTACCGCCAGGCGATGTACGGCTGGTACGGCTACGACCCGCGGATGCGCTCCAACATCGGCATCCGGCGCCGTCTCGCCCCCCTGCTCGACAACTCCCGCGCCGAGCTCGAACTCATCCACGCGCTGCTGTTCTCTCTGCCGGGGTCGCCGTTCCTGTACTACGGCGACGAGATCGGCATGGGCGACAACATCTGGCTGCCGGACCGTGACTCGTCGCGCACCCCGATGCAGTGGACGCCCGACCGCAACGCCGGGTTCTCCACGGCGGACCCGGGCAAGCTGTACCTGCCCGTCGTCCAGTCGCTCGTCTACAACTACCAGCAGGTCAACGTCGAGGCGCAGCTCGCGCAGTCCCGCTCGCTCCTGCACTGGGTCCGGAACGTCATCCACGTCCGCAAGGCGCACCCGGTGTTCGGCCTCGGGACGCTCGACGTCAAGGACACGTCGAACGACTCCGTGCTCGCGTTCGTGCGCTCGTGGGAGGGGTCGGGGCAGCAGTTCGGACCCTCGGCGGAGGACGTCCTCTGCGTCTTCTCGTTCGCCACGAACCCGACGTCCGTGACGATCTCGGTGCCGGAGTACGCCGGGCGGCCGCTGTACGACCTCTTCGGTGGCAGCGTGTTCCCGTCGTTCGACGAGCACGGGTCCGTCACGCTGACGCTCGGGACGCAGTCGTTCTACTGGCTGCACGTGGGCGCGGCACCGGCGGTCGCCCCCGCAGCGGCCGCGCCCGCATCCGCCACGACGACGGCGTAGCGGCCTGGAGGCACGGCGCGGCCCCGCCAGGCGGGTCACGTCGTCCGTGTCGGCGCGTCGCGCGGGCCAGCTCGGTGCGGCCCGTGTCGGTGCCGTCCGTGTCGGTGCCGTCCGTGTCGGTGCCGTCCGTGTCGGTGCCGTCCGTGTCGGTGCCGTCCGTGTCGGTGCGTCCCGTTAGCCTGGCCGCGTGACGTACTCCGCGACAGCAGCCGCACCGACCCCCACGGTGCAGGACCTCTCCGGCCGCCCGTGGTGGCACGCACTCGGCGTCTTCGACCTCGAGACCACCGGCGTCGACGTCGAGACCGCCCGGATCGTCACCGCCCACGTCGGCCTCATCGACATGACCGGTCGCTCCATCGTCGAGGGCGCCTGGGTCGCCGACCCGGGCATAGCCATCCCCGAGGGCGCTGCAGCCGTGCACGGGTACACCACCGAGCGTGCCCAGGCGGAGGGCCGTCCCGCCGGTGAGGTCGTGGCCGAGGTCATCGCCGCGGTCGAGGCCGTGTTCGCCCGCGGCATCCCGCTCGTCATCTACAACGCCCCGTACGACCTCACCGTCCTCGACCGAGAGGCCCGGCGCCACGGTCTCGCCTCCCCCGTCATCGGCAACGTCGTCGACCCGCTCGTCATCGACAAGGCGCTCGACACCTACCGCAAGGGCAAGCGCACGCTCGAGGCCGCGTCCGAGCTGTACGGCGTGACGCTGTCCGACGCACACGACGCCGGTGCGGATGCGATCGCCGCGGGACGGGTGGCGCAGGCCATCGCGGCGAAGTACCCGGACGACCTCGGGGTCTCCGCCGAGGAACTCCACCGCAAGCAGGTCGGCTGGTGCGCCGACCAGGCCGCGTCCTTCCAGGAGTACATGCGCACGAAGCGCGACCCGGCGTTCACGGCCGACGGGCGCTGGCCGCACCGCAACGGCTCGTAGCGCGACGCGCTCCCCCGCGCGCCGGCCGCCGTCCGCGCCACGGCGCCTCCCCCCCGCGCTCGGGCCGTCTCCCGCGCCCGCCCGCGCCCTCCCGTGCATGCCGCACGCCACCGAGCGCCTGCCGCCGCCCAACCAAAGACAACCCACACCGCGCATCGACGTGGTTCCGATGGACTCTGGTTGTGCGCCGCCGATCGGCGCTGCCGTACGTCGCGGACAGCGGTACCGCGCGCGGCGCCGCCCGCGCGCGACGCGAGCCGGCCGCGCCCAGCGCGCCGGCCGCCGCCGCACAACCAAAGTCGGCCCGCACCGCGGATCGACGTGGTTCCGATGGACTTCACTTGTGCGCCGCCGATCGGTACCGCCCGCGCCACCGGCGCCGCGCCTCGCGCGCCGCCCGCCGCACCGCCACCCCCCGGAACGGCGAACGGGCGGCCCCCCCGAAGGAGGACCGCCCGTTGCGGAACGCGAGGCTGCTTACTTGGAGAAGCCCTTGAAGCGCTGATTGAACTTCTCGACGCGACCGGCCGAGTCGAGGATGCGCTGCTTGCCCGTGTAGAACGGGTGCGACGCGGACGAGATCTCGACGTCGATGACCGGGTAGGTCGCACCGTCGAGCTCGATGGTCTTGTCGCTGGTCGCGGTCGAGCGCGTCAGGAACGTCTCACCGGAGGCCAGGTCGCGGAAGACGATGGCGTTGTACTCGGGGTGGGTGTCGGTCTTCATGGAGATTCCTCGGTTGGATGCGGTCGGGATGCGCGGGTCCGAAAGGACGCCGTGCGGGAAGTCTTCGGCGTGCGCCAGCCGTCTACGTTACCAGATCGGCTCGGCGAGCCGCTACGACGCGCGGGCGGTCCAGCGCCCGTCGTCCTTGGTCACGGCGAGACCGACGCCGAACGCCTGCGAGAGCGTCTCGTCCGTCAGGACCTCGTCGATCGGACCGGCGGCCTGGACCCGTCCGTCGGCGAGGACGAGCGCGTGCGTGAAGCCGACGGGGATCTCCTCGACGTGGTGCGTCACGATGACGATCGCGGGGGCGTCGGGGCTCTGCGCGTACCCGCCGAGGGTCCGGACGAGGCTCTCGCGGGCGCCGAGGTCGAGCGACGCCGCCGGCTCGTCGAGGAACAGCACCTCGGGGTCGGTCATCACCGCACGGGCGATCTGCACGCGCTTCTGCTCGCCGTCGCTCAGCTCGCCGAAGGTCCGCTCGGTGAACGCACCGAGGCCCCACTCGTCGAGCACACGCTGCGCACGCCGGACGTCGAGCTCCTCGTACTCTTCGTTCCACCGACCGGTGACCGAGTAGGCCGCCGTCAGCACGACGTCGAGCACGGTCTCGGTGAACGGGATGCGTCGCGCGAGGGCGGTCGACGCGAAGCCGATCCGCGGACGGAGCTCGGCCAGGTCGGCCGTCCCGAGCTCGACGTCGAGGACGTGCACGGCGCCCGAGGTCGGGAACGTCTGCGCACCCGCGACCTGCAGCAGCGTGGTCTTGCCGGCGCCGTTCGCTCCGAGCACGACCCAGCGCTCGTCGTCCTGCACCTCCCACGAGACGGAGTCGAGGATGGTGGCCCCGTTGCGGACCACGGAGACGTCTGACAAGCGCACGACCGAGGGCATGCCCCCCAGCCTACGGGGTCGCGACGGCCGGGACCGGCCCGGGAGGCCCGTGGCGCGGAACCTGGTCGGGTCGCGCCACGGACGGTGTGCGTCAGCGACCCGCGAGGACCTGGTCGTACACGGCGCGGGTCCGGTGGGCGATGGCGTCCCACGTGAACTCGCTCTCGACACGCAGTCGTCCGGCGCGGCCCATGAGCTTCGCGAGCCCCTCGTCCTCGAGGACCTCGTTCAGGGTGGCCCCGAGGTCGGCCACGTACCGGTCCGGGTCGGTGGGCGTGCCGGTGCCGTCCTGCGCCTGGTCGATCGGCACGATGCGTCCGGTGAGACCGTCGGCGACGACCTCGGGGATGCCTCCGGTGCCGGTGCCGACGACGGGGATGCCGCACGCCATGGCCTCGAGGTTCACGATGCCGAGGGGTTCGTAGATCGACGGGCAGACGAACACCGTGCCGGAGGACAGCACGTTGACGATCTCACCGTGGGAGAGCATGCGGTCGATCCAGACCACGCCGTCTCGTTCCGAACGCAGGGAGTCGACCAGCCCGGTCACCTCGGCCATGATCTCCGGGGTGTCAGGCGCCCCGGCACAGAGCACGATCTGCACGTCCGACGGCAGCGACGCCACCGCGCGGAGCAGGTAGGGCAGGCCCTTCTGGCGCGTGATCCGTCCGACGAACACGACGCTGCGACGCGAGGGGTCGATCCCGAGTGCGCGCACCGCGTCCTCGTCGACGTTCGGCTGCCACTCGTCGATGTCGATCCCGTTGTAGACGACCTGCACCCGCTCGGGGTCGATCGACGGGTACGACCGGAGGATGTCGGCCCGCATGGCCTTCGACACCGCGACCACGGCGTCAGCCCGCTCGAACGCTTCCCGTTCCATCCAGCTCGACAGTCGGTAGCCGCCGCCGAGCTGCTCGGCCTTCCACGGCCGCAGCGGCTCGAGGCTGTGGGCGGTGACGACGTGGGGGATGTCGTAGGTCAACTGCGCGATCCGTCCAGCGGCGTTCGCGTACCAGGTGTGCGAGTGCACGACGTCGGCGCCCTCGACGTCGGCGGCGATCGCCACGTCGGTGCCGAGCGCCTGCAGAGCGCCGTTGGCCTGCTCGAGGCCGTTCGGCGTCCGGTAGGCCCAGACGTCGGCCTCGTCCCGGAAGGCCCCGAAGGCGCGGACCCGCACGTCGGTGTCCGTACCCGACCGCAGCGCTGCGGTGAGCTCGGCGACGTGGACGCCCGCCCCGCCGTACACCTCTGGTGGGTATTCCCTGGTCAACAGATCGACTCGCACGCGTTCAACGTAACCGTTCCCCGGTCCGGACGCATACTGTGAGCGGTATGGCACCAAAGAAGGTCTTCGGCATCGTCCTCGCCGGCGGAGAGGGCAAGCGCCTCATGCCGCTCACGGCGGACCGTGCGAAACCCGCTGTCCCGTTCGGCGGCAACTTCCGGCTCATCGACTTCGCGCTGTCGAACCTCGTGAACTCCGGGCTGCAGAAGATCGTCGTCCTGACCCAGTACAAGTCGCACAGCCTCGACCGCCACGTCGCGGAGACCTGGCGCATGGAGGGGCTGCTCGGCTCCTACGTCGCGTCCGTGCCCGCGCAGCAGCGACTCGGCAAGCGCTGGTTCGCCGGGTCTGCCGACGCGATCCTGCAGTCGCTCAACCTCCTCCGTGACGAGCGCCCCGACATCGTCGTCGTGGTGGGTGCCGACCACGTCTACCGGATGGACTTCCACCAGATGGTCGAGGCGCACATCGCCTCCGGCCGGAGTGCCACGGTCGCCGCGATCCGCCAGCCGATCGGCCTCGCGGACCAGTTCGGCGTCATCCAGGTCGCCGAGGACGACCCGACGAAGATCGACGCGTTCCTCGAGAAGCCGAAGGACGCGGTCGGTCTGGCCGACTCCCCCGGCGAGATCCTCGCGTCGATGGGCAACTACGTCTTCGACGCCGACGCGCTCGTGGACGCCGTGCTCCGCGACGGCCAGATCGAGACGTCGAACCACGACATGGGCGGTGACATCGTGCCGGACTTCGTGGCGCGGGGTGACGCCGGCGTGTACGACCTCAAGCGCAACGACGTGCCCGGCTCGAACGAACGCGACCGGTACTACTGGCGCGACGTGGGGACGATCGACTCGTTCTTCGACGCGCACATGGACCTCATCGCCCCGGTGCCCGTCTTCAACCTGTACAACCAGGACTGGCCGATCTTCAACCAGCAGACCAACCTGCCGCCGGCGAAGTTCGTCCGCGACGCGAACGGCAACACCGGATCGACGGTGGACTCGCTCGTCTCGCTCGGCTGCCTGGTGTCCGGCGCGCAGGTCGAACGCAGCATGATCGGCCCCTGGTGCGGCATCGACTCCGGCGCGAAGGTCCTCGACTCCATCGTGTTCGAGCGAGCCTCGATCGGTGCGGGCGCCGTCGTCAACCGCGCGATCCTCGACAAGGACGTGGTCATCGCACCGGGTGCGCGGGTCGGCGTCGACCGCGAGGCCGACGAAGCGCGCGGCTTCACGGTCACCGAGTCCGGGATCACCGTGGTCGGCAAGGGCGTCAAGGTCGAGGCCTGACGACGAACCAGCAAGGACGGCCTGGAGGCACGGCTCGCGTCACGGACGCGGCCGTGCCTCCGTCAGTCGGTAGCGTTGGTCCGTGCCCCGCTTCCTCGTCGTCCTCGATGCCGATTCCACGCTGCTCGAAGACGAGGTGATCGAACTCCTCGCCGACGCGGCCGGTACCCGGCCACAGGTCGCGTCGATCACGGAGCGCGCCATGCGCGGGGAGATCGACTTCGCGGAGAGCCTCCGGGAGCGTGTCGCGACCCTCGCGGGCCTCCAGGACGACGTCTTCCGCAGAGCGCAGCAGGCGGTCCGCGTCACGCGGGGCGCTGCCGAACTGATTCGCGGCGTGCACGCCGCGGGCGGCACCGCCGGGGTCGTGTCCGGCGGCTTCCACGAGGTCCTCGACCCGTTCGCCGCCGAGCTCGGCCTCGACCACTGCCGGGCGAACCGGCTCGAGGTGGTCGACGGCGTGCTGTCCGGGCGCGTCCTCGGGGACGTGGTGGACGCGCAGGCGAAGGCGACCGCGCTCCGGGAGTGGGCGGCGGCGGACGGCGTCGACCGACTGCGGACGGTCGCCGTCGGCGACGGCGCGAACGACCTCGAGATGATGCGCGTCGCGGGCCTGTCCGTGGCGTTCGACGCCAAGCCCCGGGTCCGCGCCGAGGCGGACCTGTCCGTGGTCGACCGCGACCTGTCGGCGGTCCTCGTGACGATGGGCCTGCGCGGCTGAACCGCGCAGGCCGTCAGCCGCGCGTCAGTGGCCCATCCCGAGGCCGCCGTCGACCGGGATGACCGCGCCGGAGATGTACCCGGCGCCGTCGCCCGCGAGGAACAGCGTGGCGTCCGCGACGTCGTCCACCGTGCCGTACCGGGAGGCGGGGATCTGCTTCTTGAACTCGGCGACGAGCTCGTCCGGCAGCGACGCCGTCATATCCGTCTGGATGAACCCGGGCGTGACGACGTTGGCGGTGATGCCGCGGGAGCCGAGCTCGCGCGTGATCGACCGGGCCATGCCGATGAGGGCGGCCTTCGACGACGCGTAGTTCACCTGCCCGACCTGACCGAACGTGCCGACGACGCTGCCCATGAGCACGATGCGGCCGAACTTCGCCTTCATCATGCCCTTCGTGGCGCGCTTGACCACCCGGAACGTGCCGGTGAGGTTCGTGTCGACGACGCTCGTGAAGTCCTCCTCCGACATGCGGAGCAGCAGCTGGTCGTTCGTGATGCCGGCGTTGGCGACGAGCACCTCGACCGGGCCGAGCTCGGCCTCGACCTGCGTGAAGGCCGCGTCGACGGACGCCGTGTCGGTGATGTCGGCCTGCACCGTGAGCGCTCCCTCGGGGCCGCCCGTCCCGCTGCGCGACGTGACCGCGACGCGGTGTCCCTCGGCGACGAAGCGCTCCGCGAGGGCGTAGCCGATGCTGCGGTTGCCGCCGGTGATCAGGACGGTACGGGGGGTGCTCATGGTCGCTCCTCGGGGTGTGTCGGACGGCGTGCCGCCGGACACGCCCGGACGAGCGTACCCGAGCCGATCCGCGCACTCCGATCGCGCGCGGCGGAACCGGAATGTCCGACGGAGGCTTAGGCTTGTCCCCGGGAGACGATGGACATCCGAATGAAGACCACGCACAGCATCACGGCACTCCCCGAGTCGCCGGAACAGGACCGTGCGCACCGGCTCTCCCGCTACGTCTGGCAGATGGCCGTCCGTGTCGTCTGCTTCGTCGCCGCCGTCCTCGTCTGGACCGCCTGGCACACGTGGCTCGTGGTGATCCCGATCATCCTCGCCGGGGTGATCCCCTGGGTCGCGGTCATCCTCGCCAACGCCGGCAACCGCGCCGAGAACGACGTCGTCGCCCCCGCCGGAGCGATCCAGCTCTACGACGCCGACGACGTCCGCATCCGTGAGGAGCAGGAGGCAGCCCGCGCGCAGGCCTACCGCGACGAGCAGGATCGCCTCCGCGACCAGGCCCAGCACGCGCAGGACGAGTGGCAGCGGCACGGCGACCACACGAACGTCTGGCCCCCGAAGACCGGCGGACGGCGCTGATGGGGGCGACGTTCGACCTCTTCACCGAGCCCGGTTCCACCCCGGTGTGCTCGCGCGCCGGCTGCACCGAGACCGCCGAGTGGCGCATCAACTGGCGGAACCCGCGCATCCACGCCACCGATCGGGTGAAGATCTGGGCGGCGTGCGAGGACCACCGTGACTTCCTCGCCGACTACCTCCGCTCGCGCAGCTTCCCCGTCCGCGTGACCGGCATGCACGAGGACGTCGACCGCCTCGACGACCTCCGAGACCCGAACGCCGGGCCGAAGAACGACGTCGGGGTGCGCGCCACCGGCACCGATCGATGACCGACGGCTTCGACCCGAGCTCCCGGTACGGCCGACGACACGCCGCCAAGCTGCAGCGCGAGGTGGTCACGACCTCGGGCGCCCCGCACGAGCACGACCCCGACGAGCCGTTCGTCGGGTGGCGCTTCGTCCGGAGCCGCCGCTGGCTCGGGTACTTCGCGATCGCCGTGGCCTTCGCGATCGTCTGCGCCCTGTTCGGCATGTGGCAGTGGGACCGCCGGAACGAGGCCGTCCGTCAGAACGAGCAGATCGCGCAGAACTACGACCACTCCCCGGTCCCGCTCGACCGCGCACTCCCCCGTGCCTCGAGCTGGGACGACGACCAGACCTGGCTCCGGGTGACCGCCACCGGCCGGTACGACACCGACGCGCAGCTCCTCGTCCGGAACCGCGTGCACAACGGCCAGCCCGGCTTCGAGGTCCTCACCCCGCTCGTCACCGCCGACGGCCGCGCGTTCATCGTGGACCGCGGTTGGGTCCCGACGGGCAACCGACAGGACGCGCCCGACCACGTCCCGGCGCCCCCGAGCGGCGAGGTCACCGTCGTCGTGCGCCTGCAGCAGAGCGAGCCGCGGATTCCCGGACGCTCGGACCCGTCGCACACCGACCAGGTGCAGTCGGTCACCCTCGCGGACGTCCGCGACAAGGTGGGGATGCCGATCTGGACCGGCGCCTACGGGCAGCTCGCCTCCGAGGACCCGGCTCCGACACAGACCGCGCCACTCGGCTGGGACCGCCCGTCGGCGGACACCGGGCTGCACCTCAGCTACTTCATCCAGTGGTTCCTGTTCGCCGCCGGGGGCTTCGGCTTCCTGGCGTACGTGATGGTGCAGGAGTACCGGAACCTCAACCAGGACGACCCGGAGGAACGGGAGCGCGCCGAGGAGCGCCGTCGCCGGAAGGACGCGAAGCCGAAGTCCGACGCCGAGGTCGAGGACGAACTGCTGAACGCCGGTCGCTGAACGCGACCGGTTCCGGACGGGAGGCCCGTGGCGGTGTCGCCACGGGCCTCCCGTCCGATCGCGCGCACCGCGCGCACGCCGGTCAGGCGAGCTCGATGAGCTCCGCGTACTCCTTGTTCCAGTGGTCCTCGGTGCCGTCCGGCAGCAGGAGGACCCGCTCCGGGTTGAGGGCCTCGACCGCGCCGGCGTCGTGCGAGACGAGCACGACCGCACCCTCGTAGCCGGCGAGGGCACCGAGGATCTCCTCGCGCGAGGCCGGGTCGAGGTTGTTCGTCGGCTCGTCGAGCAGCAGCACGTTCGCGCCCGACACGACGATCATCGCAAGCGACAGACGGGTCTTCTCGCCGCCGGAGAGCACACCGGCCTTCTTGTAGCCGTCGTCGCCCGTGAAGAGGAACGAGCCGAGCACACGGCGGGCCTCGGTCTCGTTGAGGTCGTTCGACGCCGACACCATGTTCTCGATCACGGTCCGGTTGACGTCGATGTTCTCGTGCTCCTGCGCGTAGTAGCCGATGCGCAGGCCGTGGCCGGGCAGGATCTCGCCCGTGTCCGGCTGGTCCGCGCCCGCGAGGATCCGGAGCAGCGTCGTCTTGCCGGCGCCGTTGAACCCGAGGATGACGACGCGCGAGCCGCGGTCGATCGCGAGGTCCACGCCCGCGAAGATCTCCAGTGAGCCGTACGACTTCGACAGCCCCTCGGCCATGAGCGGCGTCCGTCCGCACGGGGTCGGCGTCGGGAACCGCAGCTTGGCGACCCGCTCCACGGCGCGCTCGTCCTCGAGGCCCGCGAGGAGCTTCTCGGCACGCGCGACCATCTGGTGCGCCGCGGCGGCCTTCGTGGCCTTCGCACCGAAGCGTGCGGCCTGGTCCTTCAGCGTCGCGGCCTTCTTCTCGGCGTTCGCGCGCTCCTTGCGGCGGCGCTCCTCGTCGGCGGCGCGCTGCCGCTGGTAGAGCTTCCAGCCCATGTTGTACACGTCGATCGACTGGCGGTTGGCGTCGAGGTAGAACACTCGGTTGACGACCTCGTCCACGAGCTCGACGTCGTGCGAGATGACGATGACGCCGCCCGGGTAGGTCTTCAGGTGTTCGCGGAGCCAGACGATCGAGTCGGCGTCGAGGTGGTTCGTCGGCTCGTCGAGGATCATCGTCTCGGCGTCCGAGAACAGGATGCGTGCGAGCTCGATGCGCCGCCGCTGACCGCCCGAGAGCGTCTTGAGCTGCTGGTCGAGGATGCGGTCCGGCAACTTGAGGTTCGACGCGATCGACGCTGCCTCGGCCTCGGCCGCGTACCCGCCGAGCGCGTTGAACTGGTCGTCGAGACGGCTGTACCGGCGCATGGCCTTCTCGGCGACGGCGGCGTCGTCGCTCGCCATGTCGAGGGTCGCGAGCCGGATGCCCTCGACGAGCTCCCCGAGACCGCGGGCGTCGAGGATGCGCTTCCGGGCGGTGTCCTCCGGGTTGCCCGAGCGGGGGTCCTGCGGCAGGTAGCCGATCTCGCCACCGCGGTCGATCTTGCCGGCGGTGGGCTGCGTCTCCCCCGCCAGCGCCTTCGTCATCGTGGTCTTGCCGGCGCCGTTGCGCCCGACGAGACCGATCTTGTCGCCCTTCTCGACACGGAAGGAGACGTTCTCCATGAGGAGGCGGGCCCCGACGCGGATCTCGAGATCGTGCACGGCAAGCACAGTGGACGTCCAATCAGTTGGTGGTTTTGCACAACGACGTGTGCGGGAGGTGCACCGCTACGCTGACGGGACCGATGGTCCCAGAACGGGACCAGCAGTCCATTCTAGGAGAATCCATGACGAACGCCACCGGGTTCGCTCGCCGCGCAGTCCTCGCCGACCGTCTGCGCACCCACGGCCTGGCCACCGACGCCGCCCTCGTCGCCGGCGGCGCGCTCTTCACCGCCGCCATGGCGCAGGTCGAGGTGCCGATGTGGCCCGTACCGATCACCGGGCAGACCCTGGCCGTCGTCCTCGTCGGCGCCACGCTCGGCGCCCGTCGTGGCATGCTCTCGCTGCTCGTCTACGCGGTCGCCGGGCTCGCCGGTGCGCCGTTCTTCGCCGGGTTCTCCGGTGGCCTGTCCGCGCTGGCCTCGCCGAGCTTCGGCTACGTGATCGGGTTCGTCCCGGCCGCTGGGCTCGTGGGCTGGCTCGCCCGACGCGACTGGGACCGGCACGTCGGTCGCGCCACCGTGGCGATGCTCCTCGCGAGCGCGGTCCCGTTCGTGACCGGTCTGCCGTGGCTCGCGGCCTCCCTCGGGCAGCTCGGTGCGCCGAACGACCTGCAGTCCGTGCTCGCGGCGGGCCTCTACCCGTTCGTGATCGGCGGCGTGGCGAAGGCCCTCATCGCGGCGGGCGTCCTGCCCCTGGCGTGGAAGGCGCTCGGCCGGCGCTGATCGCTGCACGTTGCGAGAGCGGCCGAGGTTCCGGAATGTCGGAACCTCGGCCGCTCTCGTCGTTCCTCTGTGGAACTTCGGTGGGATGCGCACGGCGAGTCGTGGAACCTCGGGCATCGCGAGCCGCGGTAAGCCGCGGTGGTCGCGCGACACGCCGCACGCAGGATGCGCTGGTCGCACGAACAGTCGTCTGAGGGCGCCGCACGTGACACATCCTGCGACCGCGGCGACGGGCCGCGGGCGCGTCGCGCGCGACGGACGCGACCCTACGACGGACGGGAGGCGCGGTGCCAGCTGGCACTGCGCCTCCCGTCTGCTGGTCGGTCGCGACTAGATCGAGAAGCCGAGCGCGCGCATCATCTCGCGCCCGTCGTCCGTGATCCGCTCCGGGCCCCACGGCGGCATCCAGACCCAGTTGATCCGGAACGCGTCGACGATCCCGTCGAGCGCGTTCGCCGTGTCGCCCTCGATGACGTCCGTCAGCGGGCAGCCCGCGCTCGTCAGCGTCATGCTGATGACGAGTGCGTTCGCCTCGTCGTCCATCGCGAGGTCGTAGATCAGGCCGAGGTCGACGATGTTCACGCCGAGCTCCGGGTCCTGGACCTCCTTGAGGCCCTCGACGACCTCGTCGAACTTCTCCGGGGAGAGTGCGGTGATCATCAGGCCTGCGCCTCGGCGGCAGCGGCCTGTACGTAGCGGTCGTAGCCCTCGTTCTCGAGGCGCTCGGCGAGCTCGGGGCCACCCTGCTCCGCAACCTTGCCCGCGACGAACACGTGCACGAAGTCCGGCTTGATGTAGCGGAGGATGCGCGTGTAGTGCGTGATGAGGAGCACGCCGAGGCCGGTCGCCGCCTTGGCGCGGTTGACGCCCTCGGAGACGATCTTCAGCGCGTCGACGTCGAGGCCGGAGTCGGTCTCGTCGAGGACCGCGAACTTCGGCTTGAGGAGCTCGAGCTGCATGATCTCGTGGCGCTTCTTCTCGCCGCCGGAGAAGCCCTCGTTGACGTTGCGCTCGGCGAAGGCGGAGTCCATCTTGAGGTCGGCCATCGACTGGCGGAGGTCCTTGACCCAGCCGCGCAGCGCGGGGGCCTCTCCGTCGATCGCGGTCTTCGCGGTGCGGAGGAAGTTCGACACCGTGACGCCGGGGATCTCCACCGGGTACTGCATGGCGAGGAACATGCCGGCACGGGCGCGCTCGTCGACGCTCATGGAGAGGACGTCCTCGCCGTCGAGCGTGATCGAGCCGCCGACCACGTTGTAGCGCGGGTGCCCGGCGATCGTGTACGCGAGTGTCGACTTGCCGGAGCCGTTCGGCCCCATGATCGCGTGGATCTCGCCCTCGTTGATGGTGAGGTCGACGCCCTTGAGGATCTCCTTGGTGCCCTGATCGGTGTCGATCGAGACCTGGAGGTCGCGGATTTCGAGAGTGGACATTGCGTTCCTTCGGTTGCAGCTGGTGTGCGGCGTCAGCCGCGCGGGAAGAGTGGTGGTGTCGCTCAGTCGACGGGGACCGGGTCGTGCACGTCGACGTAGACGTCGCCGTCACGGACCTCGACCCGGAAGACCGGCACCGGCTCGTACGCCGGGAAATTCTGCGGCTTGCCGGTCGTCAGGGAGAACTTCGACCCGTGTGCCCAGCACTCGAGTGCGTCCCCCTCGACGAAGCCCTCCGACAGGGAGATGTCGCCGTGCGTGCAGGTGTCCCCGATGGCGTGCACGACGCCAGCGGAGTCCTTCACGATCGCGACCGCGGTGCCGTCCACGACGACCCGCATCGGGCTGTCGACCGCGATGTCCCCCTCGGCGCAGACCTTCTCGGCCATCAGGCGTCCGCCTGCGCAGCCTCGGGGTCGGTCTCCGGGTCGGCCTCGGCGATGACCGAACGGCCTGCCGCCAGCTCCTCCTCGACCGCCGCGATGAGACGCTCCTCGAGCTCGGGCGCACCGATCTTCTGGATCACCTCGACGAGGAAGCCGAGCACGACCAGACGACGCGCCTCTTCCTCGGGGATGCCGCGGGCCTGCAGGTAGAACAGCTGCTCGTCGTCGAACCGGCCGGTGGCGCTGGCGTGGCCGGCACCCTCGATGTTGCCGGTCTCGATCTCGAGGTTCGGGATGCTGTCCGCGCGCGTGCCGTCGGTGAGGACGAGGTTGCGGTTCTGCTCGTACGAGTCGGTGCCGTCGGCCGGACGGCTGATGAGCACGTCACCGATCCACACCGTGTGCGCGCCCTCGCCCTGCAGCGCACCCTTGTAGTTGACCCGACCGCGCGTGTTCGGCGCGTCGTGGTTCACGTAGACCTGCTGCTCGATGTACTGCCCCGCGTCGGCGAAGTACACGCCGTACATCTCGGTGTCGGCCCCCTGCGCACCGAGGTGCGTGGACGGGTTGACCCGGATGACGTCACCGCCGAGCGAGACGACCACGTGCTTGAGGAAGGCGTCCCGGCCGACCTCGGCGAAGTGCGTCGACACGTGCACGGCGTCGTCGTCCCAGTCCTGCAGGCTGACGACGGTGAGCCGGGCGTTGTCGCGGACCACGATCTCGATGTTCTCGCTGAGGAGCGCGGAGCCGCGGTTGTCGATCACGACGATGCCCTGCGCGTTCGGCTCGGCCGTGACGACCGTGTGCGCCGCTCGGGGCTGCGAGCCGAAGTCGGAGCGCGTGATGGTGATGAACTCGTGCTCTTCGGTCGCCTTGATCGTGACCGCGAGCACGGCGTCACGCGCCGTCCAGGCTGCCGCGGAGGCGCGGTCCTCGGGGAGCCCGGCGGAACCGACCCGCGGGTCGTCGCTGCGGCCCCACTCGACGTCGGCACCGTCGGACTGGCGCGCGAGGTACGGGTACGGCGCGCCGTCGAGTCCGCCGTCGAGCAGCGGCTGGAGCTTCGCGAGCGGCGCGAACTTCCAGTTGACCTCGCGGCCGGTGACCGTCGGGAAGGCGTCGAGGTCGGCGGACTGGAACCGCTCCGACCGGGTCTGGACGGGGACCTTCGTCTCGGCCGCGTCCCACCCGCCGTCGGAGTGCGCACGAGCGCCGTGCTGCTCGGTGCCGCCGGCTGCGGCGGCGCTGGGCTGTTCGGTGGTGCTGGACATCTAGCCGACGGATCCTTCCATGCTCATCTCGATGAGCTTGTTGAGTTCGAGCGCGTACTCCATCGGGAGCTCGCGGGCGATCGGCTCGATGAAGCCGCGGACGATCATCGCCATCGCCTCGTCCTCGGGCAGACCGCGGGACATGAGGTAGAACAGCTGCTCCTCGCTCACGCGGGAGACGGTGGCCTCGTGCCCGAGCTGGACGTCGTCGACGCGGATGTCGATCGCCGGGTAGGTGTCCGAGCGGCTCACCGTGTCGACGAGGAGTGCGTCGCACCGGACGGTGTTGGCCGCGTGGTGCGCGTTCGGGTCGACCCGGACCTCACCGCGGTACCCCGCGCGGCCGCCGCCACGGGCGATCGACTTCGAGACGATCGACGACGTCGTGTACGGCGCCATGTGGATCATCTTCGCGCCGGCGTCCTGGTGCTGCCCCGGACCCGCGAAGGCGACCGAGAGGGTCTCGCCCTTGGCGTGCTCACCGGCGAGGTAGATCGACGGGTACTTCATCGTGACCTTCGACCCGATGTTGCCGTCGATCCACTCCATCGTCGCGCCCTCGTGCGCGATCGCACGCTTGGTCACGAGGTTGTAGACGTTGTTCGACCAGTTCTGGATCGTCGTGTAGCGAACGCGGGCGTTCTTCTTCACGATGATCTCGACGACCGCGGAGTGCAGCGAGTCCGACTTGTAGATCGGTGCCGTGCAGCCCTCGATGTAGTGGACGTAGGAGCCCTCGTCCGCGATGATCAGCGTCCGCTCGAACTGGCCCATGTTCTCGGTGTTGATGCGGAAGTACGCCTGCAGCGGGATCTCGACGTGCACGCCCTTCGGGACGTAGACGAACGAGCCGCCGGACCACACCGCCGTGTTCAGCGCGGCGAACTTGTTGTCGCCGGCCGGGATCACCGTGCCGAAGTACTCCTCGAAGATGTCGGGGTGCTCGCGGAGCGCGGTGTCGGTGTCCATGAAGATGACGCCCTGCTGCTCCAGGTCCTCGCGGATCTGGTGGTAGACGACCTCGGACTCGTACTGCGCGGCGACGCCGGCCACGAGGCGCTGGCGTTCGGCCTCGGGGATGCCGAGCTTCTCGTAGGTCGCGCGGATGTCCTCGGGGAGGTCTTCCCACGACTGCGCCTGCTTCTCGGTGGAGCGCACGAAGTACTTGATGTTGTCGAAGTCGATGCCCGTCAGGTCGGCACCCCACGTCGGCATCGGCTTGCGGCCGAACAGCTGCAGACCCTTGAGTCGGTTCTTGAGCATCCACTCGGGCTCGGACTTGAGGTTCGAGATGTCGGTCACGACCTCCTCCGACAGACCACGTCGCGCGGACGCGCCGGCGGAGTCGGAGTCGGACCAGCCGAACTCGTATTGGCCGAGCCCTTCGAGCTCGGGACGGTCGATGAGCACGTCGGACATGGTCTCCTCGTTTCCTTCTCGCGGCAGCGTCACCAGGGCCAACCCGGTACGGCTGGACGCCATTCCACCCCGAGCCACCGACACGGGCGACCAGGGTGCTGCTACCTCGCAACGTCAATGGTTCCACGCAGTCGCGGGCCGTAGTGACGATCACGGCCCATTCGGAGCCGGCGCCTGCCTAGACTTGACTGCCGCTGAACCCTCGAATCCTACAGGTTCGGTGCACGGAACAACAGGAAGGCACCACCCTCGTGACTCGCGTCGGATCCCCCGTCGAGCTGGACGTCCGCACCCGGTGGTGGTCCCTCCCCCGCACCGTCGACGTTCGCGTGATCTGGCTGGCGTGGGCGTCGTTCGTCGTCGAGGTGGTCCTGATCGGCACCGGCGGCCTCGTGCGGTTGACCGCGTCGGGGCTCGGCTGCCCGACCTGGCCGAAGTGCACCGCCGACTCGCTCGTGTCGACGCCGGAGATGGGCGTCCACGGGATCATCGAGTTCGGGAACCGCCTGCTCACCTTCGTGCTGGTCGTCGTCGCCGTCGCCACGTTCCTCGCGGTCGTCCGCATGCGCCGCACCCGCCCCGAGCTCTTCTGGCTCGCGTTCGCGCAGGGCGCCGCCATCCCCGTGCAGGCGGTCATCGGCGGCATCAGCGTCTGGACGAACCTCAACCCCTTCGTCGTCGGCCTGCACTTCGTCGTCTCGGCGCTGCTCACGATGGTCACCGCAGCGCTCGTCTACCGGGCGATGAACGGCCCGCGCACCGACGTCCGACTCGTCCCCGTCTGGTACACGAACGTCGTCCGAGGGACCGTCGCTGCCGTCGCGGTCACCGTCCTCGTGGGCATCCTGACCACCGGCAGCGGGCCGCACGCCGGCGCCGACGAGGCCGTCGACGGCGGCCGCCTCCACCGCACCGGCTTCGACCCGGCGATCATGGAGCACGTCCACGCGGTCCCCGCCTACGTCCTCTTCGCCCTGACCCTGGTGCTCGTCGTCGGCGCGGTGCGCCTGCGGCTCTCGAGCCGCTGGGCGCTGGCGCTCCTCATCGTCGAGTTCGTCCAGATCGCGGTCGGGCTCACCCAGGCACGCACGGGCCTCCCCGTCGGGCTCGTCGGCACGCACATGGTGCTCGCGGGCCTGCTGGTCGCCGCGACCACCGCCGTGGTGCTCTCGACCCGGAAGAGCGCGGGCCGGGACGCCGTGCGCGAGCCGCTCGACGTCTGACGGCGTCCCCGGAACGACGGAGGACGCGTCGATCGACGCGCGCTCCGTCGTTGCACGGGCGTCCCGCGGCCACACACGCCCGGTCCGACGACGCACCACGTGATCGACGCGTGGGACGTCGGAACGCGCGCGTTTCGCGGGCCGGACTCGCCACCCACCGGACGGGAGGCGCGGAACCAGCCCGCCACGCGCCTCCCGGCCGTCACGCACGCCGTCATCGACGGAACACGCGTCGATCGTCGTGCCCAACGTCGGAACGCGCGCGTTTCGCGGGCCGGACTCGCCACCCACCGGACGGGAGGCGCGGAACCAGCCCGCCACGCGCCTCCCGGCCGTCGTCGTGGAACGACTCCGTCGCTGTCGCACGACAGCGACGGAGTCGTTCGATGCGCCTGCAACACCCGGCGCGCGCAGCGAACGACGGGGCCGCTGTCGTACGACAGCGGCCCCGTCGTCCGACAGCGGCCGGCGCAGGCGGACCTCCCGGTCCGACGAGCGCTAGAAGGTGAAGACCTGCGGGAGCAGCGGGTCGATGCCCACCGCGATGAACAGCAGCGTCAGGTACGTGATCGAGCTGTGGAACACGCGCATCGGCTGCACCTGCTCGACGTGCTGGATCGCCCGCGAGTACAGCCGGTGCGACTCGACGACGAACCAGACGCCGCCGGCGAGTGCCACGACCGTGTAGAGCGGCCCCATGTGCGCCACCGGGATGAGGAGGAGCGAGCAGACCAGCGTCGCCCAGGCGTAGAGCACGACCTGGAGGCCGACGACCGTGCGACCCCGGACCACCGCGAGCATCGGGACCTCGGCGGCGTCGTAGTCGTCGCGGTACTTCATCGACAGCGGCCAGTAGTGCGGCGGCGTCCAGAGGAAGATCACCATGAAGAGGATGATCGGCGTCCAGGTCAGCGACCCGGTCACACCCGCCCAGCCGATGAGGACGGGCATGCAGCCGGCCGACCCGCCCCAGACGATGTTCTGCGGGGTGCGGCGCTTGAGCCACAGCGTGTACAGGAACACGTAGATGAGGATCGCGACGACGCTCAGCGCCGCGGCGAGCCAGTTCACGAAGACGAGCAGCACTCCGGTCGACGCGATGCCGAGGACCCACGAGAACACGAGGGCTTCACGGTCGGAGAGCTCGCCGGTGACGAGCGGCCGGGTGCTCGTGCGCTTCATCAGCCGGTCGATGTCGCGGTCGATGTAGCAGTTGAACGCGGACGCGGAGCCCGCGGACATCGCACCACCGAGCATCGTCCAGAACACGAGCCACAGGTCCGGCACACCGCGGGCGGCGAGGAACATCGTCGGCGCCGTGGTGACCAGCAGCAGCTCCATGACCCGGGGCTTCGTCAGCGAGACGTACGCCCGGACCTTGCGCGAGAGCGTCGATCGGGGTCGATCGGTGTCCGGCCGGGTCACGGTGGCAGTGGGCAAGGGAACCTCAGTCTGTTTCGCGTCAGCTCGCACACTCGGTGGACGGCTCCGTCGTCGTCCGGGCGTGCGTCGACCCGGAATGCACACGGGCCGTCATCAGTTTAGGCCATCGAGGCGCTGCGACGATGCCCCGCCCCGTCATCCGGACCGATCGACGTCGGCGGACGGACGAGCCGGCAGGTCAGCGGGCGGACGCACCGAGACACGGCGCGGCCGTCGCGGACACGCCCGGGCCGTCCGGACGGTCGGCGTTGGAGCGCTGCACCCGGCGTGCGCACCCGGTGAACAGAACGTGTCACCTGAACCCTCACTGAGTGCATGGTCACTATGCTGGAGTCGCCCTCCCGCAGTGCGTGCCCCGAAGACGTCGGTCACGACGAGCCGGTCGGCCGCCGCCAGACGGCGACCCGAACCCCGGCCCCCGGGATGGCGATCATGTCCGTGCGATGGCACGAGCCCTCGCACATGTCGCATTCAAGAAGGGTCAACATCCAAGTGGCTGAATTCACCTGGGACGCCATCGACAGGAAGGCCGTCGACACGGCCCGCGTACTCGCCGCCGACTCGGTCGAGGCCGCCGGCAACGGTCACCCCGGCACCGCGATGAGCCTCGCGCCGGTCGCCCACCTGCTCTTCCAGAAGGTGATGCGTCGCGACCCGAGCGACTCCACCTGGATCGGCCGCGACCGCTTCATCCTCTCGGCGGGCCACGCCTCGATCCTGCAGTACGTGCAGTTCTACCTGCACGGCTACGGTCTCGAGCTCGAGGACCTCCAGCACCTCCGCAAGTGGGGCTCGAAGACCCCGGGTCACCCGGAGTACGGCCACACCGACGGTGTCGAGATCACGACCGGCCCGCTCGGCCAGGGCCTCGCCTCCGCCGTGGGCTTCGGCTACGCGCAGCGCTTCGAGCGTGGCCTGTTCGACCCGGAGACCGCCGACGGCGAGTCCCCCTTCGACCACTTCACCTACGTGATCGCCGGTGACGGCGACATGCAGGAGGGCGTGACCAACGAGGCAGCGAGCCTCGCGGGCCGCCAGCAGCTCGGTCGCCTGGTCGTCTTCTACGACTCGAACCAGATCTCGATCGAGGACGACACCGACATCGCGTTCTCCGAGGACGTCGCCGCCCGCTACGAGGCGCTCGGCTGGCACGTCCAGCACGTCGACTGGAAGAAGACCGGCGAGTACTCCGAGGACGTCGAGGAGCTGTACCGCGCCGTCGAGGCCGCGAAGGCCGAGACGACCAAGCCGTCGCTCATCGTCCTCAAGACCATCATCGGTTGGCCGTCGCCGACCAAGCAGAACTCCGGCAAGATCCACGGCTCCGCCCTCGGTGGCGAGGAGCTCAAGGGCCTCAAGGAGGTCCTCGGCTTCGACCCCGAGCAGACCTTCCACGTCGACCCCGAGGTGCTCGAGTACACCCGCGGCGCCGTCGCCAAGGGCCAGGCGGAGCACGCCGAGTGGCAGAAGACCTTCGACGCGTGGGCCTCGGCCAACCCGGAGAAGAAGGCGATGCTCGACCGCATCAACGCCGGCGAGCTCCCCGAGGGCCTCGAGGAGGCCCTGCCGGTCTTCCCGACCGAGAAGGCCGTCTCGACCCGTGCCGCGTCCGGCAAGGTCATCAACGCCATCGCGCCGCTGATGCCCGAGTTCTGGGGCGGCTCGGCCGACCTCGCCGAGTCGAACCTCACCACGATCGAGGGCGCCAAGTCCTTCGGTCCGGCGGAGGCCTCGACCAAGACCTGGAGCACCGACCCGTACGGCCGTGTCCTCCACTTCGGCATCCGCGAGCACGCGATGGGCTCGATCCTGTCCGGCATCGTCCTGCACGGGAACACCCGTCCGTTCGGCGGCACGTTCCTCATCTTCAGCGACTACATGCGCCCGGCCGTCCGTCTCGCCGCGCTCATGAAGGCGCCGGCGATCTACGTCTGGACGCACGACTCGGTCGCCCTCGGCGAGGACGGCCCGACGCACCAGCCGATCGAGCAGCTCACCGCCCTCCGTGCGATCCCGGGTCTCGACGTCGTCCGCCCGGCCGACGCCAACGAGGTCGCGTACGCGTGGCTCGAGATGCTCAAGCACAAGGACCGTCCGGCCGGCATCGCGCTGAGCCGCCAGAACCTCCCCGTCTTCGAGCGTGGCGAGGGCGAGGCGTCGGGCGAGACCTTCGCGTCGGCGAAGAACGTCGGCAAGGGTGCGTACATCCTCGCCGAGGCGCCGAACGGCACCCCGGACGTGATCCTCATCGCGACCGGCTCCGAGGTCCAGATCGCCGTCGAGGCGCGCGAGCAGCTCAAGGGCGAGGGCATCAACGCCCGCGTCGTGAGCGCCCCGTCCCTCGAGTGGTTCTTCGAGCAGTCGGAGAACTACCGCGACCAGGTCCTCCCGAAGGACGTCACCGCTCGCGTGTCCGTCGAGGCGGGCATCGCCATGAGCTGGCGCGACATCGTCGGCGACAAGGGCCGCAGCGTCTCGATCGAGCACTTCGGTGCCTCGGCCGACTACCAGACGCTCTTCAAGGAGTTCGGCTTCACGACGGAGCACGTCGTGGCCGCCGCGAAGGAATCGATCGCGGCTTCCTGACCCACCGGGGCCGGGTCCGGTCACCCGGATCCGGCCCTTCTGCCGGGAGGCGCGGCTCGGCCCCGCCACCACGCCTCCCGGCCCACAGACCACGGCCAGACGGCCGATGAAGGAAGAAGACACACACATGGCTGAGACCACCCCCACCGCCGCCCTCTCCGAGGTCGGCGTCAGCATCTGGCTCGACGACCTCTCGCGCGAGCTCCTCGAGACCGGCAAGCTCGAGCAGCTCATCGCCGAGAAGAACGTCGTCGGCGTCACCACGAACCCGACGATCTTCGCGTCGGCCCTCGCCAAGGGTGAGCGCTACGACGCCCAGGTCAAGGAGCTCGCCGCGGCGGGCACCGACGTGACGAGCGCGATCTTCGAGATCACCACGCAGGACGTCGCGAACGCGTCCGACGTGTTCAAGCCGATCTACGACGAGACCAAGGGCTTCGACGGCCGCGTCTCGATCGAGGTCGAGCCGGGCCTCGCGCACGAGACCCAGAAGACCATCGAGCAGGCCAAGTTCCTGTTCGACAAGGTCGGTCGCGAGAACGTCCTCATCAAGATCCCGGCGACGCTCGAGGGCCTCGAGGCCATCACCGAGGTCATCGCCGCGGGCATCTCGGTCAACGTCACGCTGATCTTCTCGCTCGAGCGCTACCGTGCCGTCATCGACGCGTACCTCGGTGGGCTCGAGAAGGCCAAGGCCGCGGGCCACGACCTCTCGAAGATCCACTCGGTCGCCTCGTTCTTCGTGTCGCGCGTCGACTCCGAGATCGACAAGCGCCTCGACGCCGTCGGCACCGACGAGGCGAAGGCCCTCAAGTCGAAGGCCGGCATCGCCAACGCGCAGCTCGCCTACCAGGTCTGGACCGAGGCGTTCGCCACCGAGCGCGCCCTGGGCCTGCTCGAGGCCGGTGCGAACACGCAGCGTCCGCTGTGGGCCTCGACCGGTGTCAAGGACCCGTCGCTGCCCGACACGCTCTACGTGACCGAGCTCGCCGCCCCGAACACCGTCAACACCATGCCGGGCAAGACGCTCGACGCGACGTTCGACCACGGTGAGATCCACGGCGACGCGATCGCCGGGTCGTACGACGCCGCGCAGGAGGTCCTCGACCAGATCGCGGCGCAGGGCATCAGCTACGACGAGGTCGTCGCGCTGCTCGAGAAGGAGGGCGTGGACAAGTTCAACGTCTCCTGGGGCGAGCTCGTCGACACCGTGAAGACGGCCCTCGAGGGCGCGAAGTAGCGTGACCGTCTCCATCGCCGCCAGGGGCGCGGCTGCGCGGGCCATCGACACGGTGGTCCCGCAGCTCGTCGCCGACCTGGTCGCGTCGGGCATCACGGCGCAAGACCCCGGGCTCTGGGGTCCCGCAGCCGAGTCCGAGGCGTCGGAGCGTCTCGGGTGGACGGAGGCCGTCGCGGTCTCCCGTCCGCTCGTCGCGGAGATCACGGCGCTGCGCGAGCAGCTCGCCGCCGACGGGGTCGACCACGTCGTCCTCGCCGGCATGGGCGGCTCCTCGCTCGCGCCCGAGGTGATCACGCGGACGTACGGCGTCCCGCTGACGGTGCTCGACTCGACCGACCCGGCTCAGGTCCGGGCGGCGATGGGACACGACCTCGAGCGCACCGTGCTCGTGGTCTCGTCGAAGTCCGGCTCCACACTGGAGACGGACTCTCAGCGACGTGTGTACGAGCAGGCGTTCCGTGACGCGGGGATCGACCCCGCGTCACGGATCGTCGTCGTCACCGACCCCGGCTCGTCGCTCGGGCGGCTCGCACACGACGCCGGGTACCGCGTGTTCACCGCGGACCCGAACGTGGGCGGACGGTTCTCGGCGCTGACCGCGTTCGGCCTCGTGCCGTCCGGGCTCGCCGGAGCCGACATCGACGAGCTCCTCGATGAGGCCGACGCCATCTCGGTGCTCCTCGCCGTGGACACGGACGAGAACCCGGGCCTCGTGCTCGGCGCAGCCCTCGCGACGCTCGACCCCACGGTCGCGAAGATCGGCATCGTGCCCGACGGCACGCACATCGTCGGGTTCGGCGACTGGGTCGAGCAGCTCCTCGCGGAGAGCACCGGCAAGGACGGCAAGGGGCTGTTGCCCGTCGTCCTCACCCCCGACTCCCCCGAGGTCTCCGCGGGACTCGCCGACCTGCAGGTCATCCGCATCGTGGGCTCCCGCGAGGACGAACGCCACGTCGCCGAGGGCGAGGTCGAGATCGACGGCACCCTCGGTGGGCAGTTCCTCGTGTGGGAGTACGCCGTCGCGGTCGCCGGCCGCATCATCGGCATCAACCCGTTCGACCAGCCCGACGTCGAGGCCGCCAAGGTCGCGACCCGTGCGCTGCTCGACGACCGCCCCGCCCCCTCCGAGCCCGCGTTCACGGAGGGCGGCACCGCCGTCCGCGCGACGGCGGGTCTGTCGGTCGGGACGACGATCGCGGAAGCCGTGACGAGCCTCCTGGCCGAACTCGACGCGACCGGCTACCTGGCCGTGCAGGCGTACGTGGACCGCACCGCGAACGGCGACCTCCGACCGCTCCGCGACGCGCTCGCGGCGCGCAGCGGTCGCCCCGTCACCCTCGGGTACGGGCCCCGCTTCCTGCACTCCACCGGGCAGTACCACAAGGGCGGACCTGCGAACGGGTTCTTCCTCCAGATCGTGGCCGACGAGCCGGACGACCTCGGCATCCCGGGGCGCTCGTTCACGTTCGGCCAACTCATCCAGGCCCAGGCCGCCGGCGACGCGAGCGTGCTCGCGGCGCACGGCCGGCCGGTCCTGACCCTCACGACGTCGGACGTCGCCGCTGCCACCGCAGCGTTGCGCGCCGCCGTCTCCCTCTGACTCGTAAGGAGTTCACCGACTCATGTCACCGGTGGCGATCACCCCGGAGCACAACCCGCTCCGGTTGCCGACCGACCGACGTCTGAACCGGATCGCGGGACCCAGCACCCTCATCATCTTCGGCGTGACGGGTGACCTGTCGCGCAAGAAGCTGATGCCCGCGGTCTACGACCTCGCGAACCGGGGGCTGCTGCCGCCCGGGTTCGCGCTCGTCGGGTTCGCCCGGCGCGACTGGGAGGACCAGGACTTCTCCCAGCTGGTGCACGACGCGGTCCGGGACCACTCCCGCACCCCCTTCGACGAAGCCGTCTGGAAGCAGCTCGAACAGGGCATCCGCTTCGTGCAGGGCTCGTTCGACGACCCGGAGGCGTTCACCGAGCTGAAGCGCACCGTCGACGAGCTCGACGCCCAGCGCGGCACGCTCGGCAACCACGCGTTCTACCTCTCCATCCCGCCGAAGATGTTCCCGGTCGTGACCGAGCAGCTCAAGGTCTCCGGCCTCACCGAGAAGCGCGACGGCTCGTGGAGCCGTGTCGTGGTCGAGAAGCCGTTCGGTTCGGACCTCCGGACCGCGCGCGAGCTCAACGCGATCGTCGAGAGCGTGTTCGCTCCGGACGACGTGTTCCGCATCGACCACTACCTCGGCAAGGAGACCGTCCAGAACCTCCTGACGCTCCGGTTCGCGAACCAGATGTACGAACCGATCTGGAACTCGAACTACGTCGACCACGTGCAGATCACGATGGCCGAGGACATCGGCGTCGCCGGACGTGCCGCGTACTACGACGGCATCGGTGCGGCGCGGGACGTCATCCAGAACCACCTGCTGCAGCTCCTCGCCCTCACGGCGATGGAGGAACCGGTCTCGTTCAAGGCGGCGGACCTCCGCGCCGAGAAGGAGAAGGTGCTCTCCGCGGTGCGGCTGCCCGAGGACCTCGCCACGGCGACGGCCCGGGGACAGTACGCCGGCGGGTGGCAGGGCGGCGAGAAGGTCCTCGGGTTCCTCGAGGAAGCGGGGATGAACCCCGAGTCCACGACCGAGACCTACGCGGCCATCAAGCTCGACATCGCGACCCGACGTTGGCAGGGCGTCCCGTTCTACCTGCGCGCCGGCAAGCGCCTCGGCCGCCGCGTCACCGAGATCGCGATCGTGTTCAAGCGCGTCCCCGAGGACGTCTTCGGCATCCCGCAGTCGCCCCTCGGCCAGAACGCGCTCGTCATCCGTGTGCAGCCGGACGAGGGCGTGACGCTCCGGTTCGGCTCGAAGGTCCCCGGCGTCGGCACCCAGGTGCGCGACGTGACGATGGACTTCGGCTACGGCCACGCGTTCACCGAGGCGTCTCCGGAGGCGTACGAACGACTCATCCTCGACGTGCTCCTCGGCGACCCGCCCCTGTTCCCACGGCACCAGGAGGTCGAGCTCTCCTGGAAGATCCTCGACCCGATCGAGGAGTTCTGGCGCGGACAGGGCCAGCCCGAGCAGTACCGTCCCGGCACGTGGGGTCCGGCGTCCGCCGATGCCCTGCTCGCTCGCGACGGCCGGACCTGGAGGCGTCCATGAAGATCGACATGCCGAACACCACGGTCTCGAAGATCCAGAAGAAGCTCGTCCACATCCGCGAGGAGGGCGGTGCGGTCGCGCTCGGCCGCGTCCTCACGCTGATCATCTCGACGGCCCTCGGCCACGAGGAAGAGGCGATCAACGCGGCGAACGAGGCGTCCCGCGAGCACCCGATGCGCGTGATCATCGTCTCGAAGAACGAGGGCGACACGAAGTCCCCCGGGCGTCTCGACGCGCAGATCCGCGTCGGGAGCGACGCGGGCGCGAGCGAGGTCATCGTCCTCCGCGCCTACGGCGAGACGGCCACCGACGAGGAGAGCCTGGTCACGGGCCTCCTGCTGCCGGATGCGCCCGTGGTCGCGTGGTGGCCCGACGCCGCACCGTCGCAGCCGTCCGAGTCCGCCCTGGGTCGCATCGCCCAGCGTCGGATCACGGACGCCGCGGCGCAGAAGGACCCGAACGAGGCCATCGCGGCACTCGGCGAGTCCTACGTGCCCGGCGACACCGACTTCGCGTGGACCCGCCTGACCCTCTGGCGCAACCAGCTCGCCGCGGCGCTCGACCAGCCGCCGTACGAGCCGGTCACCGCCGTCGAGGTCTCCGGTGCGTTCGACAGTCCGTCGACGATCCTGCTCGCGGCCTGGCTGCAGCTGCAGCTCGAGGTGCCGGTGTCCGTCGTCACGTCGCCGCGTGCGACCGGGTCGAGCGGCATCCACGGCGTGAAGCTCGTCCGCGAGAGCGGGGCGATCGAGCTCGAGCGCTCCCTGGTCGACGTCGCGACGCTGTCCATGCCCGGTCAGCCGACGCACGACCTCTCGCTGCCGCGCCGCAACCTGCGCGACTGCCTGGCCGAGGAACTCCGTAGACTCGACCCGGACGTCCTCTTCGGAGACGTCGTCAAGCACGGGGTGCCCCAGCTGCGCGAGTCCATCGCGGGCTGAGCCACCCAATCGACCGGTCCGTCCGCACCCGCGGGCGGACCGGTCGGACCGAAGGCGGTCCGCACGCCGGGCCGCCGACCTCGAACACGGGAGTCACGTGACCAACGAACGACGGGTGCTCGTACACCCCGACAAGCAGGCCCTCGGCGCGTCGGTCGCCGCACGCTTCATCACGAAGATCATCGACGTGCTCGACGAGCAGGAGCGCGCGGACATCGCCATCAGCGGCGGCTCCGTGTCCACGCTCGTCCTCGCGGCGATCGGCCAGTCGCAGGCGCGCGAGAGCGTGGACTGGTCGAAGGTGCACGTGTGGTGGGTGGACGAGCGCTGGGTGCCCGCGGGTGACGCAGACCGCAACGACACCGGCACGAAGGCAGACTTCTTCGACCACGTCGACATCCCCGAGGCGAACATCCACCGGATCGCGACGTCGGACGCCGGGCTCTCGATCGACGACGCCGCGCTCCAGTACGAGCGTGAACTGCAGGACGCCGCTCCCGAGGGTGCCGTCGCGCCCCGGTTCGACATCGCGCTGCTCGGTGTCGGCCCCGACGGTCACACCGCGTCGCTGTTCCCCGAGTTCCCGCAGCTCGCCGTCACCGACCGCGCCGTGCTCCCGGTCGACGACTCCCCCAAGCCGCCGTCGCAACGCCTCACGCTGACCTTCCCGGTCATCAATGCGTCGCAGCGGGTGTGGGTCATCCTGTCGGGTGCCGAGAAGGCGTCCGTGCTCGGGCTCGCCCTGGCCGGCGCCGCCGTGGACGAGGTCCCCGTGGGTGGCGTGCAGGGCCGCAAGCGCACCGTGTTCTTCGTGGACCAGGACGCCGCACGTGACGTCCCCGAGAACCTCATCGCGTCGACGTACTAGACGCGACCCCCTGACGGACGGGAGGCGCGGTGCCGGCTGGCACCGCGCCTCCCGTCCGCCGTGTGGGCGCGTCGGACGGTCACGAATCGTCGCTGCGAGGCGACGTGAGCGACGATCCACGACCAGCCCACTGCGTTCCGACGGGGTGTTGCGACCTGCCGAGGCGCCCACCGCGAACCGCAACACACGAAGGCCCTCGTACCGGATCGGTACGAGGGCCTACAGACGTGCGTGTGGCCTACTTCGAGGCGGTGCCGCGACGCTCCCGGAGCTGCTGGAGCGCGTCCTCGAGGAGCTGCGCCGCCTCTTCCTCGGTGCGGCGCTCCTTCACGTAGGCGAGGTGCGTCTTGTACGGCTCGGTCTTCGCGACCTGCGGCGGGTTCTCCTTGTCACGACCAGCCGGCAGACCGGTGGACGGCGAGTCGACCGTCTCGGGGATCTCCTCGTCGGGCAGGCCAGCGGCGAAGTACCGCACGACCTCGTTGCCCAGCGCGTCCCAGTACGAGATCGCGACGCGCTCGGCCTGGACCCCGCGGTCCTGCTCGCCCATCGGCCCCGCGCCCACGCGCGATCCGCGGATGGCGCTGCCTCCTGATGCCATGTGTCAGCTCCCCGTCGTGAACTTGTTGATGAGACCGAGCACGATGATCGAGATGATCCAGACCAGACCGAGGATCACCGTGATGCGGTTGAGGTTGCGCTCGGCGACGCCGGACGCCCCGAGGTTGCTCGTCACGCCGCCGCCGAACATGTCGGAGAGGCCGCCACCGCGGCCCTTGTGCAGCAGGATGAGGAGCGTGAGCAGGAGGCTCGTGATCGCGAGCAGGACCTGCAGCACGACGGAGAGAATCGCCACGACGTACCTTTCGTGTCAGTCAGCCGTACGAGTATACCGAGGACGCGTCGCCCCCGGGCACGACGGGCCGGGCATGGAACAGGCCGGCCGCGCGAGCGACCGGCCTGTCCGGGTGGATCAGAGTCCGACGTGCTGGCGGAAGCGCGCGATCGCCGCGAACTCCTGCACGTCGAGCGAGGCTCCGCCGACGAGCGCGCCGTCGACGTCGGGCTCGCGGAGGAAGCCGGCGATGTTGCCGGACTTCACCGAGCCGCCGTAGAGGACACGGGTCGCCGCAGCGGCCTCGTCCCCCCAGGCCGCGGCGATGCCGCGACGGATCGCCGCGCACTCCTCCTGGGCCTGGTCGGCGGTGGCTGCCTGGCCGGAGCCGATGGCCCAGACCGGCTCGTACGCGACGACGATCTCCGCGGGCTGCACCGCGTCGAGGACGACCTGCAGCTGCTCGACCGCGACGACACCGGCGCCGCGCTCCTCGCGCTGCTCACCGGTCTCGCCGACGCACACGACCGGCACGAGTCCGTGCTTGACCGCCGCGGCGGTCTTGGCCGCCACGACCTCGTCGGTCTCGCCGTGCATCGTCCGCCGCTCGGAGTGGCCGACGATGACGTACTGCGCGTCCAGGGCGGCGAGGAACGCTCCCGAGACGTCACCGGTGTAGGCACCGGAGTCGTACTGCGAGAGGTCCTGCGCACCGAAGCGGATCGGCAGCTTGTCCGCCGAGATGAGCGTCTGCACGCTGCGGAGGTCGGTGAAGGGCGGGAACACCGCGACCTCGACGTCGTCGTGGTCGTGGCGGGCGTCCTTCAGCGTCCACGCGAGCTTCTGCACGGTGGCGATGGCCTGGAGGTGGTCCAGGTTCATCTTCCAGTTCCCGGCGATCAGCGGTGTACGGCTCATCGCGACCACCCCAGTGCTTCGAGACCGGGCAGCGACTTGCCCTCGAGGAACTCGAGGCTCGCACCGCCACCGGTCGAGATGTGCCCGAACTGGTCGTCCGAGAACCCGAGCGACCGGACGGCCGCCGCGGAGTCGCCGCCACCGACGACCCCGAGGCCGTCGACCTCGGTGAGCGCCTGCGCGACGGTCTTGGTGCCGGCCGCGAACGCCGGGAACTCGAACACGCCCATCGGCCCGTTCCAGAACACCGTCTTCGATCCGGACACCGCCGCGGCGAAGCGCGACGCGGTCTCGGGGCCGATGTCGAGCCCGATGCCGTCCGTGCCGAACGACGACGACTCGATCGCGTCGGCCGCGACGGTCTCGTGGGAGGCGTCGGCCGCGAACCCGGAGGCCACGACGACGTCGGTCGGCAGGTCGATCGTGACGCCGAGCTCCTGCGCCCGCGAGAGGTACCCGCGGACGGTGTCGAGCTGGTCCGCCTCGAGCAGCGACTTCGCGACCCCGTGGCCCTGGGCCGCGAGGAACGTGAAGAGCATGCCGCCACCGATGCAGAGCGTGTCGACCTGCGGCAGGAGGTGGTCGATGACCCCGAGCTTGTCGCTCACCTTCGAACCGCCGAGCACGACCGTGTACGGGCGCTCGGGCTTCGATGTGAGGCGCTCGAGGACCGTCAGCTCGGTCTCGATGAGCGAACCCGCGGCCGACGGCAGCGCCGAGGCCAGTTCGTACACCGAGGCCTGCTTGCGGTGCACGACACCGAAGCCGTCCGACACGAACGCGTCGCCCAACGCGGCGATCCGCTCGGCGAAGCCCTTGCGCTCGTCGGCGTCCTTCGAGGTCTCCTCCGGGTTGAAGCGGAGGTTCTCGAGCAGCAGGACGTCGCCGTCACCGAGCTCCGCGGCGGCCGCGGTGGCCTCGTCGCCGACGGTCTCGCCGACGAAGGTGACCTCCTTCCCCAGGAGCTCGGAGAGCCGCTGCGCCACGGGGGCGAGCGAGTACTCCGGAGCCGGCGACCCGTCGGGCCGCCCGAGGTGGGAGATCACGATGACGCGCGCGCCGGCGTTGACGAGCGTGTTCAGCGTGTCGAGCGACGCGCGGACGCGGCCGTCGTCGGTGATCGTGCCGTCCTTGAGCGGGACGTTCAGGTCACACCGGACGACGACGCGCTTGCCGGCGAGGTCGCCGAGGTCGCCGAGAGTTCGGAGCGCCATGGCTTAGAGGCGCTCGCCCACGTACTCGGTGAGGTCGACGAGGCGGTTCGAGTAGCCCCACTCGTTGTCGTACCACGAGGTGATCTTCACGAGGCCGCCGATGACCTTGGTCAGACCGGAGTCGTAGATGGACGAGTGCGGGTCCGTCGTGATGTCGGTCGACACCAGCGGGTCCTCGCTGTAGAGCAGGATGCCCTTCAGCGGGCCCTCCGCGGCCTCCTTGTAGGCGGCGTTGATCTCGTCGACGGTGACCTCGGACTTGGTCTCGAGGGTGAGGTCGGTGATCGAGCCGGTGGGGACCGGGACGCGGAGCGCGAAGCCGTCGAGCTTGCCCGCGAGCTCCGGGAGCACGAGGCCGATGGCCTTCGCCGCACCGGTGGAGGTCGGGACGATGTTCAGGGCGGCGGCACGGGCACGACGCGGGTCCTTGTGCGGGCCGTCCTGGAGGTTCTGGTCGGCGGTGTACGCGTGCACCGTCGTCATGAGGCCACGCTCGATGCCGAACTTGTCGTGGAACACCTTGGCGAGCGGCGCGAGGCTGTTCGTGGTGCAGGACGCGTTCGAGATGATGTGGTGGTTCGCGGCGTCGTAGGTGTCCTCGTTCACGCCGAGCACGATGGTGACGTCGTCACCCGTGGCCGGGGCGGAGATGATGACCTTCTTGGCGCCGGCGTCGATGTGCTTCTGCGCATCGGCAGCCTTGGTGAAGAAGCCGGTCGACTCGATGACGATGTCGACGCCCAGCTCGCCCCACGGGAGGTTGGCGGGGTCGCGCTCCGCGAGGACCTTGATCGCCTTGCCGTCGACGACGATGTTGTCGCCGTCGAGCTCGACCGTCGCCGGGAGCTTGCCGGTGATCGAGTCGTACTTGAGCAGGTTCGCGAGCGCCGTGTTGTCGGTGAGGTCGTTCACCGCCACGATCTCGAGGTCGGAGCCCTTGGCGAGGGCGGCCCGGAAGAAGTTACGGCCGATGCGGCCGAAGCCGTTGATGCCGATCTTGACGGTCAATGGATCTCCTGGTGGGTGTGGAGCGCCCGAGGGGCGCTGCTTTTCGGAGTCGTGGGCCCCGCGGGCCCACGTGTGGTGGACGATACGCCCCGTAACGTCGCCGTAACGACCCTAGCAGTCGGACACTGCGCGCCCGCGCCGGATGACGGTCCGTCCGGACGGTCGCACGCGGCGCCCTGGACGCACCCACTGAACGGACGGGAGGCGCGGTGCCAGCTGGCACCGCGCCTCCCGTCAGGTGGTCTGGACGACCGCGATCACGTGGTCTGGACGACCGCGGTCACGTGGTCGGGACGACCGCGATCACGCGCCTTCGAGCTCCTCCGGGACGCTCGCCTCGGTGCCCGGGATACCGAGGTCGGACGCCTTCTTGTCGGCCATGGCGAGCAGGCGGCGGATGCGACCGGCGATCGCGTCCTTCGTCATCGGCGGCTCGGCGTGCTGACCGAGCTCGTCGAGCGATGCGTCGCGGTGCTGCAGCCGCAGGGAGCCGGCGTACTGGAGGTGGTCGGGCACCTCGTCGCCGAGGATCTCGAGCGCACGCTCGACCCGGGCGCAGGCGGCGACCGCGGCCTGCGCGGAGCGGCGGAGGTTGGCGTCGTCGAAGTTGACGAGTCGGTTGGCGGTGGCGCGGACCTCGCGGCGCTGACGCATCTCCTCCCACTCGGCGGTCGTGCGGGCGGCGCCCATGACGGTGAGCATCTGACCGATGGCCTCGCCGTCGCGGATGACCACGCGGTGGACGCCGCGGACCTCGCGGCCCTTCGCGGCGATGCCGAGACGCGACGCTGCCCCGACGAGCGCCATCGCGGCCTCGTTGCCCGGGCAGGTGACCTCGAGGGCGGCGGCGCGACCCGGGTCGGTCAGCGTGCCGGACGCCAGGAACGCGCCGCGCCAGATGGCGGCGAGGTCCTCGCGGTTGCCCGTGGTGAGGCGGTTCGGCAGGCCACGGACCGGCCGGCGGCGGGCGTCCATGAGGCCGGTCTGGCGCGCGAGGGTCTCCCCCGCCTCGAGCACCCGGACCAGGTAGCGCGCGCCACGACGGGACGACGCGGACGATCCGACGCTCGCCTCGGAGCGGACACCGTAGAGCTCCGCGAGGTCCTTGCGCACCCGGTGCACGATGATGCGGGTGTCGAGTTCGACCTCGACCGCGATCCTGCCCGAGATGACGTGCAGACCACCCGCGAACCGCAGGATGGTCGCGAGTTCGGCGGCGCGGACCGTGTTGCGGTTCACGACGACCCTCGCCAGTTCGTCCTTGACCTCGGCAGTCAACGGCACAGCATCATTCCTAACGTTTTCTCGGTGGGGTCCGCGGTCCGGCGTCACACGCGTGGGGAGCAGCCGGAGGGACGGTCACTCCCGGCCGAGATCTCGGTTCTTCACACGCACGGCGACGCTGGGCATCCCGCGGAGGAGACTCGCCAGCTCGGCGACGATGGCGACCGAACGGTGCTTCCCGCCGGTACAGCCGATGGCGATCGTAGCGTGTCTTTTGTTCTCCCGCTGGTACCCCTCGAAGACCGGCTCCAGGACGTCGGCGTAGCGCTCGACGAACGGACGGGCTCCGGGCTGGGCCAGGACGTAGTCCGAGACGGGGGCATCGAGGCCGGTGTGGGCGCGGAGTTCCGGCACCCAGTAGGGATTCGGCAGGAAGCGCACGTCGGCCACCATGTCGGCGTCGGCGGGCAGCCCGTACTTGAAGCCGAAGCTCATGAGGGTCACCTGGACGCCGACGAAGTGGTCGTCGGCGAACTTCTCGGTGACGGTGTTCGCCAGCTGGTGGATGTTGAGGTCCGAGGTGTCGATGATCATGTCCGACGCCTCGCGCAGCCCGGACAGCCGGGAGCGCTCGCGACCGATGCCGTCGAGCAGGGTGCCGTCGCCCTGCAGCGGGTGCGGTCGACGGACCTGTTCGAAGCGCCGCACGAGGACCGCGTCGGTCGCCTCGAGGAAGAGCACGCGGACCCGGGCGGACGTCGTCGAGCGGACCTGCTCGACCGCTTGCTCCGGATCGGTGAAGAAACGCCCGCCGCGGACGTCGACCACGGTCGCGATCTTCGGGATCTTCTCACCGGCGCGGTCGGCCAGCTCGGTGAGCGGGGCGAGCATCTGCGTCGGCAGGTTGTCGACCACGTACCAGCCGAGGTCCTCGAGGGCCTTCCCGACCGTGGACCGGCCGGCGCCGGACATGCCCGTCACGATGAGGATGTCGTGCTGCTGCGGGGTCGTGGATCCGGCGGTGTCAGTCATCTGGGAGGAGGCTCCGTCGTCGCGGTCCGGGCTCGTCGCCCGGGGTCGTCTCGGTCACAGCCGTCGGCCGCGGCTGTCGGTGGTCGGCTCGGTCAAGGCTACCGTCCGGACCGGTCACGGCGCGCGGTCGGCCCGGCTCTCCTCGGTCCGTGCCTCCGCGGCAGACGGCCTGGAGGCACGACGCACCTCACGCGGGCAGCTCCGGCCCGTCGTCGGTCACGTCCGGCACGGTGACGGAGGCGGCCGGGACACGACCGCCGTCGGTGTCGGCGTCGACCTCGTCGGCGTCGGCGTCGACGTCGGCGTCGGCGTCGGCGTCGGGCACGCTGCCGGGGTCGAGCGCGCCGTCGGCGTCGAGCGCGTCGTCGACGTCGAGCGCGGCGTCGGTTCCGGGGGCGCTGTCGGGATCGGGGGCGCTGCCGGGTGCGGACGGGCTCGCCGGGTGCTGCGCGAGCTTCGTGACCACGGCGGCCGCCGTCCCCGGCCCGATGCCCGGGACGACGCCGATCTCCGCGGCGGTCGCCGCCCGGAGCCGAGCGACCGACCCGAAGTGCTTCAGGAGCGACGCCACGCGCGACGGCCCGAGCCCCGGGATCTCGGAGAGCTGTGAGCGGACGTCGCGCTTCCGGCGGGTCCGCTGATGGGTGATCGCGAAGCGGTGCGCCTCGTCACGGATGCGCTGGATGAGGAACAGGGCCTCGGAGTTGCGCGGCAGGATCACCGGGAAGTCGTCGTCGGGCAGCCAGAGCTCCTCGAGGCGCTTCGCGATGCCGACGAGGGCGATGTCGTGCACGCCGGCCTCGTCCATTGCGCGCTTCGCGGCCTGCACCTGCGGCTGCCCGCCATCGACGATGAGCAGCTGCGGACGGTACGCGAACCGCTTCGTCGGCTTCGACCCCTCGACGACCTCGTCCGTGGTGACGTCCGGGACGTCCGGCACCGAGGCGTCCTCGTCGAGGCGCGCCAGACGCCGGGTGAGCACCTGGTGCATGCTGTCGGTGTCGTCGGTGGTCTCGGCGATCGTGTACCGCCGGTACTGGTCCTTGCGGGGCAGTCCGTCCTCGAAGACGACCATCGAGGCGACGACGTTCGTGCCCTGTAGGTGCGAGATGTCGTAGCACTCCATCCGCAGCGGGGCCTCGCTCATGCCGAGGGCGTCCTGGATGTCGGCGAGGGCCGCCGACCGCGTCGTGTAGTCCGCGCTCCGCTTCGTCTTGTAGAGCATGAGGGCCTGCGCCGCGTTCTGCTTCGCGGTGCGTGCCAGGCCCGCCCGGTCACCACGCTGCGCGGTGCTGAGCTTCGTCCCACGCCCGCCGCGCCGCTGGCTGAGCCACTCCTGCAGTGCCTCGGCGTCCTCGGGGAGCTCGGGCACGACGACCTCACGCGGGGGTTCGTCACCCGTCGCGTAATTGCCCTGCACGATCTGCTCGACGAGGTCGCCCGTGGCGATGTCGAGCTCCTTGTCGACCACCCAGCCCCGGACACCACGGATGCGACCACCGCGCACGGAGAACAGCTGCACGGCAGCCGCGAGCTCGTCCTCGGCGATCCCGAACAGGTCGAGGTCGACGCTGTCGCGCAGCACCACGGCGCTCTTCTCGAGCACGGCCTCGAGCGCCTCGACCTGGTCGCGGTACCGGGCGGCCTGCTCGTACTGCATCGCGTCGGCGGAGGCGCCCATGCGCTGGCGGAGCTGCGTGATGACGCGCCGGTCGTAGCTCGACATGAAGCGCACGAACTCCTCGACGAGTGCGCGGTGCTCCTCGATCGTGACCTTCTGCGAGCAGGGCCCGCCGCACTTCCCGATCTGGCCCGGGAAGCACGGCTTGCCGGTCTGCATGGCGCGCTTGTACGACGAGTCCGAACAGGTGCGGATCGGGAACACCTTGATCATCAGGTCGATCGTGTCGTGCACGGCCCAGATCTTCGGGTACGGGCCGAAGTACTTCGCGCCCTTGATTTTCCGGTTCCGCGTCACCATCACCCGCGGCGCCTCGTCGCCGAGGGTGATCGCCATGTACGGGTACGACTTGTCGTCCCGGAACTTGACGTTGAACGGCGGGTCGAACTCCTTGATCCACGTGTACTCGAGCTGCAGCGCCTCGATCTCGGACCCGACGGTCGTCCACTCGACGCTCCGCGCCGTGAGGACCATCCGTCGGGTGCGCTCGTGCAGCGTCGGCAGCGGCGCGAAGTAGTTGCTCAGCCGTGCACGGAGGTTCTTCGCCTTGCCGACGTACAGCACCCGGCCGTTCTCGTCACGCCACCGGTAGACGCCCGGATCGGTCGGGATCTCCCCCGCCTTCGGCCGCCACGGAACGGTGTCCGCCACCTACCGCGCACCCGCCTTCAGCTTCGATCCGGCGCCGCTCTTCGCCGCACCCTTGGAACCCGACCGTGCGGAGGCGCTCGGTTGCCGCGCACCGACGGCCTGCTCCTTGCCGACCCGAGCGTCCTGTGCGTCGAAGATCTCGCGCAGGAAGACACCGGTGTGGCTCTCCGGGACCTCGGCGACGTGTTCGGGCGTCCCGGTCGCGAGGACCGTCCCACCGCCGGCACCGCCCTCCGGACCCATGTCGATGAGCCAGTCGGCGGACTTGATGACGTCGAGGTTGTGCTCGATCGTGATGACCGTGTTGCCCTTCTCGACCAGACCCTGGAGGACGAGGAGGAGCTTGCGGACGTCCTCGAAGTGCAGCCCCGTGGTCGGCTCGTCGAGCACGTACACGGTGCGGCCGGTCGAGCGGCGCTGCAGCTCCGTCGCGAGCTTGACGCGCTGCGCCTCACCACCGGACAGCGTCGTGGCGCTCTGCCCGAGCCGCACGTAGCCGAGACCGACGTCGACGAGGGTCTTCATGTACCGGTGGATCGCGGAGATCGGCTCGAAGAACTCGGCGGCCTCGCTGATGGGCATGTCGAGGACCTCGGAGATGTCCTTGCCCTTGTAGTGCACCTGCAGCGTCTCGCGGTTGTAGCGCGCACCGCCGCAGACCTCGCACGCGACGTACACGTCGGGCAGGAAGTTCATCTCGATCTTGATCGTGCCGTCGCCCGAGCAGTTCTCGCAGCGACCGCCCTTGACGTTGAAGCTGAAGCGTCCAGGCTGGTACCCGCGCGCCTTGGCCTCGGGGGTCTCGGCGAAGAGCTGGCGGATCCGGTCGAACACGCCCGTGTACGTCGCCGGGTTCGACCGGGGCGTCCGGCCGATCGGGGCCTGGTCCACGTGCACGACCTTGTCGAGTTGGTCGAGGCCCTTCACGCGCGTGTGCTTCCCGGCGATGTGCCGCGCCCCGTTGAGCTGGTTCGCGAGCACCTTGTACAGGATGTCGTTGACGAGCGTCGACTTGCCGGAGCCGCTCACACCGGTGACCGCCGTGAACACCCCGAGCGGGAAGTCCACGTCGATCTCCTGCAGGTTGTTCGCCCGCGCGCCCTGCACGCTGATGACGCGCTTCGGGTTCGCCTTCCGACGCTCCGCCGGCACCTCGATCGCGCGTCGACCGGCGAGGTAGTCCCCCGTGATCGACTCCCGGTTCGCGATGATCCCCTCGTACGAGCCGGAGTGCACGACGTTGCCGCCGTTGACACCGGCGCCCGGGCCGATGTCCACCACCCAGTCGGCCGTCCGGATCGTGTCCTCGTCGTGCTCGACCACGATCAGGGTGTTGCCGAGGTTCTTGAGCTTGACGAGGGTGTCGATGAGCCGGCGGTTGTCACGCTGGTGGAGACCGATGCTCGGCTCGTCGAGGACGTAGAGCACGCCGGTCAGCCCGGAACCGATCTGCGTCGCGAGACGGATGCGCTGGGCTTCGCCACCGGACAGTCCACCCGCACCGCGCGCGAGCGTGAGGTAGTTCAGCCCGACCTCGAGCAGGAACTCGAGACGGGCCCGGATCTCGCGGAGGACCGCCGCAGCGATGTGGGCCTCGCGCTCGGTGAGCCGGAGCTCCTCCATGAAGGCGTAGGCGTCGTCGAGGGACAGGTTCGTCACGTCGGCGATGCTGCGGCCGTCGACCGTGACCGCGAGCACCTCGGGCTTGAGGCGCGTGCCGTCGCACACCGGGCACGGGACCTCGCGCAGGTACCCCTGGAAGCGCTGCCGCTGCGAGTCCGACTCGGCCTCGGCGAACTTGCGCTCGATGTAGGGCATGACGCCCTCGAAGCCGCTCGTGTACCGCATCTCGCGGCCGAAGCGGTTCCGCCACGACACCGAGACCTGGAAGTCCTTGCCGGTGAGGATCGCCGCCTGGACCTTCGGGTCCAGCTGGCTCCACGGGGTGTCGAGGGAGAACCCGAGGTCCTTCCCGAGGCCGGCGAGCAGCTTCTCGAAGTAGGAGTACAGCCCACTCGTGCCCGTCCACGGCAGTAGGACGCCGTCGCGGAGCGAGGCTTCCGGATCGCCGAGCACGAGGTCGGGGTCGACGGACATCCGGGTGCCGAGACCCGAGCACTCCGGGCAGGCACCGAACGGAGCGTTGAACGAGAACGTCCGCGGCTCGATCTCGGTGAGCGCGAGCGGGTGGTTGTTCGGGCAGGAGAGGTTCTCGGAGTAGGTCCGGACCGCGCCGGGGCCCTCGTGGTCGACGAGGTCGATCGCCACGGTGCCGTTCGTCAGGCGCAGGGCCGTCTCGAGCGAGTCCGTGAGGCGCCCGAGGATGTCGTCGCTCGCGACCAGGCGGTCGATGATGACCGAGATGTCGTGCTTGACCTGCTTCTTGAGCTTCGGCGGGTCGCTCAGCTGGATCCGCTCGCCGTCGACGATCGCGCGGGCGTAGCCGGAGGCCGCGAGCTCCTGGAAGAGGTCGACGAACTCGCCCTTCTTCTTCGAGATCACGGGCGCGAGGACCTGGAACCGCGTGCCGGACTCGAACTCCATGAGCTGGTCGGCGATCTGCTGCACGCTCTGCTTGCTGATCACCTCGCCGCAGACGGGGCAGTGCGGCACACCGATGCGCGCCCAGAGCAGACGCATGTAGTCGTAGACCTCGGTGATGGTGCCGACGGTCGACCGGGGGTTGCGGTTCGTCGACTTCTGGTCGATCGACACCGCGGGCGACAGCCCCTCGATGAAGTCGACGTCGGGTCGGTCGACCTGCCCGAGGAACTGTCGCGCGTAGGCCGAGAGGGACTCGACGTAGCGGCGCTGCCCCTCGGCGAAGATCGTGTCGAACGCGAGCGACGACTTCCCCGACCCGGAGAGCCCGGTGAACACGACGAGGGAGTCGCGCGGGATCTCGAGGTCGACGTCGCGGAGGTTGTGCACGCGAGCGCCCCGGACGCTGAGCGTCGAGGTGCTGTGCGGCGCCGTACCGCCCGGGAGGTGGAGGTCAGCGGGCTCGCCGAAGGCGTTCCGGCCCGAGGTCGCGGTACCGCGGTCAGAGGTGATGGTCATCGCCGACAAGTCTACGAACCGGGACTGACATTCGTCGGGCCGTGGGTGTCACCCGAGTGCGTCGAGAGCGAACGCCACCCCGGCTGCTCGTTCGCTGGCCGTCCAGAGCCGGGCGGCCTCGAGCCGGTCGTGCGCCTTCGGTTCGGCCGTCACCCGGCCGGCCGGTCCCCGGAGCTGCATCCACCCCGCCGGCCCCCAGTACTCCCCGGACCGGACGCCCGGAGCGACCGCCGCGTGCACGATCGGCTCGGCGCCGTCGTCCTTGCCCTGGGCGTACAGGCGCTGCGCGGGCCGGGTCCACGCCGGCTCTGCCCGGGTCGCCGACACGAGCGGGCGGTCCGGGGCGAGGACGTCGAGCGAGAAGCCCGGGTGCGCAACGACACTGGCCACGGACGATCCGGCGTCGGCGAGGCGCTCGGCCAGCTCGAAGCCGAAGAGCATCGCCGCGAGCTTGCTCCGGCCGTACTGCCGGTAGCTCGAGTAGTGCCCGGCGCCGAGCGGATCGGTGCGGTCGAGTCGTGCCCATCGGTGCGCGATCGATCCGAGGTGCACGACCCGGCCCGCGCGTCGCTCGACCAGCGGCAGCACACGGGCCGTCAGGGCGAAGTGCCCGAGGTGGTTCGTCCCGACCTGCAGTTCGTGCCCCTGCGCGGTCGACCGTTGCTCGTGCGAGCCGACCACGCCGGCGTTGTTCACGAGCGCGTCGATGCCGTCGGGCAGCCGGTCTGCGAGTGCGGCCGCCGCGGCGCCGACGGAGTCCAGGTCGGCCAGGTCGAGCGCGACGTGCTCGACCTCTGTCCCCGGTACCACCGAGCGGATGCTCTCGATCGCTGCAGCGGCACGATCCCGGCTCCGTGCGGCGAGGACAACCCGGTGCCCCGCTGCGGCGAGCTGCTCCGATGCCCAGTAGCCGAGCCCTGCCGTCGCCCCCGTCACGACGACGGTCAGGGGAACGCCGGCGTCAGCGGACATGCCCGGCCGACTCCATCTGCCGGAGGGCCTTCTTGAGGTCCTGGACCTCGTCCCGGAGCCGGGCGGCGAGCTCGAACTTGAGCTCGGCCGCCGCCTGCAGCATCTGCTCGTTGAGGTCCGCGATGGTGGCTTCGAGTTGCGTCGCCCCCTCGCCCGCGATGCCGCCACGCTTGAGGTTCGGCGTCGGCGAGCGTCGACCGTCAGCTGCGGGCCGGCCCTCGAGCAGCGCCTTCGTGTCGTCGTTCTCGCGCTGCAGGACCTCGGTGATGTCCGCGATCTTCTTGCGGAGGGGCTGCGGGTCGATGCCGTGCTCGAGGTTGTAGGCGACCTGCTTCTCGCGACGCCGGTCGGTCTCCTCGATCGCGTTGCGCATCGAGTCGGTCATCTTGTCCGCGTACATGAGCACCTGGCCCGAGACGTTGCGGGCAGCACGGCCGATGGTCTGGATGAGCGACGTCGACGAACGGAGGAAGCCTTCCTTGTCGGCGTCGAGGATCGCGACGAGCGAGACCTCCGGCAGGTCGAGCCCCTCACGCAGGAGGTTGATGCCGACGAGCACGTCGTACACGCCCTGTCGCAGCTCGGTGAGGAGCTCGACGCGCTTCAACGTGTCGACGTCGGAGTGGAGGTAGCGGACCCGCACGCCGGCGTTGCCGAGGAAGTCGGTGAGCTCTTCCGCCATGCGCTTCGTGAGGGTGGTGACGAGGACACGTTCGTCCTTCTCGACGCGCTGCTTGATCTCCTCGAGGAGGTCGTCGATCTGGCCGTCGCTCGGCTTCACCACGATCTCGGGGTCGACCAGGCCCGTCGGACGGATGATCTGCTCGACGACGCTGTCCGTGACGCCGAGCTCGTACCGGCCGGGGGTCGCCGACAGGTAGACCTTCTGCCCGGCGCGCTCGAGGAACTCCTCCCACGTGAGCGGGCGGTTGTCGAGGGCGCTCGGGAGGCGGAACCCGTGCTCGACCAGGGTGCGCTTGCGGGAGGCGTCGCCTTCGTACATCGCGCCGATCTGCGGCACCGTGACGTGCGACTCGTCGATCACGATGAGGAAGTCGTCGGGGAAGTAGTCGAGCAGGCAGTGCGGGGCCTCGCCCGCCACACGGCCGTCCATGTGGCGGGAGTAGTTCTCGATGCCCGAGCAGAAGCCGATCTGCTCCATCATCTCGATGTCGAACGTGGTCCGCATCCGCAGCCGCTGGGCCTCGAGCAGCTTGCCCTGCCCCTCGAGCTCGGCGAGGCGCTCGGCGAGCTCGACCTTGATGTCGGCGATTGCGCGGTGCATCACGTCGGTGTCCGCCACGTAGTGCGACGCGGGGAAGATCGACACCGCGGGCAGGTCCTCGATCACGGACCCCGTCAGCGGGTGCAGCGAGGACAGCGCCTCGACCTCGTCACCGAACATCTCGATGCGGATCGCGTGCTCCTCGTACATCGGGATGATCTCGATGGTGTCCCCGCGGACGCGGAACGTGCCGCGCGCGAAGTCGACGTCGTTGCGCTGGTACTGCATCGAGACGAACTTGCGGACGAGCTGGTCCCGGGAGATCGTCTGCCCGACGTGCAGCGCGACCGAGGCGTTCATGTACTGCTCGGGCGTCCCGAGGCCGTAGATGCAGGACACCGTCGAGACCACCACGACGTCACGTCGGCTGAGCAGCGAGTTCGTCGTGGAGTGGCGGAGACGCTCGACCTCGGCGTTGACCGAGGAGTCCTTCTCGATGAAGGTGTCCGTCTGCGGGACGTACGCCTCGGGCTGGTAGTAGTCGTAGTACGAGACGAAGTACTCGACGGCGTTGTTCGGCAGCAGGCCGCGGAACTCGTTCGCGAGCTGCGCCGCGAGGGTCTTGTTGTGCGCGAGCACGAGGGTCGGGCGCTGCACCTGCTCGATGAGCCACGCCGTCGTCGCCGACTTGCCCGTACCGGTGGCGCCGAGGAGCACGACGTCGGTCTCACCGGCGTTGATGCGACCGGCCAGTTCGGCGATCGCCGCCGGCTGGTCACCGCTCGGCGAGTACTCGCTGATCACCTCGAACGGGCGCACCGCCCGCGTGGGCTCGATGTCGACTGCCATGCCTCCACGGTAGCCGCGACCACTGACAACGCCCGGCTCCGATCGCCCACAGCGCACGGGCCCGCTCCGTGGTCCCACCGCTCGCCGAGGTCGCCCCCGGCGTACTGTCCGCTGCAGGCAGCCTCAAAGCCCGCTGATAAGGACCGGTCGTAGCCTCCGGTCCGTTCAGCAACCCGAACCCCCACCCCCGAAGAGGCCCCATGACGACGGCGACGCCTGCCGCACCGACCCCCGCGAAGGGCACGCCGTTCCGCGGCAGGATCCGCGGCAAGGTGCTCCTGCTCCTCTGCTGCATGTACGCGATCTCGTACATCGACCGCACGAACATCTCCACCGCGCTCCCCCACATCACCGAGGAGTTCGGGTTCAACGAGACCACCGCCGGTCTCGTCGTGTCCGCCTTCGCGCTGCCGTACGCGCTCCTGCAGGTCTTCGGTGGCACGATCAGCGAGAAGTTCGGCCCGCGGAAGTCCCTCTTCGTCATCACCGTGCTCTGGGGTGTCGCGACCCTCTGGACCGGCCTCTCGATCGGCTTCTGGACGCTCGCCGCAGCGCGCTTCCTCCTCGGTCTCACCGAGGCAGCGGCCTTCCCCGCCGCGACGCAGGCGATGAGCCGGTGGATCCCCCGCGACCGCAACGGCTTCGCGCAGGGCGTCGTGCACTCGGCCGCCCGGCTCGGCAACGCGGTCGCGCCGCTCCTCGTCGCCTGGGTGATCGCGGGCACCGGCAACTGGCGGTGGGCGTTCGTCGCCACGGCCGTGCTCTCGGTCGCGTGGGCCGTCGTCTGGTTCGTCTGGTTCCGCGACCGCCCCGAGTCCGCGAAGGGGATCACCGAGGCCGAGCTGGCCGAGCTCCCGCCCGTCGAGACCCGTGCGACCCGTCCACCGGTGCCGTGGCGCCAGCTCGCGAAGCAGGTCCTCCCGGTGACGTTCGTCGACTTCGGCTACGGGTGGACCCTCTGGGTGTTCCTGACGTGGATCCCGACGTTCCTCAGCAGCACCTACGACCTCGAGATCAGCTCCTTCGCCTGGTTCACTTCCGGGGTGCTCCTCGCCGGCGTGGTCGGCGACACCGTCGGGGGCGTGCTCAGCGACCGGCTCATCCACCGCGGCGGCGACACCCGGCACGCGCGCCGCATCATCCTGGTGATCGGGCTCGGCGGGTCACTGCTCTGCCTGCTCCCCCTCGTGTTCGGCCAGGGGCTCGCCGTCGCGACCGTGTCCCTCGCGCTCTCCTTCTTCTTCCTCGAGCTCTGCAACGCGAACCTGTGGGCGATCCCCATGGACGTCGCACCACAGTGGTCCGGGACGGCGTCCGGGTTCATGAACACCGGCTTCGGCATCGCCGGCGTCGTCTCGCCATTCGTCTTCGGTGCCCTGATCGACGCGTCGGGCTGGCAGCTGCCGTTCGCCCTCTCGTGCGCGCTGCTCGCCGCGGCCGCCGTGGTCGCCTGGGTGATGAAGCCGCAGCGGCTCACGTCGACCGACGGCCGACTCGAGGTCGGCACGCCGGCAGCCGAGCGCACCGGCGCCTGATCGGGCGCCGCTCGCGGTGCGTCCGGCCGGACCGGCACCCTGGTGCCGACCGCCTGACGGCCTGGAGGCACGACACCCGTCCGGTGCCGAGCCTCCAGGCCGAGACGTGGCCGGCTCAGCCGGCGGCCACCGCCGCACGCTTCCGCGCCCTCGCCTCGCGCTGCGCGCGCGAGGCGAGCGACGGCCGGCCCGTCAGCGGCACGCTGAGCGGGGTCCAGCGGAACGCCTCGGTGAGCGCGACGGACAGCACGACCACCAGCACGTAGGTGACGAGGGTCAACCAGGGCTTCGCGACGTGGCCCTCCAGCCAGCTGTCGCCGTACAGCAGGAGCCAGATCACGAACGGGTGGCTCAGGAAGATGCCGAACGAGCGGTCCGAACCGTAGTCGACCACCCGGGCGAGGAGACTCCCCGGGCGCCGGCGGTCCGCCCACCGCGCGCCGATCGTCAGGAAGCCGACGAAGACTGCGGAGCTCCACACCACCTGGACGGGCTGCAGCGGGGTCCCGGCGGCGTACAACGACTGGCCGAGCAGGACCTGCACGGTCCACACACCGAGCGTGCCCACCCCGACCGCGGCGAAGCCCCAGAGCACACCCCGGCGGTGCACCCGGATGAACCGGAGGAACGCGTCGGCGTGGTCGGCGGCGATCGCCCCCGAGACGATGAAGAAGACGTACGAGAAGAAGAACTGCTTCTGGTAGCCGTGCAGCCACGCGTCGCTCGCCGGGAAGTACTTGTAGCCGGCGAAGACCACGAGCTGCACGACCGCCGCGACCACGAGCACCGTGACGTGGTGCCCTCGGGTCCGCCGCACGAGCCACACGACGACCGGCAGCAGAAGGTACACCTGCATCGTCACGAGCAGGAAGTAGAGGTGGTACCAGGCGACGCCCGTGACGATGCCCTCCGCGTACGTCCGGACGAGGTCCGGGACGTCACCGCGACGCGACGAACTCAGCAGCCACGAGGACGCGACGTACACGAACGACCACGCCAGGTACGGCACCCCGACCAGCAGGAAGCGCTTCGGCCAGAACTGTGCCATGGGCCGTGGACGGATCTCGTAGCTGTAGACGAGCACGAACGCGGTGAGCGAGAAGAACACGAGACGGGTGAAGTGCAACAACCCGAGCAGGGCGTTCTGGCCGACGTCGTCGGTGGCCGCGGTGTGGCTCGTCGTGTGCACGCCGACGACGCACGCGAAGGTCAGGATCCGGAGGACGTCGACCTCGTACAGGTGCCGCGGGCGACCGTCGGCGGTGCGGGTCGGCGACGCGTCACTCGGGGCTGCCGGGTGCGCGGCCGCGGGCGCTGCGCTCACGGCTGCTCGGCCATCGTCCGGACGTCGGCCCGTCGGATCTTCCCTGTCGGCGCCCGCGGGAGGTCCGGGACGACGGTGATCTCGACCGGTCGGCGGAAGCGGGTGAGCTCGGCCTCGGTGCGGGCGGTCAGGTCGGCGACGAGGACGTCGGCGTCGACCTCGGCGTCGGGACGGACGATGACGTAGGCGACCGGGACGGCACCGAGCACCTCGTGGGGACGGCCGACGACCACCGCCTCGAGCACGCGGTCGTCGGCGAGGAGGACGTCCTCGACCTCGGACGGGTAGACCTTCTCGCCACCGCGGTTGATGACGTCGTCGGAGCGGCCCGCGAGGGACACCCACCCGTCGGACGACACCGACCCGATGTCGCCCGTGCTCAGCCAGTGGTCGGCGTCGAAGCGTTCCGCGCCGCGGCCGCCGAGGTAGTGGTCGACGATCCCCGGGCCGCGGACCCACAGCGCACCGACCTCGTCGGGACCGGCGACGGTGCCGTCCTCACGGCGGACTTGCACCTCGCAGCCGACGGGTACGCCGACGCTGCCCGGACGGGCCGGGGCGTCGAGCGGCGTCGCGGTGATCTGGGACGCACCCTCCGTCATGCCCCAGCTCACGACGAGCGGCACGTCACCGAGGGCGTCCCGGACGGGGTCGGGCAGCGGCGCCGAGGCGCTCCGGACGAACCGCAGTCCCTCCGGGAAGTCGAGCGGGCCGGTCTTCGCGAGCACGGCGAGGACCGCCGGCACCGCGTTGAGCCAGGTCACGCGGCGCTCGGCCAGCAGCTCCCAGAAGCCGGTGCGCCGGAAGCGGCGGTCGAGCACGAGCGTGCCGCCGGCGACGAGGGTCGCCAGCAACCCGACGACCTCGGCGTTGACGTGGAAGAGCGGGAGGGAGTTGAAGCCGCGGTCGTCCGGGGTGAGGCCGTTGTGCGAGGCGACCGCGCGGGCGACGACCAGCAGCTGCGACGCGGGCAGCTCGACCCCCTTGGGGGTCCCGGTCGAGCCGGAGGTGAAGAGCACCACGGAGCCCTCCCCGGGGGCGTCGACCACCTCGGCCGGCACGTCGCCGTCCCGCACGCCCGTCGGCAGGAACGTGCTCGGGTCGATCCGCGAGGACGGCGCACCCTCGACCGTGGCGTCCTCGTCGCGGTCGGACACCACCAGGCCGGGCCCGCCGAGCAGCGCCGCGAGCCGAGCGGGCTCGCCGACGGGCTGGCCGGTGTCGACCGGGACCGACCGACGACCGGACGCCACCGCGGCGAGGTGCACGACCGCGAACGCGAGCGGGTCGCCGACGTCCACGAGCACCGCGCCGGAGCTCGGCACACCGATGGCGTCGAACGTGGACGACCACGCGGACACGGCGGCGTCGAGGTCGGGGTAGGTGAGGGCACGGTCGGAGCGCGCGTCCTCGAGGTACGCGCGGTCACCGCCCTCGGTGGCGCGTCGGGCGATCAGGGCGCGCAGGTCGGGGAGTTCTGCTGCTGGCTGCACGACCTGAGCGTATTGCGAGACCCTATGACCGGTCCGAGGAACGCGAGGCCTCCACCGGCGCAGTGCTCGCGCCGGAGCCGGGCACCGCGGGACTGCCGGACGCTGCGGACCCGGCGGTCTCGCCGGGTGTGTTCGCGAACCGGTGCAGCAGCCACTGCCAGAGCGGCAGCATCACGGGCGTCCCGTCGGACGCGAGCGGAGTGTCGTCCTTGATGATCCGCGAGTGCGACTGCCCGGGGTCGCCGAGGCCGAGGTCGGTGAGGATGGCGTGCGGGTCCGCGCCGGCCAGCGGCGGCGCGGTGTCGGTGCGGAACGGCCCGGACGACCCGGTCAGCCCGAGCGCGGTCCACGAGCCACGGATCCGCGGCCCGAACTCGTCACGGACGTCGTCGATCGCGTACATCCGGGCGACGGGCGTCCGACCCGGGCGGTCCATCCACGCCGCGTGCACCGCGCCGAGCGACTCGACCGGGGACGAGAACATGAGCGAGCCCCGGACGGACCGGACGTGGGCGATGTACGCCGCCTCGCCGCCGCCCTGGGAGTGCCCGGCGACGACGATGTCCGACCAGTCGATGCCCTCGCGAGCGTCGACGAACCGGCCCCACCCGCCGTCCGGGTCGTGGTCGTCGAGGTACTCGATCGCGTTGCGGAACCGGGACACGATCGACCCGGCCGGCGTGACCTGGCTGAACCGCGATGGACGGCTCCCGTCGAACCGGTTCCGCTGCACCTGGCCGTAGCACCGTGCGTCGGCCTCGCACGTACCCGAGAGCGTCTTGCCCAGGTTCCAGTAGTCGAGCCCGAGCACGTGGTAGCCGTCGCCGAGCGCGGTCGCGAGGAACCGCTGGTACTGCGCCGGCTTCGCGCGGGTCGCCGGGAGGAAGAGCAGCAGCGGGCCGTCACGGTCGGTCCGGGCGGCGAAGTCGTCCCGGTTCGGCTCGAGCCGCTCCCCCGCGATCGACCCCAGCCGGAAGCGGTGGAACTCGCCGTCCGGTCCGTGTTCGTCGCCGCGTGTGCGTTCCTGCGCGGCCGTCCGTCCGTCGTCCGCGAGGCGCTGCGCCGCGAGGACGTTCGCCGCGACGACGGTGCCCGTCCCGATGGCCAGGAGCAGGACGAACGCGACGGCGAGCAGGACGCGGTGCTTCACCGGGCGATCCGTGCCCAGACCGCGTCGGCCGACCGGATCGTGTCCTCCAGCGTCCCGGTGGCGTCCACGACGTGGTCTGCGAGGGCCAGACGCTCGGCGTCACTCGCCTGCGCGGCGACCCGTCGTTCGGCCTCCGCGTGGTCCATGCCGCGGTGCTCGACGAGGCGTTCGATGCGCTGTGCCGCCGGGGAGTCGACGACCACGACCGCGTCGAACCGGATCGGCCGGGAGCCGGCGGCCTCGGCGAGCAGCGGGACGTCGTACACGACGACGGCCTCGGGGTCCGCGGCCGCGGCCGCGTCGAACGCCTGCTGGGCGAGCCGCCAGACCTCCGGGTGCGTGATCCCCTCGAGCGCCTTCCGGGCGTCCGGGTCGGCGAACACGATCGCGCCGAGGGCCGGGCGATCGAGCGAGCCGTCGGCGGCGATCACGCTCGGACCGAACCGTTCGGCGACCTGCGCCAGACCCGGGCTCCCCGGAGCGACCGCCTGCCTGGCCAACCGATCGGCGTCGACCACGACCGCCCCGTGTTCCGCCCAGCGGGCCGAGACCGTCGACTTGCCGGCGGCGATGCCCCCCGTGAGTCCGATGATGCGCACGCCGACCAGGCTAACGGCGCCGTCCTGCACAACGCCGGAAGCCCGGCACCCCTCTGCTGAGGGAGTGCCGGGCTTCCGGTCGCGGATGCGACTCGATCAGTTGGTCGAGCTGAGCTTCTCGCGGAGCGCCGCGAGCGAGGCGTCGTCGGCGAGGGTACCCGCACCGTTCGACTCGCCCGAGAACGAGGAGGACGACGAAGCGCTGGCCGGGAGGTCGAAGCCACCCTGCGCCTCTTCGGCGATGGTCTTCGCGACCTGCGCCTTGTGGGCCTCCCAGCGCGACTGGGCGGCGGCGTACTGCGCCTCCCACTCGGTGCGCTGGGTGTCGAAGCCCTCGAGCCACTCGTTGGTCTCCGGGTCGAAGCCGTCCGGGTACTTGTAGTTGCCCTGGTCGTCGTACTCGGTCGGCATGCCGTAGAGCGCCGGGTCGAACTCGGTGCCCTCCGGGTCCACGCCCTCGTTCGCCTGCTTGAGGCTGAGCGAGATGCGGCGACGGTCGAGGTCGATGTCGATGATCTTGACGAAGACCTCGTCACCGACGGACACGACCTGCTCGGCGAGCTCGACGTGCTTGTTCGACAGCTCCGAGATGTGCACGAGGCCCTCGATGCCGTCGGCCACGCGGACGAACGCACCGAACGGCACGAGCTTCGTGACCTTGCCCGGTGCGATCTGGCCGATCGCGTGAGTGCGGGCGAAGACCTGCCACGGGTCCTCCTGCGTCGCCTTGAGCGACAGCGAGACGCGCTCGCGGTCCAGGTCGACCTCGAGGATCTCGACGGTGACCTCCTGGCCGACCTCGACGACCTCGCTGGCGTGCTCGATGTGCTTCCAGCTGAGCTCCGAGACGTGGACGAGACCGTCGACGCCGCCGAGGTCCACGAACGCACCGAAGTTGACGATCGAGGAGACGACGCCCTTGCGGACCTGGCCCTTGTGGAGGTTGTTGAGGAACGTGGTGCGCGACTCGGACTGCGTCTGCTCGAGCAGGGCGCGGCGCGAGAGGACCACGTTGTTGCGGTTCTTGTCGAGCTCGAGGATCTTCGCCTCGAGTTCCTGACCGAGGTACGGCGTGAGGTCGCGGACACGGCGGAGCTCGATGAGCGAGGCCGGGAGGAAGCCGCGGAGGCCGATGTCGACGATCAGACCGCCCTTGACGACCTCGATGACCGTGCCGGTCACGACGCCGTCGGACTCCTTGATCTTCTCGACGTCGCCCCACGCACGCTCGTACTGCGCGCGCTTCTTCGACAGGATCAGGCGGCCTTCCTTGTCCTCCTTCTGGAGGACGAGGGCCTCGACCTCGTCACCGACCTCGACGACCTCGTTGGGGTCGACGTCGTGCTTGATCGAGAGCTCGCGCGAGGGGATGACACCCTCGGTCTTGTAACCGACGTCGAGGAGGACCTCGTCGCGGTCGATCTTCACGACGGTGCCGGAGATGAGGTCTCCGTCGTTGAAGAACTTCAGGGTCTTCTCGACCTCGGCCAGGAAGTCATCAGCCGAGCCGATGTCGTTGATGGCGACCTGCTTGGGAGCCTTGGTCGTGGTGGTTGTCATGTAGAGATTGCTCCGAACGGACATGAGTCGGGCTGCACGGCGAGGGAGCGACCCTCTGGTCCGCACCTCGGACGAGGGCGAGCCGGACAGCGGTGTGATTGGTTGGCGCGGATTGCGCCGCACAAGTCTAACCGCACCGGAGGAAGCGCCACAACCGGGCGTGTCGCCGCGCGTCGGGACGCGACCGGGGGCGGACTGGAGGCGCGGTGCCGGCCCGCACCGCGCCTCCAGTCCGTCTCGTCGTCAGCCGACGAGCGCGGTCCGCAGCGTGTCGAGCCCGATGCTGCCGAGCGCGAGCGCGCGGTGGTGGAAGGACTTCAGGTCGAACGCCGCACCCTCGCGCGCCGCGACCTCGTCGCGGATGGACTCCCACACGCGCTGCCCGACCTTGTACGACGGCGCCTGCCCCGGCCACCCGAAGTAGCGCGCCACCTCGAACCGCACGAACTCCGGTGCCATGTTGACGTTCTGCCCCATGAAGTCGAGCGCGTACTCCCACGTCCAGGCGCCCCCGTCCGGGTTCGTCTTCTGCAGGTGCACGCCGATGTCGAGCACGACGCGGGCGGCACGCATGCGCTGACCGTCGAGCATGCCGAGGCGGTCGCCGTCGTCGTCGAGGAAGCCGAGCTGGTCCATGAGGCGCTCGGCGTACAGCGCCCAGCCCTCGACGTGCCCGGACGACCCGGCCAGCTGACGGCGCCAGGTGTTCAGCTCGCCGCGGTTGTAGACGCCCTGGCTGATCTGGAGGTGGTGACCGGGGACGCCCTCGTGGTAGACGGTCGTCTTCTCGCGCCAGGTGCCGAACTCGGTCACACCCTGCGGCACCGACCACCACATCCGACCGGCTCGGGAGAAGTCGTCGGACGGACCGGTGTAGTAGATCCCGCCCTCCTGCGTGGGCGCGATCCGGCACTCGAGGCGCTTGATCGGGTCCGGGATGTCGAAGTACCTGCCGTCCATCTCGCGGATCGACTCGTCGCTCGTCTCCTGCATCCACCGCTGCAGGGCGTCGGTGCCGTGCAGGATCCGCGCCGGGTCCTGGTCGAGGACCTCGATCGCCCGGGCGACGCTCGCGCCGGACTCGATGCGGTCGGCGATGCGCTCCTGCTCCTCGCGCATCCGGGCGAGCTCCTCGATGCCCCACGCGTACGTCTCGTCGAGGTCGACCGTGGCGCCGAGGAACCGGCGGGAGTGCAGCTCGTAGTCCTCTCGGCCGACGGCGTCGACCGGGGTGGCGAGCGGCAGCAGTTCGTGCTCGAGGAACTGCCCGAACGACCGGTACGCGGCCGCCGCGACCTCGGCGCCGCGGCGGAGGTCGGCGCGCAGGGACTCCGGGAGCGCGGCACCGTCGTCGAGGGCGGCTCCGTCGGCGAGCTGCCGGAACATGCCGTCCTCCGCACCCGTGCGACCGGCCTGCTCGGCGATGAGCGCGACCTGGCGCTTCGCGGGCGTCACCTGCTCGCGTGTGCCCTCGAGCAGGGTCTCGCGGATGCCCTCGAGGGCGTCGGGGAGCGCGGCGAGACGGCTGGCGACGTCCTGCCAGTCGGACTCGGTCGCGGTCGGCATGAGGTCGAGGACCTCGCGGACGTTCTGGGCGGGGCTGGCGATGACGTTGAGGTCGCGGAGGTGCAGCTTCCGCGCGTACGACTCGGCGACCAGGTCGAGCTCGGCGCCGAGGTCGGCCTTCGTGACCCGGTCGACGTCGTCGGTCGCCTCGGCGGCGTCGAGCGCACGCTTCGCCGCGGCCGCGGCCTCGGCCATCGCGGCGGCACCGGCGGGCGAGGTGTCCCCGTACTCCCCCGTCCGCCCGGGCACACCGATGTAGGTGGCGACGGTCGGGTCGAGGTCGACGAGGGTGGTCACCCAGTCCTCGGCGACGCGGTCGACGGCGGTGGGCTGACGGGAAGGACGCTCTTCGCTCATGCGATCGACCCTACCCAGCGGCGGCGACCCGCCGCGAGACGGACCGACGGGAGGCTCGGTGCCGGCGGGCACCGAGCCGTCCGTCCGCCGGGTGGTCACGTCGGTGACGCGACCACACCGGCGTCAGTGCGCGGCGGCTTCCCAGTTCGGGCCGACGCCGACCGAGACGTCGAGCGGGACGCTCAACTCGGCCGCCCCGCCCATCCGGGTGCGCAGGATCTCCTCGACGCGGTCCTGCTCGCCGGGAGCGACCTCGAGGATGAGCTCGTCGTGCACCTGGAGGAGCAGGTGCGACTCGAGGTCGCCGTCCCGCAGGTCGGCCGCGACGCCGAGCATCGCGATCTTCATGATGTCGGCGGCGGAACCCTGGATCGGCGCGTTGAGTGCGGCACGCTCGGCGTTCTCGCGCAGGACGCGGTTCGGGCTCTTGAGGTCCGGGAAGGGCCGGCGGCGGCCGAAGATCGTCTCGGTGTAGCCGTCTTCGCGTGCCTGCTCGACCACGTTGCGGAGGTAGTCGCGGACGGCGCCGAAGCGGGCGAAGTACTCGGTCATGAGCGTTCGGGCCTCGGACTGCTCGATGCGCAGCTGCTTCGACAGGCCGAAGGCGCTCAGGCCGTAGGCGAGGCCGTACGACATCGCCTTGACCTTCGTCCGCATCTCGGGCGACACGTCGGCCGGCTCGACGCCGAACACACGGGCGCCGACGAAGCGGTGGAGGTCCTCGCCCTCGTTGAACGCCTGGATGAGCCCCGGGTCGCCGGAGAGGTGCGCCATGATCCGCATCTCGATCTGCGAGTAGTCGGCCGTGATGAGCGTCGTGTACGGCTCGGCCACCGCGAACGCCGAGCGGACCCGACGGCCGACGGCGGTCTTCACCGGGATGTTCTGCAGGTTCGGGTCGGTCGAGGAGATGCGGCCCGTGCTGCTGCCGGTCTGCTCGTACCGGGTGTGGATGCGGCCGTCGACGATCGCCGCGTCGAGGGTGTCCACGATCTGCCGGAGCTTCGTCGCGTCACGGTGCTGCAGCAGCAGGCCGAGGAACGGGTGCGGGTGCTGCTCCTGCAGGTCGGCGAGGCTGGCGGCATCGGTCGAGAACCCGGTCTTGGTCTTGCGGGTCTTCGGCATCGCGAGCTCGGTGAACAGGACCTCCTGGAGCTGCTTCGGCGATCCGAGGTTCACCTCGTGCCCGATCTCTGCGAAGGCCTGCTGGGCGAGGTCGGCAGCGCGCTCCCCGAGCTCGTGCGACAGGTTCGTGAGCACGGGCCGGTCGATCGCGACGCCCGTGGTCTCCATGCCGGCGAGGACGTGCACGAGCGGCAGCTCGATGTCGTCGAGCACCCGCAGCGAGGACTCGTCGAGGCGTGCCCGGATCGCCGTCGTCACCCGGAGGACGTACCAGGCGTGGACGCCGACGTTGACCGGGTCGGTCTCGGGCACGAGCTGGTTCGGGTCGGCGGTGGGGAGTTCCTCGCCGAGCTCCTGGTAGACGAGGTCGGCGAGGGGCTGCCCCTGCTTGCCGGGCTGCGCCAACCACCCGAGGATGCGGGCGTCGCCGGCGAGCCCGTTCACCGTGAAGCCGACCGTGGCGAGCGTCTTGATCGCGGTCTTCGCGTCGTGGAAGTGCTTCGGCGCGTCGGAGGCGAACCACGCCGCGAGCTGCTCGTAGTCCTTCGCGCCGCTGCCGCCGGGGACGAGCACGGCGTCGTCGTGCGTGGCGATGCCGATCGCGCTGAGGCGGCCGTCGATGACCTCGACCGCGACGCCGAAGCCGTTCGCAGCGTCCTTCGCCTTGCGCTCGAGCCAGTAGCCCAGCTCTTCGTCGATGATCGTCGTGACCTTCGGCGGCGTCGGAGCTCCGTCGGCCACACCGCCGTCGGTCGCGGTGCCCTCGGACGGCTCCCCCGTGCCCGCGACCTTGAACACGCGGTCGAGGAGGGTGCGGAACTGGAGCTTCGCGAAGAGGTCGCGGACCGCCTGCTCGTCGAGGGGGCGGAGTGCGACGTCCGCCGGCCCGATCGGCAGCTCGACGTCGTTCACGAGTCGGTTGAGCTTGCGGTTCCGGATCGCGCGGTCCTTCTGCTCGCGGAGGTTGCCGCCGACGACGCCCTTGATCTCGTCGGCGTGCTCGAGCACGCCGTCGAGCGACCCGTACTGGTTGATCCACTTGACGGCGGTCTTCTCGCCGACCTTGTCGATGCCGATGAGGTTGTCGCTGGTCTCGCCGACGAGGGCCGCGATGTCCGGGTACTGGTGCGGTTCGATGCCGTAGCGCTCGTACACCTTGTCGCGGTCGTACCGGGTGAGCTCCGAGACGCCGCGGACGGACGGGTACAGCAGCGTGACGTCGTCGTTCACGAGCTGGATGGAGTCGCGGTCGCCGGAGACGACGTAGACCTGGTAGCCCTGCTCCGACCCCTGGCGGGCGAAGGTGGCGAGGATGTCGTCGGCCTCGTAGTCCTCCTTCGTGACCGTCGTGATGCCCATGGCCTCGAGCGCCTGCTGCAGGAGCGGGATCTGGCCCTTGAACTCAGGCGGGGTCTCGGAGCGGGTGCCCTTGTAGTCCTCGTACTCACGGGTGCGGAACGAGAACCGGGAGATGTCGAACGCGACCGCGAGGTGGGTCGGCTTCTCGCGCTGCAGGAGCATGAGCAGCATCGAGATGAAGCCGTGGATGGCGTTCGTGTGCTGCCCCTCGCGGTTCACGAAACTGTCGACCGGGAGCGCGTAGAACGCCCGGAACGCGAGGGAGTGGCCGTCGATGACCATGAGGGTAGGCTTTGCGGAGTCCGACACCCGGACAGCCTACCGACGCCATCCGACACGGGAGTCCTGCGCGCGTGACCGACGAAGCGACCACCACCACCGCGGTCGACGACCGCCTGGCCGAGCGCGGAATGGGCGAGCTCGCCGAGAAGATGGGCATGGTCATCACCGAGCTCACGGCCGAGCGCGCGGTCGGCACGATCCCGGTGGAGGGCAACCGCCAGCCCGTCGGCCTGCTGCACGGTGGCGCGTACGTCGTCCTCGCCGAGAGCCTCGGTTCGATGGCGGCGAACGTCCACGCCGGCCCCGGCCGCTACGCCGTCGGCATCGAGCTCAACGCCTCGCACTCCCGCAGCGCCACGAGCGGCACCGTCACCGGGACCTGCACCGCGATCCACCTCGGCAACACCCTCACCACGCACGAGATCGTCCTCACCGACGACCAGGGGCGGCGCTGCTCCACCGTGCGCATCACCAACATGATCCGCGACGCCCGCTGACGCGCCGGACCGGAGCGACCCCCGCCGCACCGCGACCGCCGGGCACCCACGAAGGAGTGACCATGCCCGCGACCGACTGGAAGATCGAACTCATCATGGTCCCGGTCAGCGACGTCGACCGTGCCCGGGAGTTCTACGAGCGCATCGGGTTCGTCATCGACCACGACCAACGCGTCTCCGACGACGTCCGGTTCGTGCAGGCGACACCGCCCGGCTCGGCCTGCTCGATCGCGTTCGGCGAGGGGATCATGTCGCCGGACGTGCCGCCCGGGTCGCTGAAGTCGGTCCAGGTCGTCGTCCCGGACGCCGACGAGGCCCTCGCCCACCTGCAGGACCTCGGCGTCGACGCGATCGGGGTCGACGAGCTCGCCTGGGGCCGCTTCGTCTTCTTCCGCGACCCCGACGGCAACGCCTGGACGCTGCAGCAGCTCCCGCCGCGGCCCTGACCGCTCCGAGCCTGGTCGCCCCGAGCCTGGCCGACCCGGTTCGGGCTGGGCGGTGTCAGTCCTCGGGCGGCCGCTGCAGCAGCCGTCGAGCGTCGTCGAAGCCGAGCCGCCGGTAGAGCCGCTCGCCGACGACGCTCGAGTGCACCACGACGCGTTCGGCTCCGGCCTCGTCCGCGATCTCGAGCAGCCGCTCGACGAGCCGCCCGGCGACGCCGGCACCCCGGAGGTCCGGGTGCACGTACACGGTCTGGAGCTCGGCCGCCACCCGGCCCCGTGGTCGGTGCGGCGCCGGCGGCCGAGGGTTCAGGGCGAGCCACGCCATGGCGAGCACCCGCCCGTCCCGTTCCGCGACGACGCACCGGTGCGAGTCGGGGTGCTCGGCCGCGAAGACGCGCATCGCGTCCCGGTACTCCGCCGGCGTCACCGCCGGGGCGACGCCGTCCTCGTCGACGCTCCACCGCCACCGCAGGTCGGCGACCGCCGCCATGTCGGTCGGCCGGGAGGCACGGATCACCACGTCGTCCATCGCTCCACCCTGCCAGGCGGCCGGCCGGGGCGGGCGCACCCCGCGCCTCCAGGCCGGGTCGCGGCGCCGCAGACGACGAGAGCGCCGCCTCCCGGTGGGAGACGGCGCTCTCGTGCGAGCGACGCGGACGCTACTTCTTGGCGCTCAGCTGCTCGATGATCGCCTTGGCGACGTCGTGCATGGTCAGACGGCGGTCCATCGACGCCTTCTGGATCCACCGGAACGCCTCGGGCTCGGTGAGGCCCATCTTCTCGTTGAGGAGGCCCTTGGCGCGGTCGACGAGCTTGCGGGTCTCGAAGCGCTCGACGAGGTCGGCGACCTCGGCCTCGAGCGTGATGATCTGCTGGTGGCGCGAGAGGGCGATCTCGATCGCGGGGAGCAGGTCGTTCGGCGTGAACGGCTTGACGACGTAGGCGAGGGCGCCGGCCTCGGTCGCGCGCTCGACGAGGTCCTTCTGGCTGAACGCCGTGAGGAGGACCACCGGAGCGATGTGGTTCTTGGAGAGCTTCTCGGCCGCGGAGATGCCGTCGAGCTGGGGCATCTTGACGTCCATGACGACGAGGTCGGGACGGAGGTCGGTGGCGAGCTGCACGGCGGTCTCGCCGTCGCCCGCCTCACCGACGACGTCGAAGCCGTTGTCGCGGAGGATCTCGACGATGTCGAGGCGGATGAGCGACTCGTCCTCGGCGACGACGACGCGACGCGGTGCTGCTGGGGTTGCTTCTGTGTCACTCACGAACGAAACCTTACTAGAAGTCGCCTGCACTCCTCGCTCGGCAGGCTCTTGTACGAGTGGCGGGACTCGAACCCGCACGCCGTGAGGCAGAGCATTTTGAGTGCCCCGTGTCTACCGTTCCACCACACTCGCGAGGACATCAGGCTAGCAGCACCCGCAGGTCGAACACGGCGCCGCCGAGACCGTCGACACCGCGACGGCTGTCGGCGTGCGCGAGCGTCCCGCCGTGGGCCTCGGCGATGCCCCGGGCGATCGGCAACCCGAGCCCGGCACCGCCGGAACGGACGTCGCGGGAGGCCTCGAGCCGCACGAGCCGGTCGAACACCCGCTCCCGTTCGGACGCCGGGATGCCGGGCCCGTCGTCCTCGACCCGGACGACGGCCTCCCCCGACTCCTCCGTCAGGGTGAGGCGGACGGTCCCGCTCGGCCCCGTGGCCCGTGCGGCGTTGTCGACGAGGTTGCCGACGACCTGCGCGAGCCGGTCCGGGTCGACGTCGGCGACCACCGCGTGCTCGGGCACGGTCGCGTCGACGGTGGTGGCGGGCAACCGGAGCCGCAGCCGGTCGACCTCCGCCACGAGCCACGGCCCGAGGTCGGTCGGGCGCCGGTCGAGCGCGATCCCCCGGTCGAGCCGGGCCATCGTGAGCATGTCGTCGACGAGCCGGGCCGCGCGGTCCGCCTGCCGGACGACGTGGACCGCGAGCTCCTCGTTCGTCCCGGGGTCCGCGGCACCGTTCCGGACGAGGGTGTCGGCGGCGGCCCGGACACCTGCGACGGGTGTCCGGAGCTCGTGCGCGGCGTCGGAGAGGAACCCGCGCACCCGTTCCTCGGCGGCGACGGCCTTCGCCTCCGCACCCTCGACGGCGTCGAGCATCTCGTCGAACGCGAGCGCGACCCGTCCGATCTCGGTGTCCGTCCGCTCCGGCCGGAGTCGTCGGCCGCGGTCCCCGGAGGCGATCGAGCGCGCCGCCCCGGTCATCTCGTCGAGCGGTCGCATCGTGCGCCGGACCACGAGGACGAGACCGACGACCGCGACCCCGAGGAAGGCCGCGGACGCGCCGCCCATCACCCAGCCGAGCTGTGTGAGGGTCTCCTGCACGTCACGGGTCCCGGCGGTGAGGGTGATGTGCGTCCCGTCGGCGAGGTCCGACCGGAGCGTGAGCACGCCGTCGTCGTCCTGCACCGAGGACGAGGTGATCCGTGTGCCGGCCGTCGACGTGCTGGCGGACCCTGCTGCGGACGATCCGGTCGCCGCGGATCGCCCAGTGCCCGAGGCGTCCGCCTTCGCCGCGGGGCCCGGCAGACCCCCGGGGTCCGGCGGGCCGTTCCGCAGCTGGTCCGGCGTGGGACCGGCCTCGACGGCGGCACCGTCGGGCTCGACGATGCGGACCGAGAGTCCCTGCGCCGACAGCCGGTCGGCGAGGTCGTCGGCGTCCAGCACCCCCACGAGTGCGGCGGCCGCCGACGCGCGGTCGCGCAGGCGGTCCTCGACCTGGGCGGTGAGCCGGGCACCGAGGACGGCCTCGACCGCGACGACGAGTCCCGCGAGCAGGACGGCCAGCAGCACGGTGACGGCGACGACGGTGCGGAGCCGGAGGGAGGTGGTGCGGAGCGGTCGACCGGGAGCGGCGAGGTCCTTGCTCACGCGGCACCCCGGTCGACCGCGAGCCGGTAGCCGAGCCCGCGCACGGTGTGCACGAGCCGAGGGCCGTGGGCCTCCATCTTCCGACGCAGTGCGCTGAGGTGGACCTCGACCACGTTCGGGGCGATGTCCTCGTAGCCCCACACCTGGGTCGTGATCTGCGCCTTCGAGACCGTGCGGCCGCGGCTCTCGGCGAGGAACCGGAGGAGCCGGAACTCCGTCGCGGTGAGGTCGAGCACGACGCCGGCCCGTCGGACGGTCGAGGCGTCGGGGTCGAGCACGAGGTCACCCACCTCGATCACCGACGGGATCCGTCCGCGTCGGCGCAGCACCGCCGTGACGCGGGCGACGAGTTCGGCCATCGCGAACGGCTTCACGACGTAGTCGTCCGCACCCTCGGCGAACCCGCGCAGCCGGTCGTCGAGCTCGTCGCGCGCGGTCGTCATCACCACGGCGGCGTCCGAGCGGGCACGGATGCGCGCGGCGAGCAGGATGCCGCTCGGCCCGGGGAGCATCCAGTCGAGGAGCACGAGGTCGGGGGCCGTCCGGTCGAGGTCCTCGGCGATGGTGCGGCCGTCCGGGGCCCCGGCGACGACGAAGCCCTCGGCGCGGAGGCTCGTCGCCACCGCGGTCCGGAGGGAGTCGTCGTCCTCGACCACGAGGATGCGTGCTGGTGCGTTCACGGCGGACACCGTAGGTCGGCACCGCCATCACGGAGCCTGGAACGGCCTGGAGAAACCCTGTGCGCCGCACATGCTTCAGTCCTGCTTCAGATTCGGATCCGAGCGTCTCCTCCGCGGCGGTCCGACCGGTCAGCCGCTCGACGAACAGGAGACACCATGCAGCACGAACAGGACGACCAGCCCACCGCCGGCCGTCGACGCCGGACCCTCCGGGCGGTCGGCATCGGCACCGCGGCGGCAGCGGCGCTGGTCCTCGGTGGGATCGGTGTGACAGCGGCGATGGCGGCGCCGAGCGCACCGAGCGTCGCCCCGTCCGGAGCACCCAGCGGTGCACCGAGCGGAGCGCCCAGCGGTGCGCCCAAGGCCGGACCTGGAGGCGACGCGAGTGGCCCCGCCGCGGCGCCGGGGTGCGCCGCGGGCCCGCTCGCGGACGGCAAGGCCCCCACGCCGCCGGCCGCGCCGAAGGACGGGAAGGCTCCCACGCCGCCCGCCGCACCGAAGGACGGGAAGGCTCCCACCCCGCCCGCCGCACCGAAGGACGGGAAGTCTCCCACCCCGCCCGCCGCACCGAAGGACGGGAAGGCCCCCACCCCGCCCGCCGCACCGAAGGACGGCACAGCCCCGAGCGAGGGCGGCTCCGCCACGCCCGCGCCGACGACGGGGTCCTGACCGGGTGACCGCACCCGGTGCGGGAGGCGCGCACCGTCGGCCGACCGGTCGACGCGTGTCGTGCCTCCCGGCCGTCAGCGCCTGCGGTCAGGGACGCTCGATCGCCTCGATCGCCGCCACCACGCCGGCCCGACGCGGCGACCGCCGCGGCAGCACAGCGAGCAGCGCGCGGAGCACCTGCTCGTCCGCGGCTCCGTCCGCGGTGCGTGCCCACGCCTGCAGCGCGTCGACGCCGCCGTCGGCGAGCAGCGCCTCGCGGAACCGGGAGCGCACCCGGTCGCGCAGGTCGTCGACACCCGGCGACGCGGACCCGGGCAGGACCGGTCCGGTGTACCGGTCGACGGCCTGGAGGCGCGCCCCGCGGTCGAGCGCGGACAGCACGCTGTCGACGTCGGTCCGGATCCCGGACAGACGGTACGGCCGTGACGTCAGGCGTGCGTCCGGCGCATGGTCAGCGAGCACCCGTCGGAGCCGGACGACCTCGGCGCGCAGCGTCGTCACCGCCCGGACGTCGCCGTAGACGGCGACCGCGAGGTCCGCCGCCCCGAGCCCGGCGGGTGCGGCGGCGAGCACGGCGAGGATCTCCGAGTGCCGCTCGGACAGTCGGACGCTGCGTTCCCCGGTCCGGAGGGTCGCCGTGTCGGAACCGAGCAGGTCCAGACCGGTCGGTCCCGGTCCCGGTCGGGGCGACGGAGCGACGGGGTGACGGAGTGCGGCGAGGGCGAGCTCGGCCTCCGCTGCGGCGGCGGTCGCGGTGAGCAGCGGGAGCGTGTGCCGTTCGACCGCGCGTTCGTCGCCCGTGAGGTCGAGCGCACCGACCACGTGCCCCGAGGCGTCCCGGAGCGGGACCGCCGTGCAGGAGAACGCCTTCACGGCCGTCGCGTAGTGCTCCTCGGCGTGGATCTGGACCGGGCGACCGAGCCGGAGCGCGGTCCCCGGTGCGCTCGTGCCCGCGTGCTCCTCCGCCCAGTCGGCGCCCGCGACGAACCCCATCCCCTCCGCCGCACTGCGGGCCCGGTGCGCGCCCTCGACCCAGACCAGCCGGCCGGCCGCGTCCGTCACGGCGACGATGCACCCCGCGGACCGTGCGTCGTCGAGGAGCAGGCGACGGACGACCGGCAGCGCGGTCCCGAGCGGGCCGGCACGGCGGAGGGCATCGAGTTCGTCGTCGCCGAGTGCGACCTCGGGGAGGCCGTCCGGGTCGACACGGGCGGACCGCTCCCACGACTCGGCGACGAGCGGACGGAGCCCGGACGGTGCGCGCACGTGCCCTCCTGTCCGGAACCCCGACCGCGTCGTCGCAGCTGGTGCGGTCAGCCTACGTCCGACCACTCGCCGGGACCAGGCCCAGGTCGACCAGCTCGTCGTCGGTGAGCATCCGCGACCGCGTCAGGAAGCGCTTGCCCTCCGGGACCTCGAGCGAGAAGCCCGCACCGCGGCCGTCGACGACGTCGATCGTGAGGTGCGTGTACTTCCAGTACTCGAACTGCGACCGGGACATGTAGACCTCGACCGGGTCGATGCCGTCCACGTCCAACGCGCCGAGGAGCACGTCGCCGGGGCCGGTCCGGAACATGCCGACCGGGTAGCACATCGGACTCGAGCCGTCGCAGCAGCCGCCGGACTGGTGGAACATGAGCGGGCCGTGCCGGGCGGCGAGGGAGCGCAGGAGCTCCCCCGCCGCCGGTGTGACCGCCACACGGGCGGTGGCGGGTCGGGGCGCCGCTCCGCCGTCGGAGTCCGGCATCAGAAGAAGCCCATCGGGCCCTCGGCGTAGGACACGAGGAGGTTCTTCGTCTGCTGGTAGTGCTCGAGCATCATCTTGTGGTTCTCGCGCCCGATGCCCGACTGCTTGTACCCGCCGAACGCCGCGCCCGCCGGGTACTGGTGGTACGTGTTCGACCAGACTCGACCGGCCTGGATGTCCCGCCCGGCGCGGTAGAGCGTCGTCGCTTCGCGGCTCCACACGCCCGCGCCGAGGCCGTACAGGGTGTCGTTGGCGATCCGGATGGCGTCGTCGTAGCCACTGAAGGACGTCAGGGCGAGCACCGGGCCGAAGATCTCCTCCTGGAAGATCCGCATCGAGTTGTCGCCCTCGAAGATCGTCGGGGTGACGTAGTAGCCGCCGGACAGCTCCCCGCCGAGGTCGGCCCGTTCACCGCCGGTCAGCAGCTTCGCGCCCTCCTGCTTGCCGATGTCGATGTAGCTCAGGATCTTCTCGAGCTGGTCGTTCGAGGCCTGCGCCCCGATCATCGTCGCCGGGTCGAGCGGGTGGCCCTGCTTGACGGCGCGCACCCGGTCGAGTCCGTCGGCCACGAAGCCGTCGTAGATCTCCTTCGCCACGAGCGCCCGCGACGGACACGTGCAGACCTCGCCCTGGTTGAGGTTGAAGAACGCGAAGCCCTCGAGTGCCTTGTCGTAGAAGGCGTCCCGCTCCTGGGCGACGTCCGCGAAGAACACGTTCGGGCTCTTCCCGCCGAGCTCGAGCGTCACCGGGATGAGGTTCTGCGACGCGTACTGCATGATGAGCCGGCCCGTCGTCGTCTCACCCGTGAACGCGACCTTCCGGATGTCCGGGTGCTGGGCGAGCGGCGCGCCGACCTCGATGCCGAAGCCGTTCACGACGTTGAGCACCCCGGCCGGGAGCAGGTCGCGGATGAGCTCCACGAGCACGTGGATCGAGGCAGGGGTCTGCTCGGCGGGCTTCAGCACGACGCAGTTGCCCGCGGCGAGGGCCGGGGCGAGCTTCCACACCGCCATGAGGATCGGGAAGTTCCACGGGATGATCTGGCCGACGACGCCGAGCGGCTCGTGGAAGTGGTACGCCACGGTGTCGTGGTCGATCTCCCCCGTCGAGCCCTCCTGCGCGCGGATCGCGCCCGCGAAGTAGCGGAAGTGGTCGATCGCGAGCGGGATGTCCGCGCCGAGGGTCTCGCGGATCGGCTTGCCGTTCTCCCACGTCTCAGCGACCGCGAGCATCTGCAGCTGCTCCTCCATCCGGTCGGCGATCTTGTTGAGGATCCCGGCTCGTTCGGCGACGCTCGTGCGGCTCCACGCCGGGAACGCCTTCCACGCGGCCTCGACGGCCCGGTCGACGTCCGTGGAGTCGCCGCGGGCGACCTCGCAGAAGACCTTGCCGGTGACGGGCGTCGGGTTCTCGAAGTACTGCCCGCCCGCGGGGGCGACGTACTCGCCTCCGATGAAGTGGTCGTAGCGCGACCGGTACTCGACGAGCGAGCCGTCCTCGCCGGGGGCGGCGTAGGTGGCGGGCGACGGTGCGATGGTCATGGTGGACACCTTTCGACGACGTTGTCGGCGGCGCTGGGTCCGCGCCTGCCCGCACGCTACGACGGGCGAGGTTGCATCCGGTTGCACGGTCGGCAGCCGGGCGCCGTAGGCCGCAGCGCCGGGGTAGCGCCGCCCGCCGCACCCGGGCGGCGCCGCCCGCGGGAACCGGGCATCGGCGCTCGCGGTAGCGTCGATGCCGAGCAGGCCCGACCGCGGCCGACCAGGGAAGGAGCGCTCGTGGACTCTCGTGCCGTCCGGACGTTCCGCGTCTTCGTCGTCGTGACCGCCGTCGTCGCGATCGCCCTGGGCATCGTCGCGATCGCCTGGCCGCGCCCGACCCTGGCGCTCCTCGCGGTGGTGTTCGGCGTCTACCTCGTCGTGGCGGGTGCCCTCCGGGTGTTCGCTGCGGTCCGCGGGCACGGGACGGCACCGGTCTGGCGGTGGACGTCGGGCGTCGTCGGCGTGCTCGTCGGCCTCGCCGGGCTGCTCTGCCTGGTGGACCCGTTCGTGCCGCTCGTCGTGTACGCGGTGCTCGCGGGCGTCGGGTTCATCGTCGAGGGCGCCGTGGCGGTCATCGGCGCGGTCGTCGGGCACCCCGGGTCGTCGCGCGTCCCGACCGCGGTGAGCGGGGTGCTCTCGGTCCTCTGCGGCGTCGCGGTCCTCCTCGCCCCCACGCTCGCGCTCGCGGTCTTCACGGTGCTCGCCGGCATCGCCCTGGTCGTCGTGGGCGCCGCCGCGCTGCTGCTCCTGCCGCCGCGCGCAGCCGTGCGACGCTGACCGGGTCCGCGTCCGTTCCCGTTCCCGTCCGCGGGCGCGGGCGCGGGCGGCCGCGGCGACGGCCGACCGACGCCACGGCGTCCGGCCGACGACGATCGGCCGCCGGGGCCGCTACGCCGCGCCGGTCCCGAACAGCAGCCCGAGCCCGTACGTCACGACCGCCGCGCCGAACCCGATCGCGAGCTGCCGCAGCGCCCGCTTGAGCGGTGAGGCACCGCTGAGGACCCCGACGACCGCCCCGGTCCCGAGCAGCGCGATCCCGACGAGCGCACCGGCGACCGTGATCGCGGGCCACCCCTCGAGCCCGAACGCGTACGGCAGGATCGGGATCACCGCACCGGAGGCGAAGAAGCAGAAGCTCGACAGCGCCGCGCTCATGCCGTTGCCGATCGCCTCGTGGTCGTCCCGCGTCGGCGTGGACCCCGTTTCGGCGGACGGCCCGAGCCCGGCGATGACCTCGGCCGCGTGGGCGTGCGCCGCGGCCTCGTCCATGCCACGCGCCCGGTAGACGAGCGCGAGTTCGTTGGCGTCGACGTCGAGGTCCGCCACCGCACGGCCGGCCTCCGGGTGCGGTGCGGATGCCTCGAGCAGCTCGCGCTGCGACCGGACCGACACGTACTCCCCCGCGCCCATCGACAGCGCGCCGGCGAGGAGCCCCGCGATGCCGCTCAGCAGGACGAAGTGGCGGTCGGCCCCGGACGCGCTGATGCCGATGATGAGCGCGAGGTTCGACACGAGGCCGTCGTTCGCGCCGAAGACGGCCGCGCGGAACGTGCCGGACAGCCGCATGCGCCCACGGTTCGCGAGACCGCGGACGACCTCGCCGTGGATGCGCTCGTCGGCAGCCATCCGAGCGGTGGCGTCGTCGTCGTCCGCGTACGGCGAGCGGTCCTCGGCCCGCTGCATGAGCGCGAGCACGAACACCGAGCCGAACCGCTTCGCGAGCGACGCGAGGACCCGGGTGCGCAGGCTCCCCCGCTGCGGTCGGCCGACACGGTCGCCGAGGAGCTCGAGCCAGTGCTGCTCGTGCCGCCCCTCCGCCTCGGCGAGGGCGGCGAGGATCTCGCGCTCCTCACCGGTGCGACGCGCAGCGAGGTTGCGGTAGACGGCCGCCTCCGCGCGCTCGTCGGCCAGGTAGCGGCGCCAGCGACGGACCTCGGCGCCGGTGGGTGCTGACGCGGTGTCGTCCTGGAGGCTCACAGCACCCATCCTGCCCGGTCGCGCGACGGGGCGGTCGCGCCGGCCGCGGGGCGGACGCGACGCGGGTCGTCGGGGCGGGTGCGGGATGGACGCGATGCGCGTCGTCGGCGCAGGTGGGGGCGCGACGCGACGTGCGTCGTCGGCGCAGGCGCGGAGCGGGACGCGACAGGGCGCGGACCGGAGGCCGTGCGGATCACCCGCACCGTGCCTCCCGTCCGCGCCCTGTCCAGACTCGACCGGTGTCTGACGCGACCGGTGTCAGTCGCGCACGTAGGCCGGGGCGGCCTCGGCGTGCGCGTCCCCGACACGGTGCACCCGGAGATCGTTCGTCGACCCCTCGATGCCGGGAGGCGAACCCGCCGTCACGACGACGCGGTCGCCCGGCGCGGCGAGACCGTGCTCGAGGAGGACGTCGTCGACCTGCGAGAACAGCTCGTCGGTGTGGGTCTTCCGGTCGACGAGGAACGAGCGCACGCCCCAGGTGAGCGCCATGCGGCGGCGCGTGGCCTCGTTCGGGGTGAAGGCGATGATCGGCAGGCCGTGACGCAGGCGCGACATGCGACGAGCCGAGTCGCCGGACTCGGTGAACACGCAGAGGTACGACGCCTCGGTGAACTCCGCGATCTCGACGGCCGCGAGGGTGATCGCACCCCCGAGCGTGCGGGGCTTCGTGCCGAGCGGGGCGATGCGCTCGAGGCCGTGGTCCTCGGTGGACTCGACGATGCGGGCCATGGTGCGGACCGTCTGCACCGGGTACTCGCCGACGCTGGTCTCGCCCGAGAGCATCACCGCGTCCGCGCCGTCGAGGACCGCGTTCGCGACGTCGGACGTCTCGGCGCGGGTCGGGATCGGCGACGAGATCATCGACTCGAGCATCTGCGTCGCGACGATGACCGGCTTCGCCATGCGGCGGGCGAGCTCGACCGCGCGCTTCTGCACGATCGGCACGGCCTCGAGCGGGAGCTCCACGCCGAGGTCACCGCGGGCGACCATGATGCTGTCGAAGGCGTCGATGATCTCCTCGAGCGCGTCGACGGCCTGCGGCTTCTCGATCTTCGCGATGACCGGGAGGCGCTTGCCCTCCTCGTCCATGATCTCGTGCGCGCGCTGGACGTCGGCGGCGTTCCGGACGAACGACAGCGCGATGAGGTCGGCGCCCTGGCGGATCGCCCAGCGGAGGTCGGCCTCGTCCTTCTCGCTCAGCGCGGGGACGTTGACGGCGACACCCGGGAGGTTGATGCCCTTGTTGTTCGACACCGTGCCGGCGACCACGACCTCGGTCCGGACGCGGACCCCGTCGGTGTCGAGCACGCGCAGCCGCACGCGGCCGTCGTCGATGAGGAGCGGATCGCCGGGCTTGACGTCCTGCGGCAGGCCCTTGAAGGTCGTCCCGCAGACCTCCTTCGAGCCGGGGACGTCCTCGGTCGTGATCGTGAAGACGTCACCGACCGCGAGCTCGTGGGGGCCGTCGGCGAACTTCGCCAGGCGGATCTTCGGGCCCTGCAGGTCGACGAGGATCGCGACGGGCTTGCCGAGCTCCTCGGCGGCGCGACGGACGTTCTCGTAGTTGGCCTCGTGGACGCTGTAGTCACCGTGGCTGAGGTTGAGTCGGGCGACGTCGACGCCCGCCTCGATGATCTCCTTGACGGTCTCGTACTCCGACGTTGCCGGTCCGAGCGTCGAAACGATCTTTGCGCGTCTCAATGGATTCCTTCTGGTGGTGGATGGTGCTTGGGTTTCCGCGCTGTGGGGCCGCGCGGAACGAAGCGAGGCCACCAGCACCCTACCGAGTGCCGGTGGCCCGTCGCTCACTCGTCGGGCATCAGACGGTGATCGCGCGGTCGGTCGCCTTGACCGGCGCCGGCAGGATCGTCGAGCCCTCGAGGTACTCGTCGACCTTCGCGGCGGCGGCACGGCCCTCGGCGATCGCCCACACGATCAGCGACTGCCCGCGACCGGCGTCCCCGGCGACGAAGACGCCCGGCTCGTTGGTGGAGTAGTCGGCCTCGCGGGCGAGCGCTCCGGACGGCGCGGTGGGCAGCCCGAGCTGGGGCTCGATGGTGTCGGTCTCCGGCCCGGTGAAGCCCATGGCGATGAGGACGAGGTCGGCGGGGATCTCGCGCTCGGTGCCGGCCTTCGGGACCCGTCGGCCGTCGAGGTACTCGGTCTCGGCGACACGGAGGGCACGGACCTCGCCGGCCTCGTTGCCGAGGAACTCGACGGTGGAGGCGAGGAAGTGCCGCTCGCCGCCCTCCTCGTGGGCGCTCGTGACCTCGAACACGGTCGGGAACATCGGCCACGGCTGCTCGGACGGACGCTCGAGCGGCGGCTGCTTGCCGATCGCCAGGTTCGTCACGCTGAGGGCGCCCTGCCGGTGTGCGGTGCCGATGCAGTCCGCCCCCGTGTCACCGCCGCCGATCACGACGACGTGCTTGCCCTCGGCCGTGGTCTGGTTGTCGACGGTCGTGCCGGCGTTCGTCTTGTTCTGCTGGACGAGGTAGTCCATCGCGTAGTGGACGCCCGCGAGGTCGCGCCCCGGGATCGGCAGGTCGCGCGCGACCATCGCCCCGGTCGCCACCACGACGGCGTCGTAGCGGGACTTCAGGTCGTCCCAGGTGATGTCGCGCCCGATCTCGACACCCGCGCGGAAGCGTGTGCCCTCGGCCTGCATCTGGGCGAGACGCGCGTCGATCTGGCGCTTCTCCATCTTGAAGTCCGGGATGCCGTAGCGGAGCAGGCCGCCGATCCGGTCGTCGCGCTCGTACACCGCGACCGTGTGGCCGGCGCGGGTCAGCTGCTGCGCGGCCGCGAGCCCGGCCGGGCCGGAGCCGACGACCGCGACGGTCTTGCCTGTCAGGCGCTCGGGCGGGTGCGGCGTGACCCAGCCGTTCTGGAACGCCTCGTCGATGATCGAGACCTCGACCTGCTTGATCGTCACCGGGGGCTGGTTGATGCCGAGCACGCAGGACGCCTCGCACGGCGCCGGGCAGAGCCGACCCGTGAACTCCGGGAAGTTGTTCGTGGCGTGCAGCCGCTCGATCGCCTGCCGACCCTCGCCGCGCCAGGTGAGGTCGTTCCACTCCGGGATGAGGTTGCCGAGCGGGCAGCCCTGGTGGCAGAACGGCACGCCGCAGTCCATGCAACGGCCGGCCTGGCGCTTGAGTGCGCCGGACTCCTGCTGCTCGTAGACCTCTTTCCAGTCCATGAGCCGCACGGGGACGGGGCGTCGCTGCGGGAGCTCGCGCTCCTGCACCTTCAAGAAGCCCTTCGGGTCAGCCATTGGTCGCCTCCGTGGTGTTCGTGTACGCAGCCGGTTCCACCATCCGCGCCCGGTCAGCCATTGGTCGCCTCCAAGATGCGGTTCCAGACGATGTCGCCGTCGGGGTCGAGCCCTTCTTCCACGGCCTGTTGCCGGGTTGCGAGGACCGCCGCGTAGTCGCGCGGCAGGACCTTCACGAAGCCGCTGAGGTCACCGGACTCGAGCAGTTCCGCCGCGACCGTCGACCCCGTCTCGTCGCGGTGTCGCTCGAGCAGGTCGGTGACGATCTCGACGTCGGCGCTGTCGAGCGGCCCGAGACGCAGCTCCCCGCTCGCGAGGGCGTCCTGGTTGACGTCCTCGTCGCGGAGGCCCAGCACGTACGCGGTTCCGCCCGACATGCCGGCGCCGAGGTTCCGCCCGGTCTCGCCGAGGATGAGCGCCAGCCCACCGGTCATGTACTCGAGTGCGTGGTCTCCCACACCCTCGACCACCGCGGTCGCCCCGGAGTTGCGGACCAGGAAGCGCTCTCCCACGATCCCGCGGATGAACATGCTGCCCTGGGTCGCGCCGTACCCGATGACGTTGCCGGCGATGACGTTCTCGGCCGCGTCGAACGCGGACTCGTCGTCTGGGCGGACGATGACCTCGCCGCCGGAGAGGCCCTTGCCGACGTAGTCGTTGCTGTCGCCCACCAGCCGGAGCGTCACGCCCGCGGGCAGGAACGCGCCGAGCGACTGCCCCGCCGAGCCGCGCAGGGTGATGTCGATCGAGCCCGCCGGCAACCCGTGCTCGCCGTGGCGGAGGGTCACCTCGTGCCCGAGCATCGTCCCGACCGCGCGCTCCGTGTTGCGGATCGGCAGGTCGAGCGCGACCGAGCCCCCGTGCTCGAGCACGTCGGCGGTGCGCTGGATCAGCTCGACGTCGAAGTGCTCGTCGAGTTCGTGGTCCTGCTCGCGGTGGTGTCGGCGTGGCTCGTCCGCCTCGAACGTCGGACCCTGCAGCACCGGACCGAGGTCGAGACCGGAGGCCTTCCAGTGCTGGACGGCGCGGTCGACGTCGAGCACGTCTGCCTGGCCGATCGCCTCGTCGAGCGACCGGAACCCGAGTTCGGCGAGGAGCTCGCGGACCTCCTGAGCGATGAACTCGAAGAAGTTCACGACGTACTCGGCCTTGCCGGAGAACCGGGCGCGGAGCTCCGGGTTCTGCGTCGCGACGCCGACGGGGCACGTGTCGAGGTGGCACACCCGCATGAGGATGCAGCCCTCGACGACGAGCGGAGCGGTCGCGAAGCCGTACTCCTCGGCGCCGAGCAGCGCGGCCACGACGACGTCGCGCCCGGTCTTCATCTGCCCGTCGACCTGCACCACGACGCGGTCGCGCATGCCGTTGAGCATGAGCGTCTGCTGGGTCTCGGCGAGGCCGATCTCCCACGGGGTACCGGCGTGCTTCAGCGAGTTGAGCGGCGAGGCGCCGGTCCCACCGTCGTGGCCGGACACGAGGACGACGTCGGCGAGGGCTTTCGTCACCCCGGCCGCGACCGCGCCGATGCCGGACTGGCTCACGAGCTTGACGTGCACGCGCGCGGACGGGTTCGCCCGCTTCACGTCGAAGATCAGCTGCTTGAGGTCCTCGATGGAGTAGATGTCGTGGTGCGGCGGCGGCGAGATCAGCCCGACACCGGCGGTCGCGTGCCGGGTGCGGGCGACCCACGGGTAGACCTTCTGCGGAGGCAGCTGCCCGCCCTCGCCGGGCTTGGCGCCCTGGGCCATCTTCAGCTGGATGTCCGTGGCGTGCGTCAGGTACATGCTCGTCACGCCGAAGCGGCCGGACGCGACCTGCTTGATCGCGCTCCGACGCTCGGGGTCGAGCAGACGCTCGACGTCCTCGCCGCCCTCACCCGTGTTCGACCGGGCACCGAGACGGTTCATCGCGATCGCGAGGGTCTCGTGGGCCTCCTGCGAGATCGACCCGTACGACATGGCGCCCGTGTTGAACCGCTTCACGATCGACTCGATCGGCTCGACCTCGTCGAGCGGCACCGGCTGGCGTGCGCCGTCCTTGAAGCGGAACAGCCCGCGGAGCGTCATCAGCGCCTCGGACTGGTCGTCCACGGCCTTCGAGTACTCGCGGAAGATGTCGTAGCGGCGGGCGCGCGTGGCGTGCTGCAGGCGGAACACCGTGTCCGGGTTGAAGAGGTGCGGCGGGCCCTCGCGTCGCCACTGGTACTCGCCGCCGGTCTGCAGCCGCTCGTGCGAGAGCACCGCGCCGTCCTGCGGGTAGGCCTGGGCGTGCCGCTCGGCGTTCTCGCGGGCGATCACGTCGACGTCGACGCCGCCGAGGATCGACGACGTGCCGGTGAAGTACCGGTCGACGAACTCCTGGGACAGACCGACCGCCTCGAACGCCTGGGCGCCCGCGTAGCTCGACACCGTCGAGATGCCCATCTTGGACATGATCTTCAGCACGCCCTTGCCGAGCGCCTTGATGACGTTGCGGACGGCTTGCTCGGGCGTGATGCCCGTGATCATCCCGGCGCGGACGAGGTTCTCGCACGTCTCCATCGCGAGGTACGGGTTGATCGCCGAGGCGCCGTAGCCGATCAGGGTGGCCACGTGGTGCACCTCGCGCACGTCGCCGGCCTCGACGATCAGGCCGACCTTCATGCGCCGCTCGGTGCGGATCAGGTGGTGGTGCACGGCAGCGAGCAGCAGGAGGCTCGGGACCGGGGCGTTCTCGGCGTTGCCGTCGCGGTCGGACAGCACGATGAACTGCTTGCCCGACTCGATGGCGGCGTCGACCTCGGCACAGACCGCGTCGATGCGCTTCTGCATCGCGGCCTCGCCGTCGTCGACCCGGTAGAGGCCGTTGATCGTGACGGTGAGGTGCCGTCCCGACGCGGTCTCGAAGTGCTGGATCTTCGCGAGCTCGTCGTTGTCGATGACCGGGAAGCCGAGCACGATCTGCTTCGCGTGCTCCGGGCCGGCGGACAGGAGGTTGCGCTCCGGACCGAGACCCATGCCCATCGAGGTGATGACCTGCTCGCGGATGGAGTCGAGCGGCGGGTTCGTCACCTGCGCGAACTGCTGCGTGAAGTAGTCGAAGAGCAGCCGCGGCCGCTGGGAGAGGACCGCGATGGGCGTGTCCGAACCCATCGCACCGAGCGGCTCCGCGCCGGTCTGGGCCATCGGGCGGAGGAGGATCCGCACTTCTTCCTCGGTGTAGCCGAACGCTCGCTGCCGTCGGGTCACCGAGGCCGGCGTGTGCACGATGTGCTCGCGCTCCGGCAGGTCCGCGAGGTTGATCCGACCGGACTCGAGCCACTCGCTCCACGGGCCCGACCCGGCGAGCGACCGCTTGACCTCGTCGTCCTCGATGATGCGACCGGCCTCGGTGTCGACCAGGAACATCCGACCAGGACGCAGGCGGCCCTTGCGGACGACCTTCGCGGCCGGGACGTCGATGACACCCGTCTCGGAGCCCATGACGATGAGTCCGTCGTCGGTGACGAGGAACCGACCCGGACGCAGGCCGTTCCGGTCGAGGGTCGCGCCGACGAGCGTGCCGTCGGTGAAGGTGATCGCGGCGGGGCCGTCCCACGGCTCCATGAGCATCGAGTGGTACTCGTAGAAGGCACGGAGCTCGGGGTCCATGCCGGTCTGGTTCTCCCAGGCCTCCGGCACCATCATCGACACCGCGTGCGGCAGCGACCGACCGGTCAGGCTGAGGAGCTCGAGGACCTCGTCGAACGAGGCCGAGTCACTCGCACCGGGGCTGACGATCGGCAGCAGCGGCGCCATGTCACCGAGCAGCTCGCTCTGGAGCTGCGACTGCCGCGCCCGCATCCAGTTGCGGTTGCCGCGGACGGTGTTGATCTCGCCGTTGTGCGCGAGCGTGCGGAACGGCTGCGCGAGCGGCCACGACGGGAAGGTGTTCGTGGAGTACCGCGAGTGCACGATCGCGAGCTTCGACGCGAAGCGCTCGTCGCTGAGGTCCGGGTAGAACGGCTCGAGCTGCAGCGTCGTGACCATGCCCTTGTAGACCATGGTCCGGCTCGACAGCGACATGAAGTAGACCTCCACGTCGTGCTCGGCACGCTTGCGGAGGCGGAACGCCTGGCGGTCGAGGGCGATCCCGTTCCAGGCAGCACCGTGCACGTCGTGCCGGTTCGACGCGACGAACAGCTGGGCGAACGCGGGCATGGCGGCACGGGCGAGCGTGCCGAGGACCTCCGGACGCACCGGGACCTCCCGCCAGCCGAGGACACGCAGGCCCTCTTCGCGCGCGATCCGCTCGACGGCGCCCTGCACACGGTGGCGGTCGTCCTCGTCGAGGGGCAGGTAGGCGGTCCCGACGGCGTACTCCCCCGCCGCGGGCAGGTCGAACGACACCTCGTCGCGCAGGAAGGCGTCCGGCACCTGGCAGAGGATGCCCGCACCGTCGCCGGTCCCGGCGTCCGACCCGACGGCACCGCGGTGCTCGAGGTTGCGGAGCGCACCGAGGGCGGCGTCGACGATGTCGTGCCCGGCGGTGCCGCGGAGCGTCGCGACCATCGCGAGCCCGCAGGCGTCCTTCTCGTTCGCCGGGTCGTACATGCCGGTGGCGTCGGGGACGGCCGAGAACCGGCGGTGCGGGGGCAGGAGCGACGACGCGGTGCTGCGCGTCTGGTCTGGCTGGTGCGCCATGGGGAACCGTCCTCACGAGGATGGGAACAGGGACAGCGGTGGCCCGGTGGTGCGTTCCGCCCGGACGGGCGGGACAGGTGCCCGTCCGTACCGACGGCGGGTTGCCCCGTCGGCACGGGTGGTGTGGAGCCCGGTTCGTGGCGGGCGGTGGTCGGTCGGCGTCCGGTCCGGGGCGCTCGGAGCTCGCTGCGGGACGCCGAGCGCTAGGACCGGGTGGTGCCGACCGGGTCGGCGGCGACGGCTGCAGGCTCGTCGTCGTGCTCCGACCAGGTGTCGTCCGAGTCTACATCGGCGCGTGCGTCCGGCCCGCGACCGGGCAGGTACGGCGAGGGCTCCTTGCCGGTGTGTCGCCGCGACTGCACGAGGAAGATGACGATGCCGAGCAGGACCGCCGCGAGGGCCATCCAGACGTTCGTGCGGACACCGAAGAAGGTCTCGCTCGTGTCGACACGGATCGACTCGAGGACCGAGCGGCCCGCGCCGTACCAGATCAGGTAGAGCGCCATGACCTTGCCCCACTGCAGCGTGAACTTCCGCGCGAGGAAGAGGATGACGAGCACGCCGAGGACGTTCCAGATGATCTCGTAGAGGAACGTCGGCTGGAAGAGGGTGCCCTCCGGCAGGCCCTTCGGGTACGCGGCGTTGGTCGACTCGATCTCGAGGCCCCACGGCAGGCTCGTCGGCATGCCGAACAGCTCGTGGTTGAAGTAGTTGCCGAAGCGTCCGAACGCCTGCGCGAGCAGCACACCCGGCGCGATCGCGTCGATGAAGGTCGTGAAGCGGAGGCCGACCTGGCGGCAGCCGATGAACGCGCCGACGGATCCGAGGATGAGCGCGCCGAAGATGGCGAGCCCGCCCTCCCAGATGTAGAGGAACGACCACGGGTCGCGCCCGGGCCCGAAGTAGTCGCTGACGTGGGTGAACACGTGGAAGAGGCGGCCACCGATGATGCCGGCGGGGACGGCCCAGATCGCGATGTCGATGATGATCCACCGCTCGACACCGCGGGCGTTCAGCCGGTGGTTCGCCATCACGACGGCGACGACGATGCCGATGAGGATGCAGATCGCGTACGCGTGGATGCGGAAGTCGAGCGGCAACGACCAGCCGAACGCGTCGCGGAGCCAGGCGGTCACGTCGAAGTACTGCCAGGCGGTGCTCGGGCTCGGGATGCTCAGGAGGGGCATGGAGGTGCGGTCGCCTTTCGGTGCTTGCTGGCCTGGCCGCCGTCCGGCGCGGCCTCGATCACTGTAGCGCGGACCACCGGCCCGCCATGACCGTCGTGGACGGTCCTGTGGAAATCGTGACGGTCGGTGTCTTCCCTGGGGACGACCGACCTGAGGCCCGGATCACGTGACCGCGTCGCGCACGTGATCCGGGCCTCCAGGCAGGTGCCGTCCGTCAGCGGCGCTGCGCGCCGCTCGTGAGGTCCGCCGCGCGGTCGGCGACGCCCTGCACACCGAGGTCGGCGAGGGCACGGACGAACGCCGACCCGACGATCGCGCCGTCGGCGTACTCGAGGACTTCCGCGACCTGGTCGGCCGTCGAGATGCCGAGCCCGACGCACGTGCGCTCGACACCGGCGTCCCGCAGGCGCGACACGACGGTCCGCGCGGCGGCGTCGACCCCGACGCGCGCACCCGTCACACCCATGGTCGACACGGCGTACACGAAGCCGCGGCTCGACTCGACGGCTTGGTGCATGCGCGCGTCCGTCGAGGACGGCGCGGCGAGGAAGACACGGTCGAGGTGGGTGCGCTCCGAGGCGTCCATCCACTCGCGGGCCTCGTCCGGGATGAGGTCCGGCGTGATGAGCCCGGACGCACCGGCGGCGACCAGGTCGTCGGCGAAGCGGTCGACGCCGTAGCGCAGCACCGGGTTCCAGTACGTCATCACGAGCACCGGGACGTCGGCCCGACTCGTGATCTGGTCGACCGCGTCGAAGACCTGCGCGACACGGAAACCGTTCGCCAGGCTCTCCTCCGCGGCCCGCTGGATGACCGGGCCGTCCATCACCGGGTCGGAGTACGGCAGACCGAGCTCGATGACGTCCACGCCGTTCTCGGCGAGGGCGACCGCCGCGTCGACGCTCGTCTGCACGTCCGGGAAGCCTGCGGGCAGGTAGCCGACGACGGCTCCGGCCCGCTCGGCGTTGGCGGCGTCGATGGTCGACGCGACCGAGGTGTTCGTGTTCGTGCTCACAGCTGCACCGCGTTCTCGTCGAGGATGCCGAAGTACCGGCTGGCGGAGGCCACGTCCTTGTCGCCGCGGCCGGACAGGTTGACCAGGATGACCCCGTCGGGGCCGAGTTCCTTGCCGAGCTTGATCGCACCGGCGAGGGCGTGTGACGACTCGATCGCGGGGAGGATGCCCTCGGTGCGGCTGAGGAGGCGGAAGGCCTCCATCGCCTCGGCGTCGGTGATCGGCTCGTACTTCGCGCGTCCGATCGCCGCGAGGTGCGCGTGCTGCGGTCCGACGCTCGGGTAGTCGAGCCCGGCGGAGATGCTGTGGCTCTCGATCGTCTGGCCGTCCTCGTCCTGCATGAGGTAGGACTTCGTGCCCTGGAGGACACCCGTCCGGCCGAGCGAGATGCTCGCGGCGTGGCGACCGGTCTCGATGCCGTCGCCACCGGCCTCGTAGCCGTACAGGGCGACGGACTCGTCGTCGAGGAAGGCGTCGAAGATGCCCATCGCGTTCGAACCGCCACCGACGCACGCGGCGACGGCGTCGGGCAGCCGGCCGACCTTGTCGAGCACCTGCTGCCGGGCCTCGTCCCCGATCACCTTGTGGAACTCACGGACCATCTCGGGGAACGGGTGCGGACCCGCGACCGTGCCGAGCAGGTAGTGCGTGTGCTCGACGTTCGCGACCCAGTCCCGAAGGGCGTCGTTGATGGCGTCCTTGAGCGTGCGGGAGCCGGTCTCCACGGGGATGACCTCCGCGCCGAGCAGCCGCATGCGTGCGACGTTCAGGGCCTGGCGCTCCGTGTCGACCGCGCCCATGTAGACGACGCAGTCCATGCCGAACAGCGCGGCGGCCGTGGCGGTCGCGACGCCGTGCTGCCCGGCGCCGGTCTCCGCGATGAGGCGGGTCTTGCCGAGCCGCTTGGCGACGAGCGCCTGGCCGAGCACGTTGTTGATCTTGTGCGAGCCGGTGTGGTTGAGGTCCTCGCGCTTGAGGATGATCCGGGCACCGCCGGCGTGCTTCGCGAACCGGGGCACCTCGGTGATGATCGACGGGCGTCCGGTGTAGTCGCGCTGCAGGTCGTCGAGCTCCTGCCGGAACGCCGGGTCGGCCCAGGCCTCGCGGAAGGCAGCCTCGAGCTCGTCGAGCGCCAGGACGAGGGACTCAGGGACGAACCGTCCGCCGAAGTCGCCGAAGTAGGGGCCGTGCTGATCGCGGAGCGAGGTCACGAGGTGCCTTCCGTGCGGGGTCCGGGACTGCCGGACCGGGTGGGTCGTTGCGGGGCCGGGGGTCGACGGTCCCCGGGAGCCGGACGTCGTCTCGGTGCCCGCCCGTCCGGTGTCAGGACCGGGCGGCGGCGATGAACGACGCGAGCGTGGCGGCGGGGTCGTCGCCCGTGACGAGCGCCTCCCCCACCAGGACGACGTCGGCACCGGCGGAACGGTAGTGCGCGACGTCGGCGGGACCGGCGACGGCGGACTCGGCGACGCGGACCACACCGTCGGGGATGCGGTCGGCGAGCGAGCCGAACAGGTCGCGGTCGAGCGAGAAGTCGGTGAGGTCCCGGGCGTTGACGCCGAGGATGCGGGCACCGGCGTCGAGACCACGCGAGACCTCGTCGGCGGAGTGTGCCTCCACCAGCACGCGCATCCCGAGCTCCTCGGCCAGGCCGTGCAGCTCGACGAGCCGCGCCTGCTCGAGGGCCGCCACGATGAGCAGCACGACGTCGGCACCGGCAGCCCGCGCCTCGACGACCTGGTACGGGTCGGCGATGAAGTCCTTGCGCAGGACGGGCACGCCCACCCGGGCCTTGACGGCCTCGAGATCTGCCAGGCTGCCGAGGAACTTCCGGCCCTCGGTCAGGACGCTGATCGTGGACGCACCGCCACGTTCGTACTCCGCGGCGAGGGCCGCGGGGTCGGCGATCGGGGCCATCGAGCCGCGGGACGGGCTCGCACGCTTGACCTCGGCGAGGATCTTGACGTCGTCGCCGGGGGCGAGGAACGTCAGCGCGTCGAGGGGCGACGCCACCCGGTCGAGGTCGCGTTCGACGTCCGCGTAGGGACGGTCGGCGCGACGGGCGGCCGCGTCCTCGAGCGCGCCCGCCACGAGGGTCTCGAGCACGTTCGGCATGGTCGGACTACTCGCCGTGGTGCTTCGGGACGAACTTCGGGCCGTTGACGCCGTAGCCGGCCTTCGCCATGACGGCGCCGACGACGAGGCCGACGACCACGACCGCGGCGGAGATCCACACGCCGATCGGCTGGTCGAACCAGAAGAAGAGCGTCCCAGCCGCGAAACCGATCAGCATGATGACGACGGCCGTCCAGGCTGCCGGCGAGTGGCCCTCGCCGAGTTCTGCGGGCTCAGTGTTGCTCACGGTGCTCCTCGTTCTGCTCCGGCGTCGTCGGTCGATCGCCGTGTTCCAACCCTACCGCGTCGACCGTGGCGGTCCCGGCACGCTCGCCGTCGGCGGACGGCTTGCGGTCAGTGCCGTGCGGACCGTCGGCGGACGGGTCGGTCGGGTCCGTGCCGGCCGACAGGTCGTCCCAGTCGGTCACGGCATCGCGCTGCGTCGCGGTGGCACGTGCGTCCGCAGCCGCGCCCGCGGTCGCCGCGCCGTACTTGCGGCTCGGCCCCGGCCACGCGCGCTGCACGAACAGCACGACGATCCCGAGCACCACCGCCAGCACGCCGCCGGCGATCCCCACCGCGGGCCACGCCGTGACGTCCACCGAGGACACGACACGCCGGACACCGGCGAGGTCGCTCACCCCCGCGACCTCGCCGATCGCCGCACGGGCGGACGCGACCGGGTCACGGAGCGCGGACGCCCCGGTGACCACGACGGCGACGCCGAGGAGCACCTCGACCACGGCGAGCACGACCCGCAGCACCCGTCCCGCGATCGTCAACGCGAGGAACAGCGCCAGGCTGGCGATCGCGAGCGCGGTGTACTGCGGCACGGTCTTCGACCCGTCGGCGGTCACGGTCGCGACCACGGCCGACCCCGCGCGCAGGTGCACCGTGAACCACGTCTGGGTCCACGACAGCATCACGACGCCGGCGACCAGCAACCCGGCGACCACGACGAGCGGACGGGAGCGCCGGAGGGTCACGACCGCACCTCGCGCATCCGGTTCGCCGTCGCGACCGCGCGCAGCGGCGCCGCAGCCTTGTTGACGGTCTCCGTGTGCTCGGTCGCCGGGTCCGAGTCGGCGACGAGGCCGGCTCCGGCCTGCACCCGTGCGACGCCGTCCTGGATCATCGCGGTCCGGATGGCGATCGCGAGGTCGGCGTCACCCGCGAAGTCGAAGTAGCCCACGACCCCGGCGTACGCGCCCCGCTTGGCCGGCTCCAGCTCGTCGATGATCTCGAGCGCGCGCGGCTTCGGTGCCCCCGACAGCGTCCCGGCGGGGAACGTCGCCCGGAACACGTCGATCGCCGAGGCGTCCGGGCGCACGGCACCCTCGACGCTCGACACGAGGTGCATGATGTGGCTGAACCGCTCGACGGTCATGAACTCGGTCACCGCGACGGTGCCGGGCTCGCACACCTTCTGCAGGTCGTTGCGCGCGAGGTCCACGAGCATGAGGTGCTCCGCGCGCTCCTTCGGGTCCTCGAGGAGGTCCTCACCGAAGCGGACGTCCTCCTCCGGCGTCGCACCACGTGGGCGTGACCCGGCGATCGGGTGGGTGATCGCCCGGCCGGCCTGCACCTTCACCAGTGCCTCCGGTGACGCGCCGACGATCCAGAACGGGTCGTCGTGGGTGTCGCGGAGCGCGAGGAAGTACATGTACGGGCTCGGGTTCAGCGTCCGCAGGACGCGGTAGACGTCGAGCGGGTCCGCGGTGACCTCGTGGTCGAAGCGCTGCGAGATGACCACCTGGAAGACGTCGCCGTCGCGGATGAACTCCTTCGAGCGCTGCACCGCGGCCATGTACTCGTCCGGGGTCGACCGGTGTGAGGGGGTCGGTTCGGCGATGTCGAAGGCCTCGGCCACGGTCGCGACCGTCGGCTGGACGAGGTCGGCCTGCATCCGGTCGAGCCGGGCCTGGGCGTCCGACCACATCGCGTCGGCGTCGTCCTCACCGTCGTTGAGCACGCTCGCGACGAGCAGGACGAGCCCCGTGCGGTGGTCGAGCGCGGCCAGCTCGGACACGAACGCCAGGGCCTGCCCCGGCACGTCGAAGTCGGCCGCGGGCACGTTCGGCAGGTGTTCCAGCTGTCGGACGGCCTCCCACCCGATGAACCCGACGGTCCCGCCGACGAGCGGCGGCGTACCGGGGACGCGCGGGGTCGCCCACCGCTCGTGGAGCCGGGCGAGGACGTCGAGCGGCGCGCCGTCGAGCGAGTCGACCGCACGCGAGGCGGGGATGCCGGTGTCGATCCAGACGGCACGGTCGTCGTCCTGGGTGAGCACACCGAAGCTCCGCACGCCGACGAAGGACCAGCGCGACCACAGGCCGCCCTGCCCGGCGGACTCGAGCAGGAACGACCCCGGTCGGCCGTCGGCGAGCTTGCGGTAGACGCCGACCGGGGTCTCGCTGTCGGCGAAGAGCGCGCGGACCACGGGTACGACGCGGTGGTCGGCGAGGAGTCCGTCGAACTCCTCGCGCCGGGTGGAGTGCGGCTGGTCGGTCATCGGGAGGCCTCCGGAGCGGTCGCCGTGACGGGCGAGAGCGGATCGACGTCGAAGCAGGCGTGCGCGCCCGTGTGGCACGCGGCACCGACCTGCTGCACGGTCACGAGCAGGGTGTCGTCGTCGCAGTCGAGCGCCGCGGCACGCACGTACTGCGCGTGCCCGGAGGTGTCGCCCTTGCGCCAGTACTCCTGCCGCGAGCGGGACCAGAAGGTCACCCGCCCCTCGGTCAGGGTGCGGCGGAGGGCTTCCCGGTCCATGTACCCGAGCATGAGGACGTCCCTCGACGTTTCCTCCTGCACGATGGCGGGGAGCAGGCCGTCCGCACCGAATCGCACGCGGTCGAGGACCGCGTCGGTGCTTGCGCTGGTGCTGTCGGTCATGAGGTTCCTAGCCTACGGCGTGCCGCGGAGCGTCACGCGGAGCGTGGAGGACCGGACGGGAGGCCCGTGGCGACGCCGCCACGGGCCTCCCGTCCGTCAGCGGGTCGGCTCAGCGGACGAGTTCGCCCGCGGCGCGCAGCGCCGCCTTGACGTCGCCGATCGTCATCTCGCCGCGGTGGAAGACGCTCGCGGCGAGGACCGCGTCGGCTCCCGCCTCGACGGCCGGGGCGAAGTGGTCGAGGTGACCGGCGCCACCCGAGGCGATCACCGGGACCGACGCGACGGCGCGCACGGCGGCGACGAGCTCGAGGTCGAACCCGTTCTTCGTGCCGTCGGCGTCGATGGAGTTGACGAGGAGTTCCCCCGCACCGCGCTCCACCGCTTCGCGCGCCCAAGCGATCGCGTCGAGGTCGGACTCGGTGCGACCGCCGTGCGTGGTGACCACGAAGCCGGACGGCATCCGGTCGGAACGCTTGATGTCGAGCGACAACACGACCGCCTGCGCGCCGAAGCGGTCGGCGATCTCGCCGACGAGCTCCGGGCGGGCGATCGCGGCGCTGTTCACACCGATCTTGTCGGCACCGCACTGCTGCAGGCGCGCGACGTCGTCGACGCTCCGGACGCCGCCGCCGACCGTGAGCGGGATGAAGACCTGCTCGGCCGTTCGGGTGACCGTGTCGTACATCGTCGCGCGGTTCTCGACCGTGGCACCGACGTCGAGGAACGTCAGCTCGTCGGCGCCCTGCTCGTAGTACCGGGCCGCGAGCTCGACGGGGTCGCCGGCGTCCTGCAGGTCGAGGAAGTTCACGCCCTTCACGACGCGACCGCCCTGGACGTCGAGGCACGGGATCACACGGACCGCTACGCCGCCCTCGCGAGCCGGGGTCCCCGACGCGCCGGACACCGCGGCGTTCACAAGCGTGCCGCGTGGATCGAGCTGACCAGGATCGCCCGGGCGCCGAGCTCGTACAGCGAGTCCATGATCTGGTTCATGTCCGAGCGCGGGATCATCACGCGCACCGCCGACCAGTCCCGACCGTGCAGGGGCGACACCGTCGGGGACTCCATGCCGGAGGCGATCGCGGTGGCGTCGGGCACGAGTGACGTCGGGATGTCGTAGTCGAGCATGACGTAGCCCCGCGCCACGAGGACGCCGTGCAGGCGTCGGCGGAGGACGTCGATGCCCGGGCGGGCCTCGTCGGTGGCGATGAGGACGGCGGTCGACTCGAGGATGACCGGCCCGAAGATCTCGAGCCCGGCCTGCCGCAGCGTGCTGCCCGTCGAGACCACGTCCGCGACGGCGTCGGCGACCCCGAGTCGGACCGCGCTCTCGACCGCGCCGTCGAGCTTCACGAGCGTCGCGGTGACACCGTGCTTCGCGAGGAAGTCGCCCACGAGGCCGGGGTAGCTCGTCGCCACCCGCACGCCCTCGAGGTCCTGGAGCGAACCGAACCGCCCCGGTGCCCCGGCGAACCGGAACGTCGAGCCGGCGAAGTCGAGCGCGTCGACCTCGTGCGCCTCGGACCCGGAGTCGAGCAGCAGGTCGCGGCCGGTGATGCCGACGTCGAGCGCGCCCGAGCCGACGTAGGTCGCGATGTCACGCGGACGGAGGAAGAAGAACTCGACCCCGTTCCGCTCGTCGATGAGGTGGAGCGCCTTCGGGTCGCGGCGACCGGCGTACCCGGCCTCCCGGAGCATCTCGGAGGCGGTCTCGGACAGTGAGCCCTTGTTGGGCACGGCGATGCGGAGCATCAGAGGTCTGCTTTCTGGAGGAGGTCGGTGACTGCTGTCGGGTGCGGACCACGCCCGTGGGCGCGGAGTGCGTCCTACAGATGTCGCCAGACGTCCGCCGGGGTGAGTCCCTTCGCGACCATGAGCACCTGGAGGTGGTAGATCAGCTGCGAGATCTCCTCCGAGGTGCGCTCGTCGCCCTCGTACTCGGCCGCCATCCAGACCTCGGCTGCCTCTTCCACGATCTTCTTGCCGATCTGGTGCACGCCGGCGTCCAGTTCGGCGACGGTGCCGGAGCCCTCGGGGCGCGTGCGCGCCTTCTCGGTCAGCTCCGCGAACAGGTCGTCGAACGTCTTCACGGGGACCAGGCTACCGTCCTGCGTCGCCTCGCCGACCGCACCGTCCGGACGGGAGGCACGGGTCGCGTCGTCCACGTCGGTCACGATCGGGCTGCTGCCGCGGCTCCGCGGAGGTCCGCGATGCGCTGCGCCGGCTCGCCGCCGTAGACGGCCGACCCCGCGACGAGCGTGTCGGCGCCGCTGCGGACCGCCTCGGGCACGGTGTCCACCGCGATGCCCCCGTCCACCTCGAGCCAGACGTCGAGGCCGGAGGCGTCGACCGCGGCCCGCGCGTCCGCCAGCTTCGGCATCACGGACGGCATGAACGACTGGCCGCCGAACCCGGGCTCGACGGTCATGAGCAGGACCATGTCGTACGCGTCGAGGTGGTGGAGCACCTGCGTGATCGGGGTGCCGGGCTTCACCGCGACGGCGGCACGGGCGCCGTTCGACCGGATGGCCGCGGCGGTGGCGACCGGGTCGGTGGCTGCCTCGAAGTGGAACGTCACGCTGGACGCCCCGGTCTCGGCGTACTTCGGCGCCTCGGTGTCGGCGTCGGTGATCATGAGGTGCACGTCGAGCGGCACCGGGGAGACCTCCTGCAGGCGCTGCACGATCGGCAGGCCGAGCGTCAGGTTCGGCACGAAGTGGTTGTCCATCACGTCGACGTGCACCATGTCGGCGGTCTCGATGCGGTGGAGCTCCCGCTCGAGGTTCGCGAAGTCGGCGGACAGGATGCTCGGCGAGATGCGGATCGTCACCCGGCAACCCTACCGGCGGCCGTCGGACAGGGATGCTCGTCGAGCGACGCCGCTGTCGGACGACACCGTGGACGTCGTACGACGACGGACGTGTCGTTCGTTCTGCGCGCGCGTGGTCCGCACGCGCAACGGACGACACCACCGACGTCGTACGACGGCGGACGTGTCGGTCCTCAGCGGTCGGCGCCCCCGGCGCCGGGCGGCTGCGCGCCTCAGCCCACGCGGCGGAACAGCGCGACGAACATGGCGTCGGTGCCGATCCGGTGCGGCCACAGCTGCGCGACCGCACCGTCCGCCACCTGCGGGTCCCGCACGGCCACCGTCCGCACGATGCCCGCGGTGTCGAGCTGCTCGAGCACGCCGGGGTGGCGTTCGAGCACGGCGTCGACCTGACCGCGCGTCTCCGCGAGGTGCGGCGAACACGTGACGTACGCCAGGGTCCCGCCCGGCGCGAGGACGCGGACGGCAGCGTCGAGCAGCTCGGCCTGGAGCGCGGCGAGCTCCGGGACGTCCTCGGGCTGCTTGCGCCACCGCGCCTCGGGTCGACGTCGGAGCGCCCCGAGCCCGGTGCAGGGGGCGTCGAGCAGGACGCGGTCGTACTGCACGCCCGCACCGTCCCGACCGAAGCGTCGCCCGTCGCCCTCGACCACGGTCACGCCGTCGCCGAAGCCCGCGAGGGCCTTCCGCACGAGCCCGGCCCGCGCCGGTACGAGTTCGTTCGCGACGAGGTGCGCGCCGCCGACGGCTGCCTCCGCGGCGAGCAGCGCCGCCTTGCCACCGGGCCCGGCGCACATGTCGAGCCACCGCTCCCCCGGTCGCACGGCGGACGACCGGCTGAGCGCGAGGGCGGCGAGCTGCGAGCCCTCGTCCTGCACGCGGAGCCGGCCGGCGGCGACACCCGGCACGCGGGCGGGGTCACCGGACACGCCGCGGATGCCGGTGGGCGAGACGGGGAGCAGGTCGGCGTCAGGCCGGACGGGAGGCACGGTGCCGGTCGCGTCTTCGGCCGCCGGCACGTCGTCGGTCCCGTCCACCGCGTCGCCGCCGTCCACGGCAGCGCCGTCGATCGGGTCGGCCGCATCGCCGTGCGACCCGGTCGCGGTGGCGACCTCGTCGTCCGTCGCGAGCCCGGGGAGCGCCGCGAGCTGCACCCGCGGTGCGACGTTGTCGGCCGCGAGCAAGGCCGCGAGCTCGTCCCGGGACCGCTCGGCGGCGAGCGCGTCCCGCAGCGCCGACACGACCCACGTCGGGTGGGACCAGCGCGTCGCCAGGAGCGCATCGCCGCCGCGGCCCTCGGTGATCGCGGCGTCCCACTCGGCGTCGGTCCGCGCGGCGACCTTCCGCAGCACGGCGTTGACGAAGCCGGTGGCGCGGCGGGCGCCGACCTCGCGGGCGAGCTCGACCGTCGCGGAGACGGCGGCGTGCGTCGGGGTGCGCATGCCGAGCAGCTGGTGGGTGCCGAGGCGCATCACGTCGAGGACGTCGGCCTCGATGTTCTCGACCCGACGGCCGGACGCGATGCCGACGATCGCGTCGTAGCGGCCGAGCATCCGGATCGACCCGTAGGTGAGCTCGGTCGCGAACGCAGCGTCGCGCGCGGCGAGCCCGGCACGGCGGATCCGGGCGGGCAGCAGGAGGTTGGCGTACGCGTCGTCGACCTGCACGGCGCGGAGGACGTCGTACGCCACCCGCCGGGCCGACGTCGGACGCGGTCCCCGGCTGCGCTGAGCTCCGGCGGCGTTCATGCGAGGACCTTCCCGTCGAGCTGGCCGAGCCCCCGGGCCCAGGCTGCGGCGTCCATCGCCTTCTTGCCGGCGGGCTGCACCTCGGTGAGCACGAGCGGGTCGTCGGCCGTGCCGACCAGCAGCCGGCCGTCGACCAGGCCGAGCGCGCCGGGCGCGAGGTGCGGGGCGGAGGAGGGCGTGCCTCCCGGCTGCAGCGCGCTGCGGAGCAGCTTGACGCGCGTCTCGCCGAGGTGCGCGAACGCGCCGGGCTCCGGCGTGACGCCACGGATCCGTGCGTGGACGTGGACGGCGGGCTCGTCGAAGCGGACGTGCGCGTCCTCGGCCGTGGGCTTGGGTGCGAGGGTGACGTCGCCGGTCTGCTCGGTGGCGACCGCGGTGCCGGCCGCGAGGTCGTCGACGACCCGTGCGACGACCTCGGCACCGGTCTCCGCCATCGCGGCGAGGACGTCACCGCTCGTCGCGTCGGGGTCGATCGTGAACGGCTCCGACGCGTACACGGGGCCGGCGTCGAGGGCCTCGACGAGCTGGAACACCGTGGCGGCCGTGTCCGTGTCGCCGGCCATCACCGCACGCTGGACGGGCGCGGCGCCGCGGTACGCCGGCAGGTCGGAGAAGTGCAGGTTCACCCAGCCGAGCCGCGGGGTGTCGAGCGCGGGACGGCGGAGGAGCGCGCCGTAGGCGACGATCACGCCGAGGTCAGGCTCCAGCGCGGCGAGCTCGGCCGTGACCTCGTCGTCGACCCGGGACGCCTCGATCACCGGCAGACCGAGTTCCGCGGCGACCCGCGCGACCGGCGTCGGCGTCAGGACCCGCTTGCGACCCTGCGGTGTCGCGGGGCGGGTGAGCACCGCGACGATCTCGTGGTCGGACGCCGCGAGTCGGCGGAGGGTGGGGACGGCCGCAGCGGGGCTGCCGGCGACGACGAGACGCATGGGGTCCATCGTCCCACGGCCTCGCAGGCGGACGTCACGCTCGTGCGGTGCGCGCGCGGCTGGTCACGACCACTGGTCGCGGAGGGTCGGCGGGGTCGACGAGTCTCCCACGCCGACGTGTCCCGGCTGCGCGGACGTGGAACGAGGCGTCCACCCGGTGCGTACGGTCGGGGACACGCCGAACCAGGGAGGCACCATGTCCGACGTCACCACGTCCACCGACCGCTACGCCGGCTCGAGCATCCAGAAGACCGCGCTCGTCGTCGGCATCGTGTTCCTGCTCGTCGGCATCGCCGGGTTCGTCCCGGGGCTCACGTCGGGCGACCTCGCCGGGGCCGGCCACGGCTCGATGGCGATGCTGCTCGGGATCTTCCAGGTCTCGGTCCTGCACAACGTCGTGCACCTGCTGTTCGGCGTCGTGGGGCTGCTCGCGGCGCGCTACCCGACGGGCTCCCGGATGTACCTCGTCATCGGCGGGCTCGTCTACTTCGTGCTGTGGGTCTACGGCCTCTTCACCGCGGGCACGATGTCCGGCGCGAACTTCGTGCCGCTGAACTGGGCGGACAACTGGCTGCACCTCGTGCTCGCGGTCGGCATGGTGGCGCTCGGGATCGTGTTCCCGCGCGAGCGTCGGCGGCCGGTCGGGCCCTGACCGGGTCCGACAGGTCCGCCTCGTCCACGACGGCCCCGGGAGCGAGCAGCTCCCGGGGCCGTCGACGCGTCAGGCCGGTCCGACGGCGTCCCGTGCCGCCACGAACGCGTCGACGCACCGCCGCACCTGCTCCTCGGTGTGCGCCGCCGACAGTTGCACCCGGATCCGCGCACGCCCCTTCGGCACCACCGGGTAGCTGAACGCCGTCACGTAGACACCCTGCGCCTGCATCTCGTCCGCGATCCGCGCCGTGCGGGCGGCGTCGTGGAACATCACGGGCACGATCGGGTGCTCCCCCGGCAGCAGCTCGAAGCCGGCGTCGGCCATCAGGGACCGGAACGTCCGGGCGTTCGCGGCGAGCCGTGCCCGGGCGTCGTCCGAGCGCTCGACGAGGTCCAGCGCGGCGACCGTCCCCGCGGCGATGACCGGCGCCAGGGAGTTCGAGAACAGGTACGGGCGCGACCGCTGCCGCAGCAGGTCGACGATCTCCCGCCGTGACGCCACGTAGCCGCCCGACGCCCCGCCGAGCGCCTTGCCGAACGTCCCCGTGTACACGTCGACCCGGTCGGCGACGCCGCAGAGCTCGGGTGTCCCCCGGCCGTGCTCGCCGACGAACCCGACCGCGTGCGAGTCGTCGACGATGACGAGGGCGTCGTACCGCTCGGCGAGGTCGCAGATCTCGGCGAGCGGCGCGATCGACCCGTCCATCGAGAAGACGCCGTCGGTGACCACCGCACGGAAGCGAGCCGACGAGGCGGCGGCGAGCTGTGCCTCCAGGTCGGCCGTGTCCCGGTTCCGGTACCGGAACCGCTGCGCCTTCGAGAGCCGGATGCCGTCGATGATCGACGCGTGGTTCAGCTCGTCCGAGATGATCGCGTCGTCGGGGCCGAGCAGCACCTCGAAGAGGCCGCCGTTCGCGTCGAAGCACGACGAGTACAGGATCGCCGCCTCGGTGCCGAGGAACCCCGCCACCCGCCGCTCGAGGTCGAGGTGCAGGTCCTGCGTGCCGCAGATGAAGCGCACGCTGGCCATCCCGTACCCCCACCGGTCGAGGGCGTCCTTCGCAGCGTCGACGAGGTCCGTCGAGTCCGCGAGCCCGAGGTAGTTGTTCGCGCAGAAGTTCAGCAGGTCGGTGCCGTCCGCCTCGATCGCCGCCCGCTGCGGACCGGCGATGCCGCGCTCCCGCTTCGTGAGGCCCGCGTCCTCGATGCCCGCGAGCTCCGTCGTCAGGTGGTCCTTGATCGCGCCGTACATCAGTGCTCCGTCCAGTCGATGACGACCTTGCCGCCGTCCGCGCTCGCCGCCGCGGCGAACGCTGCCTCCCAGTCGCGCGCCGGGTAGCGCGCCGACACGATCGAGCCGATGCGGTCCCGCAGCACCGCACTCGTCTGCAGCATGGAGCTCATCGCCTGCCACGTCTCGAACATCTCACGGCCGTAGATGCCCTTCACGGTGAGCATGTGCGTGACGACCTTGCCCCAGTCGACCGCGATCGGCCCGCTCGGGAGCCCGAGCATCGCGATCCGTCCGCCGTGGTTCATGTTCTCGACGAGTGCGGGCAGCGCGGTGGGTGCACCCGACATCTCGAAGCCGACGTCGAACCCCTCGCGCATGCCGAGTCGCCCCTGCGCTGCGCGGAGCGCGGCAGCGCCGTCAGCGTGCACACCGTCACCTCGGACGTCGACGCCGAGGTCGGCGCCCATCTGCTCCGCCATCCGGAGCCGGTTCGGGCTGACGTCCGTGCCGACGACGAACCGTGCGCCGGCGTGGCGAGCGACCGCGATCGCCATGAGGCCGATCGGGCCGCACCCGGCGACCACGACGTCCTCGCCGACGAGCGGGAACGCGAGCGCCGTGTGGACCGCGTTGCCGAGCGGGTCGAAGAGCGCACCGACCTCTGGCTCGACGGGCCCGTGGTGCACCCACACGTTCGTGCCCGGCAGCGTGAGGTACTCCGCGAACGCGCCGTCGCGCTGCACCCCGAGGCCCTTCGTCCGGATGCACATCTGTCGGCGACCGGCCCGGCAGTTGCGGCAGGTGCCGCAGACGATGTGGCCCTCGCCGGACACGAGGTCCCCGACGGCGACGTCCCGCACGCCGGCACCGACCTCGACGACCTCGCCGAAGAACTCGTGGCCGGGGACGAGCGGTGCGGTCACCGCCGACGCCGCCCAGTCGTCCCACCGCTGGATGTGCAGGTCCGTCCCGCAGATCCCGGTACGGAGGACCCGGATGAGGACCTCGTCCTCCGTCGGTTCCGGCACCGGCCGGTCGGTCATGGTCAGACCCGGACCCGCGTCCGGCTTGTAGAGCGCCCGCATCGGCGTCACCTCGTCACTTCGTCGTGCGTGTGATGTGTTCGGCGGTGGTTCGTGGCCACCGTCATCCAGCCTCCCACAGGTCGGCTCGCGCGGGGCGCGGGGCGCGGGGTGCGCGGCGCCGGGTGCGCGGGGCCGGGTGCTCGTCGCGTCCGGCACCGGCCGGGAGGCACGGCTCAGCCCCGCCACGCACGGCGCGCCCGTCGGTGGGTCGGGTCCCGCGAGGCGCCCGCGCGGATCGCGGCGCGTGCACGGAGCGACATCGCCGCTCCGTGGCGCGTGCACGAACGCCGGCGCCGATCGTTGCGCGTGCAAAGAACGAGGGCACCGCTGTCGTACGACGACGACCGGATCGTTCGACAGCGACGGGACGCAGCACCGCGGGGCCGTGGCCGCGCCGGTCAGACCTCGGTGAAGGGCTCGGCGTCGTCGAGCCGCACGCGCAGCGTCGGCGCCGCACGACGACGGTTGCCACCCGGGAGGACCCGCCGGGTCGACGAGCGCCGGATCACCTCGGCCTTGAGCGTCGCCGCGACCTCCGCACCGTGCGCGTACGGGAACCGCACGATCGCCCGGACGGTCCCGGGCACCGGGTCGCCCTCGACGGGCACCGGGCCGAGGACGGGGCCAGCCGTGGCGTCGCCGAGGGCCTCGACCGCGGCCGTCACGGCCTCGTCCGTCCCGGTGAGCGTCGCGACGCGGACCGCCGGCGGGAAGTGCAGCTCGCGGCGGTCGGCCAACTCGTCGTGCGCAGGACCGTCGAGCCGCCACGTCGCCATCGCCGTCGCGAGTCGCCCGCCGATGCCGACGAGGTAGACCTCGGCGCCGGGTGCGCCCTTCGCCGCGGCGTTCGTCCAGAACCGCAGGACGTCCTCCTGCACCCGGAGTCCCTCGCGGGCCAGCAGCCGCTCGCCGTCGAGGAGCAGCACGCACGCGTACCCGCCGGGCACGCTCGGCTCCGCACCTCGGGTCGCGACGACCACCGCGGGGCGGGCCGGCACCTCGTCGAGCGGCCGGGAGCCGTCGGCGACCACGATCCTCGTGCCGGGGAACGCGCGACCGAGCTCGTCGGCGGTGCGCTGCGCCCCCTGCCCGACCGGCTTGAGCTTCCCGCCGCCGCACGTCGGACAGCGGAACCCGACTGCGAGCGCACCGCAGAACCGGCACTGCGGCGTCGCGTTCCGGTGCGGGCTGCCGAGCGGTCCCCCGCACACCCGGCAGTGCGCACGCTCGCCGCAGTCGGCACAGACGAGCCCGGTACCGAAGCCCGGGTTCGCGACCTGGACGAGCACCGGCCCGTGCTGGCTGGCCTCACGAGCAGCTCGCCACGCCGTGCTCGGGATGCGTGCCTGCGCGGCGAAGCCCTCGGCGCTCGCCTGCTGCGCGGTCGGGACCACCTTCGGCGTCGGCACCCGGTACGGTGCGACCTCCTGCAGCCAGTGCAGTTCGACGAGCCGTTGCACGTCGGTCGAGCGGGCGTGCGCGAGGAACAGGAGCGCGGCGCCGGACTGCGCGGTGCGGACGAGCGCGACGTCCCGGGAGTGCACGTACGGTGCCCGGGGCTCGACGAACGAGGCGTCGCCGTCGTCCCACATAGCGATGAGGCCGAGCTCGGTCGCCGGCGCGAACAGCGCCGTACGGTTGCCGATCGCGACCACCGCGTGCGTCCGAGCCTGCAGGAGGGCCTTCGCCCGCTGCCCGTTGGTCTGCTTGGCGTCGAACCGGACGACACGCTCGGGCGGCAGCACGGCGAGGAGCGCCCGCTCCAGGTCGGTGACGTCGCGGAAGTCGGGCACCGCGAGCACGGCCGACTGCTCGCGGGCGACGACCTGCGACGCTGCCTGCGCGAGCGTCGCGGCCCATCCCGGCACCCAGACGGGTTCGTCGGCGGAGCCGAGGTCGACGGGGTGGGGGACGGCGTCGACCGCAGCCCGACCGTGGTCGGCGAGCAGTGCCTCCAGGGCGCCCTCGGCGTAGCCGGTGACGGGGGTGGGCTCGACCACCGCCGGCGACCACGACGTGTCGCGGGCCAGCCAGGCCTTCTCGGCGCGGACCTGACGGGTCGGCACCGCGAGCCGGAGCACGTCGGAGGCGACACCGGCGGCGCGGTCGGCGACGGCGCGCGCGAGTGTCCAGATCTCCGGCGCCAAGACCGGCACCGGGGAGAGGACCTCCTCGACCTGGCTCAGCTCGCCGGGCCAGTCCCCTTCGGACACGACCTCGACGACGTAGGCGTCGGACATCCGGGCACCGGTCCGGAGCGGGACCTTCACACGGACCCCGGGCACGCAGTCGTCCTCGAGCTCGCTCGGCACCCGGTAGTCGAACAGACGGTCCAACTGCGGGAGCGGCGAGTCGAGGACGACGCGCGCGACGGTGGTCACGCGGGACCGCTAGACGGTGGCGGGGACGAGTCCTGCCGCGGCGCGCAGTTCCTCGACGCGGTCGAGCTGTTCCCAGGTGAAGCCGGGGAGGTCACGACCGAAGTGGCCGTACGTCGCCGTGGTGGCGTAGCGCGGCTTGAGGAGGTCGAGGTCGCGGATGATCGCGGCGGGCCGGAGGTCGAAGACCTGCAGGATCGCGGCCTCGATCGTGGCGTCGTCGACGTGGCCGGTCCCGAAGGACTCGACGTACAGTCCGACGGGCTTGGCACGGCCGATCGCGTAGGCGACCTGGACCTCGAGCCGGTCGGCGAGGCCCGCGGCGACGGCGTTCTTCGCGACCCAGCGGAGCGCGTACGCGGCCGAGCGGTCGACCTTCGACGGGTCCTTGCCCGAGAAGGCACCGCCGCCGTGCCGGGAGGCGCCGCCGTAGGTGTCGACGATGACCTTGCGCCCGGTGAGCCCCGCGTCGCCCTGGGGACCGCCGATCTCGAAGCGGCCGGTCGGGTTCACGATGACGTCGACGTGCGACGCATCGAGGTCGACCTGGGCGAGCACCGGACGGATCACGTGCTCCGTGACGTCCGCGGTGAGCTGCTCGAGCGTGACGCTCGGGGCGTGCTGCGTCGAGAGCACGACGGTCTCGACGGTCTTCGGCACCACGCCGTCGTACCCGACCGTCACCTGCGTCTTGCCGTCCGGGCGGAGGTACGACAGCTCGCCCGACTTGCGGACCGCGGCCAGACGCTCGGCGAGCCGGTGCGCGAGCCAGATGGCGACGGGCATGTACTCGGGGGTCTCGTTCGTCGCGAAGCCGAACATGATGCCCTGGTCGCCGGCACCCTGGCGGTCGAGCGGGTCGACGCCGGCACCCGAGCGGCTGTCGAGCGACTCGTCGACGCCCTGCGCGATGTCCGGGGACTGCGCACCGATCGACACCTCGACGCCACAGGTGCGACCGTCGAAGGAGACCTCGGACGAGTTGTACCCGATGCCCGTGATCACGTCGCGGACCAGCTTCGGGATCTCGACGTAGCCGGAGGTGGTGACCTCACCGGCGACGTGCACGAGGCCCGTCGTCACCATGGTCTCGACGGCGACGCGCGCGTGCGGGTCGACCTCGAGCAGGGCGTCGAGGATGGTGTCCGAGATCTGGTCGCAGATCTTGTCGGGGTGCCCCTCGGTCACCGACTCGGACGTGAAGAGGCGCAGGTTGCTCGTCGTCACCGGGATCAGTCGGTGGGCTGCTGCTGCTTGGTGACCGTCAGCTTGTCCTCGTTGATCTCGTGGAGCGCGACGGAGAGCGGCTTGTCGTCGATGGTCGAGTCGACGAGCGGACCGACGTTGTCGAAGAGCGAGCCCTCGTGCAGGTCGGCGTAGTAGTCGTTGATCTGGCGGGCGCGCTTCGACGCGAAGATCACGAGCGCGTACTTCGACTCGACCTTGGCGAGCAGGTCGTCGATGGGCGGGTCGATGATGCCCTGGGGGTTGGCCATGGTGTCTCCTGTCGAGGGACGAATACGGTCGCCCGTCAGGGCGCAGTGAACAAGTCTACGACTTCGTTTGCCGCGGTGCTGACATCGGAGTTCACGATCTTCACGTCGAACTCGTCCTGCGCGGCGAGTTCGACCTTCGCGGTCTCGAGCCGGCGCGCCTGTTCCTCGGCGGACTCGGTGCCGCGACCGATGAGCCGGCGGACCAGTTCCTCCCACGTGGGCGGTAGCAGGAACACCAGCACCGCCTCGGGCATCGCGTCCTTCACCTGGCGGGCGCCCTGCAGGTCGATCTCGAGCATCACGCGGTCGCCGGCGTCGAGCGCGCGGTCGATCGGCGGACGGGGCGTGCCGTAGCGGTACGAGTTGTGCACGGTCGCCCACTCGAGGAGCTCGCGCTCGCGGATCATCCTGTCGAACTCGGCGTCGTCCACGAAGTAGTAGTGCACGCCGTCGACCTCGCCGGGGCGGGGCTTCCGGGTCGTCGCGGACACGCTCAGGTTGACGTCCGGGAAGTGCTCGCGGATGTACGCGCTGACGGTGCCCTTGCCGACGGCCGTCGGCCCGGCGAGCACCACGAGCTTCGACGCCGTGCGCTTCTGCCCGCGGGCGGCGAGCCAGTCCGCCAGCGCCGAACGCTGTCGGACACCGAGCCCGCCGAGCCGCTTCGAGGTCGCGATCCGCAGCGTCTGCATCACGGAGTCCGCGCGCGCCGGGCCGATCCCGGGCAGCGACGTCAGGAGGTCGCGGACCCGGAGCGACTTCTCCGCCGGGGCGTCCTCGTCGGACCACGCGGCACGGGCGACCTCGAGCGGCGTCCGCTCCCCCGCGACGATCGCGGCCTTCACTGCGGCCCGGGCGCGTCGCGCCGCCACCGCGGCCTGCGCGGCGGCGACACGGTCGACCTCCGGCGGGTTCCGGTGGGCCGGGAGCGACTCGCGGTCGGTACCGTCCGTCACGCGGCGGCTCCGAGCGCTGCGGCGATCCGGTCGGCACGGTCGGCCACGAGCGCGGCGACGCCGTCCGGGCCGTCCACGAGCAGGCCCCGCGACTCGTTCACGAGCACCTGCCCGGCGCGGGCGCCGTACAGCGAGCGGAGGTCCTCGATGCGGGCACCCTGTGCACCGAAGCCCGGCGCGAGCACCGGCGCGGTGCCGATGTCGTCGCCGGAGATCCCGAAGTCGTCGAGGTCGAGGGTCGCGCCGAGCACCAGCCCGACGTCCCCGAGGGGCTGCTCGGCTGCGCTCTGGTTGTCGTCTGCCACGTCCTCGACGATACCGGCCGCCACGGTCCGGCCGGCACGCGGCCCCTCGGCGAGCACCGCGGTCTGCAGCACGCGCGCCTCGGGGTTGCTCGTCGCCGCGAGCACGAAGACCCCGGCTCCGTTCGCCCGGGCGGTGTCGATCGTGCCGCGCAGCGACCCGTAGCCGAGGTACGGCGACACGGTCATCGCGTCGGCCCGGAAGGGCCCGTCGCGGTCGACCCAGGCCTCCGCGTAGTCGTCACCGGTGCTGCCGATGTCGCCGCGCTTCACGTCGGCGACGACCAGGAGGCCCGCATCGCGTGCCCGACGCAGGGTCGCGTCGAGCGCACGGTAGCCCGGCACCCCCGCGGCCTCGAAGAACGCGATCTGCGGCTTCACGACCGCCGCGCGGCCGGCGGCCGCGTCGACGAGGGTCGCCCCGAAGGCGGTCAGGCCCTGCTCGTCGCGGCCCAGCCCCCACGCCGCCAGGGTGGCGGCGTGGGGGTCGATGCCGACGCACAGTGCGGAACGCGACGCCATGGCGGCCGCGAGCCGGACGCCGAATGAGGGCGCGCCTCTCCCCACCGGCACGGCCGAACCGCCGCTGGCGCGTCGGTCCGGAACCGGCGGCGTGGGCCCAGGCCGGGTGTCAGCAGCCACGAGACCGGCCGTCACCAGGTCTCGCGCTCGAGCGCGTAGTCCTGCAGGCTGCGCACCGTGTGCTCGGTGCCGATCGTCTCGATCGCGGCGACCGCCGCGCCGAGCTGGGCGATCGTCGTGAACAGCGGCTTGTCCGCCGCGACGGTGGCCGCACGGATCTCGTAGCCGTCCGCGCGCCCGGCCGCGCCGGAGGGCGTGTTGATGACGACGTCGACCTCGCCGCGGGCGAGCAGGTCGACGACGCTCTCGCCGCCCTCGCTGTACTTGCCCACGAGGGTGACCTCGATGCCGTTGCGGCGGAGGACCTCGGCGGTGCCCTCGGTCGCGGTGATCGTGAAGCCGAGCTGCTGGAGGCGGTGGATCGGCAGGACGACCTGGCGCTTGTCGGTGTCGGCGACGCTCACGAAGACGGTGCCGCTCGTCGGCAGGCCTCCGTACGCGGCGTCCTGCGACTTGAGGAACGCCCGCGGGAAGTCGCGGTCGATGCCCATGACCTCGCCCGTGGAGCGCATCTCGGGGCTGAGCACCGAGTCGACGACCTGGCCGTCGTGCGTCCGGAAGCGGCGGAAGGGCAGCACGGCCTCCTTGACGGCGACCGGGGCCTGCGCGGGCACCGACGAGCCGTCACGCTCGGGCAGGAGCCCCTCGGTGACGAGCTGGTCGATGCTCGTGCCCGTCATGATGCGGCTCGCGGCCTTGGCGAGCGGGATGCCGAGCGCCTTGGAGACGAACGGCACGGTGCGGCTCGCGCGCGGGTTCGCCTCGAGGACGTAGAGCACGCCGGCGCCGATGGCGAACTGGACGTTGAGCAGGCCCTGCACGCCGATGCCGCGCGCGATCCGCTCGGTCGCCTCGACCACGCCGCGGATCTCGGCCTTGCCGAGTCCGACCGGGGGCAGGGTGCACGCCGAGTCGCCGGAGTGGATGCCGGCCTCCTCGATGTGCTCCATGATGCCGCCGATGTAGAGGCGCTCCCCGTCGAAGAGGGCGTCGACGTCGATCTCCACCGCGTCGTCGAGGAAGCGGTCGACCAGGAGCGGGAGCTCCGGGCCGATGATCGCCTGGTCGGCCATCCGGTCGAAGTAGTCGGCGAGGGCCGTCGGGTCGTAGACGATCTCCATGCCGCGACCGCCGAGCACGAACGACGGGCGGACGAGGACCGGGTAGCCGATCTCCTCGGCCACGGCGGTCGCGCTCGCGAGGTCGTGCGCGGTCCCGTTGCGGGGCGCGAGGAGGCCCGCCTCGTCGAGGATCGCCGAGAACTGCCCGCGCTCCTCGGCGGAGTCGATCGCCGCGGGCGAGGTGCCGAGGATCGGGATCCCCGCTGCCTCGAGCGGCTTCGCGAGCCCGAGGGCCGTCTGGCCGCCGAGCTGCACGACCACGCCGACGAGCTCGCCGGACGCCGCCTCGGCCTCGATGACCTCGAGGACGTCCTCGGTGGTCAGCGGTTCGAAGTACAGGCGGTCCGACGTGTCGTAGTCGGTGGAGACGGTCTCCGGGTTGCAGTTGATCATGATCGTCTCGAACCCGGCGTCGCTCAGCGCGAAGGACGCGTGCACGCAGGAGTAGTCGAACTCCACGCCCTGGCCGATGCGGTTCGGACCGGAGCCGAGGATGACGACCTTCTTGCGGTCGCTCGCGACGACCTCGGTCTCTGTGTCGTACGACGAGTAGTGGTACGGCGTGAGGGCCGGGAACTCGCCGGCGCAGGTGTCGACGGTCTTGAAGACCGGACGGATGCCGAGCGCGTGCCGGGCGTCGCGCGCTTCCTGCTCGGAGATCCCCCGCAGGCTCGCGATCTGGGCGTCGCTGAAGCCGTGCTCCTTCGCCCAGCGCAGGGTGTCCGCGTCGAGCGTCTCCGCAGCGCGCACCTCGTCGGCGACCTCGTTGATGAGGACGATCTGGTCGATGAACCAGGGGTCGATCTTCGTGGCCTCGAAGACCTCGTCCGCGGTGGCGCCGGCGACGAGCGCCTGCTGCACCGTGACGATCCGGCCGTCCGTCGGGGTCTTCGACTTCTCCAGCAGCGCGTCCTTGTCGAGCTCGGCCGCCGGGGTGTCCCAGTGGAACGACGAGCCGCGCTTCTCGAGCGAGCGGAGCGACTTCTGCAGCGCCGTGGCGTAGTTCCGGCCGATCGCCATCGCCTCGCCGACGCTCTTCATCGTCGTGGTGAGGGTGGCGTCGGCGGCCGGGAACTTCTCGAACGCGAACCGCGGGGTCTTCACGACGACGTAGTCGAGCGTCGGCTCGAAGCTCGCCGGCGTCACCCGCGTGATGTCGTTCTGGATCTCGTCGAGGCGGTACCCGATGGCGAGCTTCGCGGCGATCTTCGCGATCGGGAAGCCCGTCGCCTTCGATGCCAGGGCCGACGAGCGCGACACGCGGGGGTTCATCTCGATGACGATGATCCGGCCGTTCGACGGGTCGACCGCGAACTGGATGTTGCAGCCACCGGTGTCGACGCCCACGCGGCGGATGATGTCGATGCCGATGTTCCGCATGTTCTGGTACTCGCGGTCCGTCAGCGTCAGGGCCGGGGCGACCGTGATCGAGTCGCCCGTGTGGACACCGACGGGGTCGACGTTCTCGATCGAGCAGATGACGACCGTGTTGTCGAAGTTGTCCCGCATGAGCTCGAGCTCGTACTCCTTCCAGCCGAGGATCGACTCCTCGAGCAGCACCTCGGTGGTCGGGCTGGACTGGAGGCCGTCACCGACGAAGCGGACGAGCTCCTCCTCGTTGTAGGCGAAGCCCGAGCCGAGGCCACCCATCGTGAAGGACGGGCGGACGACGAGCGGGTACCCGAGGTCGGCCGCGTACTCCTTGGCCTCGTCGAGGGTGTGCGCGATGTGGCTGCGGGCGACGTCGGCGCCGGACTCGAGCACGAGCTCCTTGAAGAGCTGGCGGTCCTCGCCGCGCTGGATCGCGTCGACCTTGGCGCCGATGAGCTCGACGCCGTACTTCTCGAGGATCCCCTCGGCGTCGAGCTTGATCGCCGCGTTGAGCGCCGTCTGGCCGCCGAGGGTCGGCAGGACCGCGTCGGGCTGCTCGATCTTGATGATCTCCTCGAGCGACGCGCTCGTGATCGGCTCGATGTAGGTCGCGTCGGCGAAGTCGGGGTCGGTCATGATCGTCGCCGGGTTCGGGTTGACGAGGATGACGCGGACGCCCTCGGCGCGGAGGACACGGCACGCCTGGGTGCCCGAGTAGTCGAACTCGGCGGCCTGCCCGATGACGATCGGGCCGGAGCCGATGACGAGGACGGAGTTGATGTCTGCGCGCTTCGGCATCAGTTGGCTTCCTTGGTGACGTCGGCTGCGGGGGTCGTGGCGTCGGCCGTGGCCGCGTCGAGCGGCCGGCCGTCGCGTCGGGCACGGACGAGGTCCGCGAACCGGTCGAACAGGTACATCGAGTCGTGCGGACCGGCCGCCGCCTCGGGGTGGTACTGCACGCTGAACGCGGGCACGTCGAGCGCGCGGAGGCCCTCGACGACCTGGTCGTTCAGGGAGTAGTGGGAGACCTCGACGCGGCCGAACCCGGCGGGCGACTCGATCACCTCCCCGAGGGGCGCGTCGACCGCGAAGCCGTGGTTCTGGCTCGTGATCTCGACCTTGCCCGTGGTGGTGTCGAGCACCGGCTGGTTGATGCCGCGGTGACCGAACGGCAGCTTGTACGTGCCGAAGCCGAGCGCGCGGCCGAGCAGCTGGTTGCCGAAGCAGATGCCGAAGAACGGGCGACCGGTCTTCAGGCTGTCCTGCAGGAGCTCCACCTGGGCGTCGCTCGCCGCCGGGTCGCCGGGGCCGTTCGAGTAGAACAACGCGTCGGGAGCCAGGGCTTCGAGCGCCTCGGCGGTGATGTCCTGCGGCACGACGTGCACCTCGAACCCGCGCTCGGCGAGGTACCGGGTGGTCGAGGCCTTCACGCCGAGGTCGAGCACGGCCAGCCGGCCGATCTGCTCGCCCACCGCGGGGACCACGTAGGTCTCGGGCGTGGACACCGTCGCGGAGAAGTTCGCACCGGTCATCGCGGCCTGGTCGCGGACGGCCGCGAGCTGCTCGTCCGCCGACAGGTCCGCCTCGGGGCCGCTGAACACGCCGCCCTTCATCGCGCCCGCGTCGCGGATCCGACGGGTGAGCGCCCGCGTGTCGACCCCGGAGATGCCCACGATGCCGTCACGGACGAGGTGGTCGTCCAGCGTGGCGTTCGCCCGGTGGTTCGACACGATCCGGCTGGGGTCGCGGACCACGTACCCGGCCACCCAGATGCGGCGGGACTCGGGGTCCTCGTCGTTCACACCCGTGTTGCCGATGTGCGGCGCGGTCTGCACCACGATCTGCCCGGCGTAGGACGGGTCGGTCAGCGTCTCCTGGTACCCGGTCATGCCGGTCGCGAAGACCACCTCACCCAGGGACCGGCCTCGGGCGCCGTACGCCCGTCCCTCGTAGCGGGTGCCGTCCTCGAGGACCAGTACGGCCCGTTCGCGTGTCATCAGTTCGTCCCTTCGCCCGCGGTATGCGGGTGCTCGTGCTTCGTCGTCGGTCCCTGCAGGGCGGCGAGTGCTGCTGCCGCGTCGCCCTCCGGGAACCGGAAGTAGGTGTCGAGGTCCGTCGCACCTGCGGCGCCGGTCGCCGTCCATCGCAGACGGACCAGTCCCCCGGGCTCGACCACTCGGTCGATGGCCCACGTGGCGCGGTCGGCGCCACGGACGGCGTCGGTCGCGACCCAGCGGTCGGGTGCCCCGGCGTGGTGCAGCACCACGCCGTGCTCGTGGACGGTCACGCCCCCGCGGCTGCGGAAGCCGAGACCGCCGGCGGTGATGCGCTCCAGCGGCTGGTCGGCGCGGGTCGTCGCGACGGTGAAGCCGTCCCACGACCCGACCTGCGGACCCGGGTCGGCCGGGACCGGGACGGGAGGCACGGCTGCGGCCTGCGCGCGGCTCCGGGTCCGCCAGGTGCGCGCCATCGCGAGGAACAGCAGGGCCACCAGGAGGAGGATGACTCCCCCGGTGAGCCACCGGGAGGCGTCGCCGCTCACCGTGCCGCCTCCCGGGCCGCGGCGGCGTGCGCCGCGACCGTCTCGGCTGCGCGCGCCGCGACCGTCTCGTCGTCGACGACCGCACCGTCGAGCACGGTCGGGTAGCCGTGGTGGAACGTCGCGACGACCCGGCCGGGCAGCCGCATGCCGAGGTACGGCGAGTTCTGCGACTGGCCGGCGAGGTCTGTCACGGCGAACTCCCGCGACGCGCTCGGGTCGTAGAGGGTGACCTCGGCCGGCGCGCCCTCGGCGATCCGCTGCCCGTGGCCCTCGACCTGGCCGATGCGTGCCGGCGCCTCGGAGAGCACGCGGGCGACGTCCGACCAGGCGAGCTGCCCGGAGTCGACCACGGCGGACTGCACGACGCTCAGCGCGGACTCGAGGCCGACCATGCCGTTCGCGGCGGCGGGCCACTCGCAGCACTTCGCCTCGGCGGTGTGCGGCGCGTGGTCGGTGGCGACGATGTCGATCGTGCCGTCTGCGAGGGCGGCCCGGAGCGCCTCGACGTCCTCGCGGGCACGGAGCGGCGGGTTGACCTTGTAGCGGGCGTCGTACCCCGGCGCGCCGTCGACGCCGGCGATGAGGTCCTCGGTCAGCACCAGGTGGTGCGGCGTGACCTCGGCCGTGACGTCGATCCCGCGGGACTTCGCCCACCGGATCACCTCGACGCTGCCCGCGGTCGAGACGTGGCAGACGTGCAGGCGTGCGCCGACGTGGTCGGCGAGCAGGACGTCGCGAGCGATGATCGCCTCCTCTGCCACGGCCGGCCAGCCCGCGAGGCCGAGCTCCGACGAGAGTCGACCCTCGTTCATCTGGGCGCCGAGCGTGAGCCGCGGCTCCTGGGCGTGCTGCGCGATGACACCGCCGAAGCCCTTGACGTACTCGAGCGCCCGACGCATGAGCAGCGGGTCCGCCACGCAGGAGCCGTCGTCCGAGAACACCCGGACCCGCGCGCGGCTCGTCGCCATCGCCCCGATCTCCGAGAGGTGGGTGCCCTGCAGGCCCTGCGACACCGCGCCGATCGGGCGGACCGTGACGTAGCCCGCGTCGTCCCCGAGCGCCTGCACCTGCTCGACCACGCCGGCGGTGTCCGCCACCGGGTTCGAGTTCGCCATCGCGTTCACGGCGGTGAACCCGCCGGCGGCCGCTGCGCGCGAGCCGGTGCGGACCGTCTCGGACTCCTCGCCGCCGGGTTCGCGGAGGTGGGTGTGCAGGTCCACGAGGCCGGGCAGGGCGATCAGCCCGTCGGCGTCGACGACCGTGGCGCCGGCCGTGTCGAGACCGGACCCGACCGCGGTGATGCGCCGTGCCTCCAGGCGGATGTCGGCGCGCGTGCCGTCGACCAGCTGCGCGCCGCGGATGAGGTGGGCGGTCATGCGACGGACTCCTTCGCGTCGTGGTCGCCCGTCAGGGCGAGGTAGAGGACGGCCATGCGCACGCTCACGCCGTTGGCGACCTGCTCGACGACCGTCGAGCGCGGGTCGTCGGCGGCGACGCCGGCGATCTCCAGGCCGCGGTTCATCGGGCCGGGGTGCATGATCAGCGTGCGCTCGGGGAGACCCGCGGCGCGAGCGGCCGTGAGGCCGAAGTGCCGCGTGTACTCGCGCTCGTTCGGGAAGAAGGCGTCGTGCATGCGCTCCTGCTGGATGCGGAGGAGCATCACGACGTCCGGGTCCTCGGCGAGGGCGACGTCGAGGTCGTGGTGGACCGCGGCGCCGAACGGGCGGTCCACGGCGGGCAGCAGCGTCGGCGGGGCGACGAACGTGACCTCGGCGCCGAGCGTGCGGAGGAGCCAGGCGTTGCTGCGTGCCACGCGGCTGTGCAGGACGTCGCCGACGATCGCGACGCGGACGCCGTCGAGGCCCTGGCCCCGGCTCGCCGCACCGTGCAGGCGGCGGCGCATCGTGAAGGCGTCGAGCAGGGCCTGCGTCGGGTGCTCGTGCGTGCCGTCGCCCGCGTTGACGACCGGGACGTCGATCCAGTCGGCGTCCGCGAGCACCCGCGGGGCGCCGGACGCGCCGTGGCGCATCACGATGCCGTCGATGCCCATCGCACCGAGGGTCTGGACGGTGTCCTTGAGCGATTCGCCCTTCGAGACGCTCGATCCCTTCGCCGCGAAGTTGATGACGTCGGCGGAGAGACGCTTGGCGGCCGCCTCGAACGAGATGCGGGTCCGGGTGGAGTCCTCGAAGAAGAGGTTCACGACCGTCTTGCCGCGGAGGGCTGGGAGCCGCTTGACCTCGCGCGTGTTGACCTCGGCCATCTCCTCGGCGACGTCGAGGATGTGGACGGCCTCGGCGCGGGAGAGGTCGGCGGTGGAGAGGAGGTGGCGCATCAGACAGCACCGCCCGACTGCGTCCCGCTCTGCGCGCTCTGCTCGCTCTGCTCGATGACGACCTCGTCCGCGCCGTCCGTCTCGGTCAGCCGCAGCGTGACCCGCTCGTCGGAGGCGGTCGGCAGGTTCTTGCCCACGTGGTCCGCGCGGATCGGGAGCTCGCGGTGGCCCCGGTCGACGAGCACGGCGAGCCGGACGGCGCGCGGCCGGCCGATGCCCTGCAGGGCGTCGAGCGCGGCCCGGACGGTGCGGCCGGAGTAGAGCACGTCGTCGACGAGCACGACGACCTTGCCGTCGATGCCGCTCGTCGGGATCGTCGTCCGGTGCGGCGCCCGCCCGATGCCGTGGCCGAGGTCGTCACGGTGCATCGTCACGTCGAGGGTGCCGAGCCGCTGCTCGCGGTCGGCCGCCCACTCGGGCTCGATGTCGGCCAGGATCGCGGCGAGGCGCTCCGCCAGGACGGCACCCCGTGTCGGGATGCCCAGGAGCACGAGGTCCGAGGCGCCGTGGTTGGCCTCGAGGATCTCGTGCGCGATGCGTGTCAAGGCACGCGTGATGTCGGTGTTCTGCAGGACCGTTCGGGTACCCACGCCGACCTCCTTCCCCGCCTCACCGGACGGACTTAAAGGACGCTGACGTGGTCAACCCTACCGGGACTCCTGGCCCCCTGCGACCGTCCGACCGGACGGTGCATCCTGCTGCTTCGACCCGCTGACCCGACCGCCGGCGACCGCCCCGAGCACACCGTTGACGAAGCCCGCGGACTCCTCGGTGGACAGGGACTGCGCGAGCTCGACGGCCTCGGCGATCGCGACGGCGTCGGGCACCTCGCTGTTGAAGCGGAGCTCCCACACGCCCATGCGGAGGATGCAGCGGTCGAGCACCGGCATCCGGGCGATCGACCAGCCCTGGGCGTGGTCGACGATCACGGAGTCGATCTCGTGCCGGGCCTCGTCCACACCCGTGACGATCTGCCGGGCGTAGTCCCAGCTCGAGGCGCGCTCGGGCTGGTCGAGGTGCCGGACGGTCTCCGTCGCGAGGACGTCCGCGATCGGCAGCTCGCGGACCTCCGCCACGTACAGCATGTCGAGGGCGCGCTTGCGGGCCTTCGAACGAGCACTCATACGGCGTCGCCTAGTTGTTGACGCGGCCGAGGAAGCTGCCGTCGCGCGTGTCGATCTTCACGGTGGTGCCGCTCTCCAGGTACAGCGGGACCTGGATGCGGTGACCGGTCGCGATGATCGTCGCGTCCTTCGTGCCACCGGACGAGCGGTCGCCCTGGAGACCCGGCTCGGTCTCGACCTCGGTGACGATCGACGTCGGGAGCTCGATGTACAGCGGGTTGCCCTCGTTCATCGCGATGGTGACCATGGCGGACTCGAGGAGGTAGTTCTTCGCGTCGCCGACGACGGTCTCCGAGACGGGGATCTGGTCGTAGGTGTCGGTGTCCATGAACACGTACGACTCGCCGTCCTGGTACAGGTACTGGTAGTCGCGGCGGTCGACGGTCGCGGTGTCGATCTTGGCGCCCGCGTTGAACGTGCGGTCCACGACCTTGCCGGAGACGACGTTCTTGAGCTTCGTGCGGACGAACGCACCGCCCTTGCCCGGCTTGACGTGCTGGAACTCGACGACCGACCAGAGCTGGCCGTCGATGATGAGAACGGCGCCGTTCTTGATGTCAGTGGTGCTCGCCATGGGTCTTCCGTTCGATGGTGTTGTGAAGGTCTCGCGGGCACTTCGGCCCGGCGCGGCGGTCGCTGGCCGGATCGGCGCGACGCCCCGACGAGTGTAGCGGACGGGTCCGCCCCGGCCGCCTCAGTCCCGCCGCCGCGCCCGCCACGCGTCGATCGCCGCCCACCCGAGCAGCACGACCGTCGCCCCGCCGAGCAGCCCGCCCGCCGCTCCCGTCGAGAGCACCGCCGACGGACGGGCCGGCAGGGTCAGGTACACGATCGACAGGATCCCGGCGCCCGACCCGAGCAGCACGAGCAGGATGCGCCGGATGAGCCCGGTCACGAGCCGGCGGTCCTGCCGGTCCCCGAACAGCCGGATGTTCACCGAGAGCCGCCCGGACTCGAGCGCCTCCGTGATGCGATCGACCCGACGTGGGAGCTTCCGCGCCGCGGACACGACGCCGAACAGCTCACGCACCGCGACGTCCCGCAGCGCCGACGGCCGCAGCTGGTCGCGGATCTGCTGCTTCGCGAGGTCCCGCGACTCCTCGAGGAGGTCGAACGAGGGCGTCAGCGTCCGGAGCGTGCCCTCGAAGATCGCGAGCGCCCGTGCCGCCGCCACGAAGTCCGGCGGTGGCTTCAGCCGGTAGCGCCCGAAGACCTCCACGGCGTCGTCCACGGTCTGCACGCCGATGCGGGCACCGGGACCGAGCTCGTCCGCGACGAAGCGCGCGATGTCCCGACGGAAGTCGACCTCGTCGCGGGCATCGCGCACGGGAGCCATCCGCAGGACGTTGTCGGCGATCCGGGCCGTGTCGTCCTGGAGGTAGCCGGCCAGCAGTTCCTGGACCGTGTCCCGGAGACCGGGGTCGAGCCTCCCGACCGATCCGAAGTCGATCAACGCGGGCCGGCCGTCGGGCAGGAGCACGACGTTCCCCGGGTGGAGGTCCGCGTGGTACAGGCCGTCGAAGACCACCTGCCGCAGGAACGCGCGGAGGATCGCGCGCATCGGCGCGTCGAGGTCGCGGTCCGACCGCTCGGCGCGCAGCGCGCTGAGCGTGTCGCCCTCGAGGAACTCCATCACGAGCACGCGACGACCGGACAGCTCCGGGTACGGCACCGGGAGGTACACCTCGTCGGGACGGGCACTCCTGGCCTGCGCGGCGCGGAGCGCGGCGAGGTTCCGGGCCTCGGAGGAGAAGTCGACCTGCCGCACCAGGTCCGCCGCGTACTGCGCCGCCACGTCGACGACGCCGACCTGCCGCGCCTCCGTGCTCGTCCGCGCCAGGAACCGCACGACCCGCAGCGCGATGTCGACGTCGCGACGGACGGCGGTGTCGATGCCGGGCCGTTGCACCTTGACCGCGACCTCGGTGCCGTCGTGCAGGCGCGCACGGTGGACCTGCGCGATCGACGCGGCGGCGACGGGCTCCGGGTCGAACGACGCGAAGACCTCGTCGACGGGTGCGTGCAGTTCCGTCGCGAGGAGCTCGGCGACCTGGCCGGCCGGCGCGGGCGTCACGTTCCGCTGCAGGTGGGCGAGCCCCTCGGTCCACTCGTCCGGGAGCAGGTCGTCGCGGGTGGAGAGCAGCTGCCCCATCTTCACGAACCCGCCGCCGGCCTCCTCGAGGGCTCGGCGCAGGTGTTCGGCCTGGTCACGCCGCAGGTCGCTCGTTCCCGGATCCCGGGAGAAGTCGAGGCGGCGGAACGGGACGAGGTGGTGACGTCGGGCGATGCGCAGGAGCTCAGCGAAGCGGCGGCCGCGGGTTCGCAGGCTGCCGACGTCCGCGTCCTGCTGGCCGAGGTCACTCAGGCGGGGCGGGGTGGGCACCGACCCAGTGTGCTCCCGTGGCCTGGGTCCGGCAGGTGCGGTGCGGGTACGAGGACGGTCCCTGCACAGCCGGGAGGCACGGCGCGCGTTCCACAGGTCGGCTCGCGTCGCGTCCGTGGCCGGCGCGTGCGACGGAGGATCGGGGCATGGAGACAGCACTCGTCAGCGCGGTCATCGCCGCGGTCGCCGCGATCTGCGCCGCCGTCGTCAGTTGGTTCGGCGCGTTCCAGTCGCGCAGGGTGGCGAACCGCGACCACGCCTGGCGGAGGTTCGTCTGGTCGATCGGCGACCGCAAGTCCCGGGCGGAGTACGACATCTCGATCGCTGTGCTCCGGCAACTCGAGCACGTAGCGTGGTGGTCCAGGCCAGACCGT